>LVCQ01000049.1 GCA_001644975.1 Piscirickettsiaceae bacterium NZ-RLO1
CCGTAAGGTCTGTAGCAAGCGGAACGAGTGTCTAAAAATCTTTACGAGCCGTAGCGCCATTTGAGAGCAGGGTATGTAGTGGCCGATTCAAGGCACGTAATGCCCTGTGACGAGGGCAGCCGAGGGTTTATAGTCGTCGCGTTTTGCTCGGCGATTTTGCATCATTGGATGTGCAAAATACCTACCGAGGTAGCGACGCTTACGAAATCAAACCGAAAATTTTATAATGATCTGTATTTTATCTTGTTTTTTAGATATATAAATTTTATATATTATACAATAAGATAAATGTATCTATATTGATTAAATTGAAAATATAAAAAAGTGAACGGGAGGGTAATCAATTGTCGGATTGACTAGATATTATTAAGGGCTTATTTTTTATTTTTGAGTCTTAAATTATCAAGGGATTGGTTATGAAATTTTTAATGCAGATATGGCTTGTAAGCGCAGTTATTTTGTATGGGGAGCGGACTATGGCAGCGGATTATTCTAAGTTTGATAAAGCGAGTCGTTTGGAGATGTTAACACCATTGCAATATAAGGTAACGCAAAAAGAGGGGACAGAAAGAGCGTTTGATAATGAGTATTGGGATAACCAACAGGTTGGTATTTATGTAGATATCGTCTCTGGAGAGCCTTTATTTAGTTCGAAAGATAAGTATAAATCTGGCACGGGTTGGCCGAGCTTTACTCAACCTATTGATCGGCAATATATTGTGATAAAAGCAGATCGTCGACTATTTTTTATGACACGTACAGAAGTGAAATCAAAATATGCAGACTCGCATTTGGGGCATGTATTTAATGATGGTCCAGAGCCAACAGGGTTACGTTATTGTATTAATTCAGCTGCACTGCGCTTTATTCCAATGCAGGCTTTGGTCGCGGAGGGTTATGGAAAATATACTTATTTATTTGACTAATAACTTATTTTGCTTTTATTCCCTTGATTAGGGATCAATGATATTCTTCTAGAACTAGTTATTGTAGTTGAGCATGAGTAATGATCATAAGATATTATGCTGCACCTGTGTTAGTGGCCATAATGTTGGTGGGGTGTGCATCAACACCTAAACTTTATCCAAATGCGAAATATAAGCGAGTTGGTAAAGCGGTAGCACAAGAGGATATTAATGTATGTACGCAAGAAGCGGACGAGTATTTACAATCTTCAAAGGCAAAACAAGTTCTTAAAGGTGCAGGTACGGGTGCTGCTGTGGGTGCTGCAGGAGGTGCAGCCGTTGGGGTTGTGAGTGGTCTTATTAGTGGTAATTGGAGCTCAATCTTAGGTTCTACCGCAGTAGGTGCCGGAGTGGGTGCTGCCGCTGGAGGAACAGCGGCTGGGATCTCTCCAGATCAATTAAAGCGGCGTTATGTGAACAGGTGTTTAGCAAATAAAGGTTATGATGTGCTTGGCTGGAGTTAATTGTGGCTTATTAGCTTTTTGAGGCGTAAAAACCTATCTCTATCGATACCCCAAGAAAGAAGCCTGAACGCCTGGTTAAGTGCTCCTAAGAGGAGCAATGTATTGTTGTGATATATTAATGAGATATTTATGGGGCTAGTTTAGAGGCGTGAAAAATGATGTAGCCGCAATTTGTGATAATATGACCTTTATCGTTTACTTGGCTTTTATTCATGATTAAATTTGCCAGCTCAGATAAAAAGTAGTCCACCTTATCTTTTGGTAATCTAGAGAGATGAGGTAGCCAATTTTTGGTATGGTTAATTGCGCTTTCCTTATCTTTAAAAATAAAATCTTTACTTAGTTCGACAATTTGTGATTGAAATCCTGCCTGCTTTAATGCTGATTGACAGTATTCTTTCTCGTGTTGATAAAACCCGGAATCATAGTTTTCAAAGTACTTTTTCCAGTTAGGGGTGCTGATAAGTTCATCAAGGGAGTCCCATATTTGTGGGCACTTTAGAAAATAGCCGCCAACGAACCGCCCTTGGTTTTTTAGATTGAGATAAACTTGGGTAAATGCTTGATGAAAGTCTATAACCCACTGCAGCATGCTAAAGGTAAAGACCTTTGTCAATTTAGAGTCTAGCTGTAAATTGAGAATATCACCGGTAATAAAGTTTAAATTTTTAGTAGTTTCGTATTGTTTCTTAGCAAAAGCAATCATGTTTTCAGACAGGTCGACTCCAGTCACTTGACTTTGGGGAGTAAGTGTTGCGATATCTGCTGTAACCCTTCCAGAGCCACAGCCAATATCAAGAATAGTATCTTCTGTATTAAAACGCTCATCAGCGAGTATATCGAGTGCATGTCAGAGGATTGGTGGTAGTGCTCTGCATCCCAGTGGTCAATGCTCATAAAACTTCCATTGTGTTGGTTAAGCTATGTTGGGCTATTGTAGCAAATATAACTAATTTGGCTAGGTATTTAACCGAAGAGCTATCTTACTTAGGTAATCCTCCCTTAAAATAGTACAAGTGATAAGTGGAATTTTCTGTTAAATTAACTTAGACAGGAAAGAGAAGATGAAACGATCAAAACTAACAGAGTCATAAATTGTAGCCATGCTTAATGGAGGCCAAGCGGGTGTTAGAGTTGAAGATATTTGTCGCCAGTATGGTATTGCTAAAAGCAGCTACTACAAACTCAGATCCAGGTATCAAGGCATGGGTGTTTCAGATCTACAGCGTTTAAAAGAGCTTGAAGACGAAAACCGTCGTTTGAAGCAGATGTACGCAGACTTTAGCCTAGAGCACAAAGTGCTCAAGGATATTGTTGAAAAAAAACTATAACCGCAGCGAGTCGGCGTGACTTAGTTGATTATGCTGTCAAAGCTCATGCATTGAGCGGGAATAAAGCATGCAAAATATGCAGTATTGGCCGATCAGTTTATTTTTTTCAGGACATTTCTTTAAAACTAGTAATAATGCAGTGGTTGGCGACACTCTCATAACTGTATTATTCCTTACTACATTAGACTCTATAGTATTTTAGATAATAGACAATCATAAAAAAATAAATTTTAAATTATTCCTATATTTTACATATTAAATATATTTGTTTTTTATGGTAGTTTTAGTTAATTATGATTTTGCTCAGTGAGGTTTTATCCAGAAATTTGGGAGATCTCCATTATTTAATATTTTTGGCTAAATTAAAGGGATAAGAAAATAAAGTTCGTAAGGTTTGGTTATAACTAAGTTTTAGCTTGTTTACACTCTTTATATCGCAGAGCAGGTGTATTGTAAAGGTAAAATTTAGGATTTTATAAGTTGTAGCTACTTGAAGGTATGAGGGCAAAGTAGAAGCTGGCATCATTAAATTTAATCGTTTATGCTTGAGAATAAGGTAATTAATTGGTTAATATCGATATTATATTTCATTTTTTTGCTAAAAGAGGGATAAGGGTTAGGGCTTGGAGCTTGTAAGGGGAAACTTATATTATGTGTTATGAAAAAATTTCAGCACCTGCGAATCAATGGCTAGAGTGTGCTAATGAAGAGGCGCTCCAGTCTGTAAAAAATGGTGGCGGCCCGTTTGGCGCGGTTATTGTACAAATTGATAGTGAGACTGATGAGGTGATTCGCCATTGGGTGAGCCGCAATCAAGTGGTTTTAAACCATGACCCGACTGCACATGCTGAAGTGATGGTGATTCGAATGGCTGCGAAAGAGCTTGGAGTTGTCGATTTAGGCTGTGTTTATCAAGGTCAAGCGAAATTATCACAGCCAGGTGAGCAGTCTTACTGTGTTATTTATAGTAGTACAGAGCCTTGCCCGATGTGTATATCAGCGATTTACTGGGCGGGGATAAAAAAACTGATGTTCTCAGCGACACGCTTTGATGCGGCCAAGCCGGGTGTTGATTTTTCAGATGCTGTGATTTATGAAGAGCTTGCCCGACCTTATCATCAGCGGCGTCATATGCAGGTTGAATATGCGAAGACAGCAAATTGTTTAGATGCATTTGATTATTATAAAAATAATACAGAAGTTAGACGCTATGGGAAAAAGCCTGCTTAAGGTAATAGCAATAGACACGAAAAGTGCCTATTGAATGATTTGTAACGCTCTAATTTGACTACTGTCATCCTCGATGGGAATGTAGGAAATGGCGGCTTGATGTTTGGCAACGTAGTTGATCACTTGCTGTGTATTGGTAAGCCCTTGAGGTATTAAACTGGAGCCGGAGAAGCGTTTATTATTCCAGTAGGTATTTACTTGAGATACTCCCCAGCCCATAAGAGCAAGATAGAACCCTTGATAGCTCTCATTGCTTTGATTATCAATAGGCTCTAAATTAAATAAGTGCTTATTGCCATCACTTTTAACTTGATAACCCGCTATTGTGCGTTGCTTTAAAAATAGCTGTTGTAATGCGCCTTTAGAGAGAGGCTGCATCTGGTTAATTGGATTGACGATAACTTCATAGCTTTGTGCCCACAACGTTGAACACGGCGCTATGGCAAAGCTAATAAATGCTAGTTTTAAAGCGTATGTTTTTAAATGTTTCATCTGTAATTATTAGGTTAGTTATTATGGGTTATGAGATTAAAAGGCGGCACTGATGCTTGCACGAATAATATTAACATTACCTGGAAGTGATGACACTTGGAAGCTATTACCATCTCTAAAGCCTGCGAAGAAGCCAAAAGAGCCGTTTAAAGGATGCACATACTCATCTTCAAGTGTTAATGTGACGTTTGGTTTTAAATGGTATTTCAGGTCGACAGTGACAGAATTTTGTTGAGTATTCATAATATCTACTTGTTGGCCATCGGGAGTAATATAGCTTGCGGGACGATTGGCGCGTGGTGAGGTTCTTAATGCTGCAAAGGTAATGGAAGGCTGCCATTTGCCAATATTATAACCAAAGGTGGCATAGGCGGATTGGTTCGATGGGATTTCATAGGCAACATTACGAACGCCCCCTTCAATAATAGAGAAGAAGTTATGATAATTAACCGCAGCACCAGCAGTGATCAAGTTTGCATAAGAGTCATTAATACCTGTGCCTGTTTGTGGGAAGGGTGAAATATCAAAACGCATATGCATAGCGGCAAGGTTAAATGTAAAAATATTATTCGTTAAACGTGCATCGAAGCCAATGGCATTATGACTGGTGAGTGTTGACGGACCGAGTGGCACATTGACCGTATCATCGATATAACCACCATAGAGTTTAGTATTGATTGACCAGGCACTTTGGCCAAGCGGAGTATCCCAGGTGATTTGTGCACCATTAAAGTTATAAATTGGCATCAGGTTATATACTTCAGCAGGAGGGGAGACCCATGGATAGCTTGTGCCGACATAGAAGTTTGAAGAATATAGGTAAATCGGAATACGCATGCGACCGACAGAGACACTCCAATTATTATCAAGTTGATAGTTTAAAAAAGCCCAGTCAGGCTGCACTTTAAACTGACCATCATTTTGTGAGGCATTATTAGCAACAAGTTGACCAACTGCAGATAAATTATCGGTGATATGTGCATTCATCTGCAAACCCAGTTGAATATTATTTAAGCGTAGTTGGTTATCGATATTACCGACTTCCATGGCTTGATAAGGCTGTGCACTGGAGCTAATGCCAGCACCTGCGGTTGCAAAGCCACTAAAGTCTATTGGTATTGGAGAGTTGAACTGGAATAAGGAAGATTTAGGTGATGCTGTGCCATTTGTGGGTAATGGTGCAACTGAATTATTACCGGTAGATGTCAGTGGTTTTTGTGCTTGGGTGAGTGATAATGGCGCATGTGGTTGACTATTGTACTGAGCCTGTGAGGGTGAACTTTTTGCTGGCTGGTGGCTGAGTGTTTGGATTTTTTTATTTTGTGCTTGTATGGTGCGCTCTTGTGCTTTATTTTTTTCGAGCAGTTGCTGAATATAAGCATTTTGTTCGGCTTGTGATTTGAACTTTGGGATGCTGGTTGTTGCAGAGAAGCTAAGCATAGGTAGGCTTACAGTAAGGATAGTTAAGGTCAGAGGTTTATATTTGAACAGCATATATAAGGCCTTTTGATTGTATTTTATAAATTAAATAATAAGTTGATATTAAGCTATTAATTTAGCTCTGAGTTTTTTCTTGATAGGTATCAGCAAAGTAATCTAAAAATTGCTCATAGAGCAAGGCGCCATCATTGCGTTGTAAGTTTTGAAAGCGTTTACTATAGTCTTTCCAGCAGTCTGCTTTATATTTATTACCCGGAAAGAAGTAGCGTTTGCCTTCGGAGGCTTGTCGTTCTATGGCTAATGGATCGACAGCATTCAGTGTTGATTGTAGTGCTTTTTTCACCGCCTCAAACAATGCACGTTGGTGTTGCTTAATATCTTTAACAGTATCTTCTATCGCAGGTTTTGCCGCTAAAAATGAGTCGCTTTGCGTTTGGAGAAATAAAGCCATCGCTTGTTTGGCATGAACTGAGTGTTTAAGAATATTATTTTCTTCATGTTGAATCATGGTCATATTGACGTTTAAGTCATTTTTAACTTTTGCGCGCGCAATAAGTAACTCAATAAAGCCCTCTAGAGAGCCCTCGAGTAAATCCATAACAATAGAGGTGACTTGCTCTTCACCTAAAGCATAGATTGCATCTTGGCTTAAACCAAAGCGTTGAATGAGGCTGTTTAAAAAGTTAGATGGGTTAAACTGTTGTTGTGTTGCTGAGTTCTGGTTCGTGGTGAGAGTGCTTTGTGATGATGATGGCTGTGTCGACTGTGGTTTTATCGCTGGTGCTTGATGCGTTGTTGTGGAGTTTGGATGCTGTATGCGCCCTTGTGGCTCTTGATGTTGAAACCCGGTAAAAGGAGCAGGTTCGACTGCAGGTGTTGCTTGTGTATCTTGCTGAAAATGGTTGAAATTTTGAGGTTGTGATGGGGTTGTTTCACGTCTACCTGTATCTATTGCAGCGCTAGATTCAGCGTCTTGTGACTGGCCAAGCGTTGCTGCTTCAAACGGGGCAAAGCGCGCAGGTTGTGGAGGGGGAGTTTCTGTTTTGGCTTGAAAGGCTGGTGTTGGGTTTGTCCAGGCATTAAATTTATTTTCAAACATCTGTGTATGAGAAGGTTGTTGGGTTTGAGTTTGTTCGTGTTGTTCATTTTGGACAAGGCGCTCCAGGTCGGTTTCAGCATATGGATTTAAGAAGGGGAGCTCGCCTTCAAGCTGAGAGTGTAACGGAGTCTCGGGTACACCGTTGTTTTTTTCTTCTTTTTCTTGATTATTAATCACTTTTTCAACATGAAGAATATATTCACCAATTGCGATTTCACTACCTTCGCTAAGTGAGTAAGGTTTCCCTGGAATGAGAGCATCTTTTTCTTCGTGACCTAAGGATGTGCCATTGGTACTGTTGTCGACAATATAAAATTGGTTGTCTTGATAGCGGATAAACATATGCTGGTTTGAAATAATATTACTACGATCAGGCAACCACCAATCACAGCGTTCTGAGCGTCCAACCACTCCTCCTTGATTTGAGAATTCTTTGTAATGGCTAAAGCCAATTTCATTTTCAGGAGATTTGGTAACGCGCAAACACAGCACCATAGTTACTATCCTTTATTTTATTACTTGATAAAGCGAGTTGAACGCTTGACTTAATTTAGTTATTTTTTGAGTTATTGGACTCCATTTTAATTGTTTCTTTATGAAAGACAAGTGGTTTTCTATTAGCCACTATATATTGTATGTTTTAATTGAAGTTTTATTAGAGCTTATTTTTATGCAGATTGCTGTATGGACAGTCGAAGTTAAAAGCAATTTTACTTCAATTTTTAGTTTTTTTATATTCTAAGTGTAGATTTAGATAGTTTAATTTTATTTTTATGAATTTATTTCATTAAATTGAACCTTGTTTGCTGTTAGGTTTACTGCCTACCTAATTTCATTAAATATTTGACGTTGGAGTGGAGGGTAGAGTAGAGAGAGTGATTTTCTCTACTATTCTCTATTATATAGCTGAGGATAATGACTAGGTTCTAAGTTGTTAAGTTGTTAAGTTGTTAATGCAAGCGCTAACTAAAGCATGTGCTATTTCTTTGAATATTCACCATGTATTTTTATGTTAATTAACCGGTCTGTGATATGCAAAAAATGCTTGCCTGCGGTTGTGCTGGCAAGCCTGAATTACAATAAAAATATGGAATATTGCTGCTGATATATCCTTAAAAAGCTGTGATCGGTTGTTTAACTGTATTTTATATTTTTTAGAAGCCTATCTTATAAATTTGGCCGGTTTGCTTGCCTTCTACGCTTTTACTGTAGGCTTTTGCGACGGTGGCAGCAGGCGCTGGGCAATAACCTCTAAAGTAGTTTTCATATGCAGGTAAGGCTTCGGTGACTACTGTTGGGCTGACGGTATTAATTCTTAAAGCATTAGGGAGTTCTATGGCTGCTGAACGCACAAAGCCATCAATGGCGCCATTGGTCATCGCAGCAGAGCTACCTTGAACGATGGGGTCGTGGTTTAAGATGCCACTGGTTAGCGTAAATGAGCCGCCGTCATTAAGATGAGGAATGCCTAGAAGTACCAGGTTAATTTGCCCCATGAGCTTATGGTTTAAGCCAAAGTGATAATCTTCACTTGTTAGCTCGTTGAGTGGTGCAAACTTGACACGACCGGTTGTTGCGATAATAGCATCTAAGTTTTGTGTTTTTTTGTAAAGCGCTTGAATGGACGCACAGTCAGTAATGTCTACTTGAACGTCACCGCTTTTAGAACCCGCGATGATAATGTCATGACGTGATCCTAGCTCTTCTTTGACAGCTTGGCCGATGAGTCCTGTGCCACCCACAATTAATATCTTCATTATGGACTTACCTTGATTTAACCTTTTCTGAGTTATTTGAGAGAGTTATCGTTAGCCTGATACTGATACTTCTAAAATGTAAATTAATAACAATTTGTTATAATAAATATTTATGATTAATTTATCAAGGCAAGGTGCTATAAATCATTATAAAACCATAAAGAGTTGGGATTTGATATAGGACAGGTTGTTGCAGCTACATTTGACGCAGCTTAGATATAACCGGATAGCTTGCAGAGGTAATTTTATTTAGACAATTGATTGCTAAAGTGATTTTTTTCGCTTGGCAGAGTGGCAAGGTTTTCGCATAATAATGATAGCAGTATGAAAAGAGGTTTCCGTAATGATCGATGATAAAGCCACGCCTTGTGTTGGTTTATGCTCAACTGTATATGGTGATGATGTGTGTCGTGGCTGTAAACGTTTTTATCATGAAGTCATTGATTGGAATCAGTACGATGTTAGCCGCAAGCAAAAAACATGGTGGCGCTTAGAGCAGTTAGCTGTAGAAATTTTACAGCCAAAAATTGAGATTGTTGATATCGAAATGTTGCGAGTTCAACTGGATAAACATCAAATCCGTTATTTTCGTTTTCAGAGCCCTTTTTGTTGGGTGCATGCTTTATTGCGTGCTGGTGCAGAAAAAATTAATGATATCACTTGTTATGGTCTTAAGTTACATAGAGATTACATTCAGCTATCTTTAGTTGAATTTTTACATAAAATCGAAGATGAATTTTATCAAAAATCTATAGATTGGTTTAACGACTCTATTGATGAAATAGAGCCTATTGAGCTGTTTGTACATAAATAATAAGTGATAGCTGATTATTTAGTGTGCCGCAACATTATCTTTTTTGATATAAAATTATGTGATGGTTAAGATTTTAATAGATTCCCAGCCTTTCAAATTATTAGGCTGGGCAAATAGGTGATCTTAATATGCCCGTAAATTAATGTGGGGGTGCAGGGGCTGATACTGAAAAGTTTAGTATTGCTTGCCTTGTTGCTTTGCGCTCTTCATCTCTCATCTCAAAAAATGGCGTGGCCGCTTGACCAAATAATTCTGATTGATAAGCAAATCTGACGCGTGATGATCTATTGCAGTTTGATGAGAAACTAAAGAAACCATAACCTTTGAGCCATTGCTTCACTTCAGCCTGAATTTCGTTTAAGTTTTTATTTTCTCTGGCCATCAAATTTTGTATAAATTGATAGGTCTGCTCTTTACCATGATTACCATGGGTTCTATTCCAACCAAAGCGGCCAGAATTTAAATAGCCATATGCTGCAACTAATGCTTTTTGAAGGTTAGGGTTCATTCTAACTGAACTATAGTCATTTAAAGTAACTTTTGCTTGAGAAAGAACAAGAATAGATTTGCAAAGGTCAGAAGTTGCTAAAGCGAAGACTGAGGGGGCTGATTTTGTGGCGGAACGCTCCAAAGCTTCTAGTATTCCTGTCAAGTTCTGATTATCAGCCTGGCACAGTGTTGCGAGAAGCATTGACTTATTTTCTTCAGTCGTGGCTAAAGCCAAGATGAAACTAGATAATTCTGGGGTGTGACATAGCAAAGTATTTAGTTCTATTTTGCCGTTGCTGCCAATCTGACACAGTGCTGCTATAAATTTTGATTTATCATCCTCACACAGTGTTGCTAGAAGCATTGATTTATCTTCTTGAGTTGTGGCTAAAGCCAAGACAGCACTGATTGATTGTGGAGGGTAATAATGCCCTAAAGTTTTTAGCCCGGTCCAGCCGTTACTGCCAACCTGACATAATGCTGCGATGATTGTTGATTCGCTGTCCTGACACAGTGCAGCGATGATTTTTGATTTATTTTCTTGGGTTATGGCTAAACTCAAGATAGTAGAGATGCATTCAGGGGAGCGATCTATCAGATCTCTTAGTCCTGTTCCGCCATTATTGTCAACCTGACATAATGCTGCAAGGGTTTTTGATTTATTTTCTGCAGTCGTGGCTAAAGCTAAGAGAGTACTGGTTAACGCTGGGTAGCGACGTATGGCATCTCTTAGTCCTGTTCTGCCACTATGGTCAACCTGACATAATGCTGCGAGGATCTTTGATTTATTTTCTTCAGTCGTGGCTAAAGCTAAAACCGCATCGATTGAATATGGAGAGAAAATCATTAAAGATCTTAGCACTACCCAACCCTGGCTATTGATATAGCACAGTGCTGTTAGGATTTTTGACTTATCTTCTTCAGTCGTGGCAAAAGCTAACATTGTATTGAAATATTCTGAGGAGTGAACTATTAAACTACTCAGTCCTGAGAGGGTCTTACTGTCAATTTGACATAATATTGCGAGGACCTTTGATTTATCTTCTTGGGTTATGGCTAAACTCAAGATAGTAGGGGTTAATTGAGGGGAGCGATGTATCAAATCTTTCAGTATGGTCAAGCCGTTACGGTTAACCTGACACAGTGCTGCGAGGATCTTTGATTTATCTTCTTGAGTTATGGCTAAAGTCAAGACACTAGGGACTAATTCAGGGGAGTGACGTATCAAATCATCTAGTTCGGTCCTGCCTTCATTATCAATCTGATGCAGTACTGCGAGGATCTTTGATTTATCTTCTTGAGTTATGGCTAAAGCCAAGGCAATAGGGATTAATTCAGGGGAGCGATGCATCAAATATTTTAGTCCGGTCCAGCCTTTATTATCAATCTGACATAGTGCTGCGACAAGCTTTGATTTATCTTCTTCAGTCGTGGCTAGGGCTAGAGCTGCTTTGACTGATTCTGGGGAGTGGAGCCCTAGAACTCTTAGCCCTGTCTGGCCTTGATCGACAACCAGGCATAGTGCTGCAATCAATTTATCTTTACTTTCATGGTTATTTGCTAAAGCAAAAGCCCAGCCGGTGGCGTTGGGAATATGAATTAATTTCAGCAATACGCTTAGAGGTAATGTTGATCTTGTTGATGGGGAAAGTTTATCTTTCAATTCATCATAGTGACGAAAGATTAAGTTACTATCTTCTTCGCTATTATTGAGAACACGTACCATCGGTCTAGGTTCATAAGTGATTTGATCCTCAACCCACTCCTCAATAAAAATACCAGTATCTGTTTGATAAATCTTTTTTCTTTCTTCTGAGTTATCAGAATCTACTGTTATTTCTTTAATAGCACCTTCAATGAAACCTAATTCTTGTAAAATAACAATCAATAATAATCGTCCAGTTTGAGCTATATCAGGAGCTTGGCCTTCAGTATTATATAAGGCATATGACCAATGTTTAAATAAACTCTTTGGGAGAATATGTTCCATTTGTTGGTAGTTGTACTCGCTAGGGATAACGAATATTTTTTCTACAGCATCGATTAAAACTGAAGCGGTAATATGTTTGTCTAAATAGTTACTAAAAGCATTTGAAGTTATAGGGCCTATGCTGGGGCCGTAAGTGTCTGGAATAAGACGCATATGATAGCTGGGGGCTACGCAATTATACAGGCTGTTTACTATGTGAATATCACGGCGACGTTTCTTGGCTTCTGAAAGATAATGTAATGCGTGTTGCTGTATAAGCTCTCTTTTTGCTGATAATAAATAGTTAGTTATACCATCGCCAGCAAGAATCCGGTCAAGAAACATAATTGCATTAGAGTACGCGCCTTGATAGCAGGCATTTAACGTCAAATCAGCAAACTGGCTCTCTTGTAAATTCTTTAATAAATGTCGGTTATAATAGTATAAAGATTCAAGGCGTTGTTTTAAATCTGTAAGCAGCGGCGTTACGCTAATTTAGTTATGATTTATGCCAGTAGTTTCTAATTTAATTAAATTGTCTTTTAGTTCGATCAGCTTAATTAAAGCGTTTGGGTTTTCAGAAATAATTTTATCTAATAATAAAATTATTTGTCTTTTAGCACGAGGAAAACATTCTTTATCTGGATTACTAGGTGAGTAATAGGCAGGTTTTTCTCCGTAGAGTGTTGTATCGTTTAAAGGGATATCGGTAACAACAACTTCATCTAATCTAATAAATTTTTCCGTTAGCTTTAAAAGCATATTTTCCCCTTAAAAATTGATCGACGAGTTTTAGTCAATAAAACTTAGTAACTGTTGTTGCTTTATTGGCTGTTTTCCTAATTTTTTAAGAAAAACACCTTGAAAAATATAAAAATTATAAGCACTTTATTAATATGTTTAGTAATATTGTGATACCATATTTTTTATAAATATTCATTTACAAATTATTAATTTATACTATAAATAGTGTTAAATCTAGTCCTAGTGAGATATAAAAATTTATCTTAAGATAAATTGTTATATCTAAATTAAATTATATTTAAGTCAATATAAACATAGGGTTAAATCGGTGTGGCAGTGTTGAATTATTAAATAAGAATTTTATTGATTATTAACTGCTATTTGTTGTTTCTATGTATATCGTTAAGCGCTGTAGGTTGTATTTCGGCGCATGGTTAAAATTAACCTGCTGATAGTAGGTCAAATATTTAAACTAGCGGTGCTAAATGCTCAGATGGTTTAAAACTTTTTTTAAGCAATGCTGGTTGATTCTAAACAAGTGTGTTAGTTTGATTGAGTCTTAATTTTTTGTGTGATTCAATGGGAGTTTCTAGACGATCATGAAACGTGGACTTCATTACAATCAAAACTCTTCCTTATTTGGCCGTTGTTGCTAATCAATTCTATCGATTGCGGTGATACTGCTTGCTAGTATTTTCTTGTTTTACTTTTCTTTTTAAACAGTAGGTTCTAAATTGATGAATATATTGCGTGTATATCGCTACCCGTTTAATTTCAGTTGCTGTATTTGGCGTTGTTGTTAAGATAATACCTGATCATATTATAGTAAGCTTTGTATGAATTTTTTTAGTTTAATGTTGCTGGGAGCTAGGTTATGTCAGCGTTGGTGTTAAGTAAGATCTATATTTTTATTTTTATTGTTCTTTTATTCTCTCTTTATGGCTTACAGCGTAAAGGGATGAAGTTTAATGGTTTGGTTTTAATTGCGTTGATTACAGGTGTTGGCTTAGGTGCATTGGCGCGCTTTAGCTTAGTGAGTGACCATTTTGCAATGGCAGACTTAAATAGTGTGTTTCACCTCGTCGGCGAAGGCTATATTGATCTATTAAAAATGTTGGTTATTCCTTTAGTGTTTACATCGCTGGTTTCAGCCTTATTGAGCTTAAGTGACAAGGGGGCGGCAAACTTCAGATTGTCGGCTATTCGCTTTGTTGTGATGTTATTAGTATTAACGGGTATTTCTGCCGGGATTGGTATGTTGGTAGGGATGCTGTTTAATTTAGGTGCCGGGCTGGTGATTCCTGGGGTTGATTTACAACCCAGTCATCACTATACCGGTGTGGTTGATACGATACTTGGTATGTTGCCGACCAACCCTATTGCAGCGATGGCATCAGGCAATGCGGCGGCACTCGCTTTATTTTCAATTTTTATTGGTGCTGCAGCGTTGGTCGTGAAAAAGTCTAAAATTGCAGATATTAAGCCTTTTGAAGGTTTTATTCAGTCAACGTTTGAGATTTCAAAACAGCTTGCACGTTTTGTGGTGGCTTTAACACCTTATGGTGTGCTGGCTTTGATTGCAAATGTTGCCAGTGCCACTGGTGCGAGCTCATTGCTGTCTGTGTTAAGTTATCTTGTGGCAATTTATGTTGCGATGGCGCTTGTTTTTGCTTTGCATTTAGCCATTTTGGCAGCACAGGGCATCTCGCCGACTTATTACCTTAAACATGCTTATAAAGCTTTGCTTGTTGCTTTTACTACGCGTTCAAGCTTTGGAACATTGCCGGTGGCAGAAGAAACGCTCAGACAGAAATTTAAAATTCATCCCGATTTAGCAACATTTGCACCGACCATCGGCTCATCGATTGGCTTTAATGCTTGTGCAGGGGTATTTCCAGCGATGTTGGTGGTGATGGCAATGACGATTATGCATGAGCCGGTGACTTGGCAAATTATTGTGATGGTTATGTTTATTAATGCCATTGCCTCACTGGGGATTTCAGGTATTCCAGGAACGGCTTCGATTGCAGCAGCAGTGACTTTATCTACGCTAGGCTTACCTTATGCTATTATCGCGATTGTTCAAGGCGTTGACCCAATTGTTGATATGGGACGAACTGCAACTAATGTGAATGGAGTGATGGCAAGTGCGCTAACAGTAGATAAATATTTAGCAACAGAAGAAACGCAGGCTAATAGTATTAAAGCTGAAGCACTTTAAAGTTAAATTTGAAAATTTAAGGCCCTAAAACTAAGGGCCTTTTTTATTATTAATTGCTAAAAGCAACCACTGAGAATTGAGAGAAGTGCTCAGATTAGGATGTTTTTTTTCTTGCTCGACTCTGCGACTGACTCTGGCCGTTATGGCTTGAATTTGAGCGACGGCGTTTAAAACCACCATCACGGTCACGGGAGTGACTACGGCGACCATGACTATTACTCTGGCCTTCTTGGTTATCTTTATCTGTTGCTGGTTTGATTTTAATCGGGTGACCTTTGACTCGGCATTGATGCGTTAGGTCAATCACTTGGTTGGTCACTTTACTTGTTAGGTCCACTAAGCTGTAATCATCGAAGATATGGATACGGCCGATGGCTTTATGAGTAATATTGCCTTCATTGGCGAGGACGCCGACGATATCGCTGGGCTGAACACGATGACGGTGACCCACCTCTAGGCGGCAACGTGACATGCCGTGTTCAACTGTCTGGATTGCTTGACGAGTACGGCGTTCACGTTGGCTAGGCTCATGGCGTCCTCCGCGATCATGGGGTGACTCGAAGCTTAGGGCTTTAGGATCTTCTTTTTGTATTTGCAATGGCTTTTGTTTTTGTGCCATATATGCAAGGGCCGCAGCAATATCAAGCTCACTTTTTTCGCTAAGTGGCAGTAGGCTTTCAATGAGGTTACGGTAGTAATCTAAATCAGTGATCTCATTGATAGTGCTAATTATTTGTTTTTTAAAGCTTTCTTCACGCTTTTCAGTGATCTCATTGGCCGTCGGTGGGGTGATTGCTTTAATCGGTTGACGGGTGACGCGTTCTAAATCTTTAAGTAAGCGGCGCTCGCGTGGTGAGACAAACAGTAGTGCTTTACCATCACGTCCGGCACGGCCAGTGCGGCCAATACGATGAACGTAGGACTCTGGGTCATGCGGGATATCAAAGTTCACCACGTGAGTGATCCGATTGACATCAATGCCACGTGCGGCAACATCGGTAGCAATGACAATATCAATTGCGCCATTTTTAATGCGCTTTATCACCTGTTCACGTGAGGCTTGGTTCATATCACCATTCATTGCAGCGGCTGAGTAACCACGGGCCTCTAAACGTTCAGCAAGCTCAGTTGTTGCGATCTTGGTTCGCGCGAAAACAATGACTGCATCGAATTCTTCTAGTTCTAAGTAACGTGTTAATGCCTCAAGCTTATGATGCTTAGAGGTAATCATATAGCTTTGTTCAATTGTGCTGACTGTATTGGTGGTGGGTTTAATTTGGATGTGTACTGGCTCAACGAGATGCTGATTAGCGATGCCTTTAATCGATGGGGGTAAGGTCGCTGAAAATAGCGCCGTTTGGTGTTCCGTTGGGATTTGTTGCAAAATCCACTTAACATCATCGATAAAGCCCATCTTGAGCATCTCATCCGCTTCATCAAGAACTACGGTTTTGAGGCTCTCTAAAGGTAGGGTTTCACGGCGCATATGATCCATAATACGTCCTGGGGTGCCAACAACAATATGCACGCCGCGTTTTAGGGCGCGTAATTGGCTACGAAATTCTTGACCACCATAGATTGGTAATACATGAAAGCCAGGCAAGTATTTAGCATAGCGTTGAAAGGCTTCAGCAATCTGAATTGCAAGCTCGCGTGTGGGTGCTAAAACTAGTGCTTGAGGCTGATTATGTTTTAAGGATAATTGAGTTAATATAGGCAATGCGAAAGCGGCGGTTTTGCCCGTTCCTGTTTGCGCTTGTGCGAGTATATCTTGTTGGTTGAGTAATACAGGTATACTTTGCTCTTGAATAGGCGAAGGGGTCTCATAGCCTAATTCACTAATCGAGTTTAAAATATCGTCGTTAATACCTAATTTGTCGAAACCTATGGTTGATGACATCTGTGATCCTACCGTTTTATTTTCATTATGTTTTTATTTCACTTAACTTAAGAAGTGCTTGTTGTGAATCCAAGGACAGGCCCTTAAAGTACCCGAGTTAGATTTGGTCATGGCGACCTAATGGGGTGAGAAATGATCCAGACCTTAACTTTACATTCACCGATAGGTTGCACATAGAGCGAATATTGTAATGATCATGAGCAAGATGTCAATAAAACCTTCCTTTTTCCCAAGACACTCAGATATTCTATATGATTTTTAAAAACATTAATTATCAATATGTAATTTTCGATCTTCTGCTTTTTGCTTCACTTTGACTTTCTCTCTCTTCTTTAAATATTCTCTAAAATTATTCTCTTTTTTTCTTACTTCATGTCATCTCATGCCATATTCGCCTCGTCTCGTCACTGATGGCAGCGTGTTTTACGAACTTTTATTTTGAGTAAATATTTTGAGTAGGTGGTCGATGCAGAATGATGGATATTAATTAAGGCATTTTAAGTTATCAGCATTATTTTTCTGTGGGTAAATCTTGAGGGCGACCTTTCTGCCAAGGCAGGTTTCTATAGGCGGGCATGTGATCATCAATACTGATAAAGGGGTATTTGATAATTTCAAAGTAGGGTGAGTAATCAAAATCTCTGGGTGTAAATAAACGTGGATTACGTATATGTAACGCCATCTTGCCGTCTTCTGAGGTGTGTAAATCAGGTAAAATCGGAAAATCAACGACGTTAAAAGCTTCTGCGATCATGGTTGAGCAGACGGTGCGTGTTGGATCTCCTAAGTTATGATGAAAGAGCGAGGAGCGCCAACTGCGTGGCAAAATAGTCCATGGCAGTAGTAATCGGAACAAGTCAAAAATTTGCCTGACATTATAAGCACTGCCGACTTTGCTGGCAGCATAGGCAATGACCTGTTGAACATCTTTGCGTGATAGTCCGCGGGGGCGGCAAATTCTGATATGAGAATATTTATAATCATCCAAAAGATTAATCACTGTGCCTTGACCAAGGTAACCTTCTATCACCAGTTGATCTTGAGGGGAACCATCGTAATTATCTTCAATAAATTGGCGAATATGAGGGTTTTCAATATCTTGATAGCGGCCTATATACAGCGCCGAGTGTGACCAGGGGCTGCGAGTAATGACCTGAATGACATCGCTGAGTCGACTACGCCCTTCTACTAATAAAACATCACAGGGTCTGATTTCATAGCAAATTCTTTCATAATCGCACAAAGGGGTTGAAGGAGGGGGCTCCTCCTTGAGTAACCATTTGACTAGTGGGCGATTAAGTAACTGCATTGATTACTAAATTCTTAATTTATAATTCGTTATAACTCTAAGAATAGTAGAAATTTATTTTTATTACTTGGTTTCTAGAACATTATTATTTTGTTCACTTGTTGGCACTGTTTTTGCTGATTTTAAAGTTAAGTATTTAAGTTAATTTAAGGGATATTTTAAGGATTATAATGAGTAAAACAGATAACATGAAACCTTTTGTGCATGAAATTACTGTAGATGTGCAATTTTCTAAAAAACAGGCCATGCATATTCGTAAGTTGGGTCAAAGTTTGGATTTGCGCACCATTACACCAAAAGCAATGGTGCGATTTGGTGAGAAGTTATTTACAGCGAAATTAATTTCTGCAATTGACTTAATGAGTTTATTGCAGCCTGGATTTAATCAAAACTATGGTGAAGTTGCTGCCCAAATGGGTATGCAGTTAAAGCAGCCGCCTGCACTAATGAATGCGATTCAGTTTTATTATGAATCATGGCAGAAAAAGATTCGCCAAAAAGGCGTAAATAGCCAGCAAAAATTATTAGCTCGTCGTGAATATCATTTGATGTTAGCCTTGCAAAAAGCCTTAGGTTTATCTGTTGATGGTAAGATGATTCAAGCGAAAAAAACAGTGATAGAAGATTTGTAAGGTTGCCCGGTGATTATGAACCTAAATTATTGAGATTAATTTAAGTGAACTTATGAGCGTTTCTAAAAACGCTGGATTAAAACATAAAATAGCACAAATAAGCTTTATTGATTCTAGATTATATCTTTGTCATATTAGTCATTTATTTTAGCTCTTCGCTAACTTTAAATATCTAATTATTTAGTTTCGAGTGAGTGCGCTTCTTTATGAGGATTAATCGGTATCAATGGATCAATTAACAGGATTAAAATCGATTTTACATTCCAAGCGGGCGAATCTTTATTATCTTGAAAAATGTCGGGTATTACAAAAAGATGGCCGTGTGCTGTATTTGACTGAAGGCAAAAAAGAGCAACTATAAT
>LVCQ01000050.1 GCA_001644975.1 Piscirickettsiaceae bacterium NZ-RLO1
GTCTTCCGCATGTACTTTAGGAGTAATAAAGTGTGTCTTAGTTGGCCACATCGATTTTTCATCTGTTTTAACGATATGGTCTGTAAGGTCAGTATTAAATACAAGGCAAACTTTAGCCTTTGAACCTGGCTTATCTGCTGGACACCATTCAATTCTACTAACTTGATGTAATGCTTGGATATGCTGTTTAAGGCTTGGCGCTTGATTGTCCATTATTGTGATTCCCTATAATTTTATTTCTGCAGCATCTTATCACATAAAAACAAGAGATATTTATAAAAGATTTATGTTTTAAACACAGAAAATATAATATATCTACCATCTTAATTCTTTATTACTCTTCATGGGGTTTCCAGCAATCAGTATATTCTTTCGCAATTTGATTATTTGCTTTAATCAACATCTCATTATCGTAATAATAGTGATTTGTAAAGAAATAATTAGAATTATTGTCAACAAATTGTGAAGAAGGGGTAACCTTCCCTTAAACAAAAGGCAGGAATAAACCTGCCTAACGTATATGTATATTTAAAAGTTCTAGAGCAATAACTAAACTTCTTTTTTCGAAACTATCTCACTCGGACCTGCCGCCAATGCGCCAGAGCGACGCAGGTCTGCAACACCATAATCACCGTGAATCTGACTCTTTTCCACCGTTTGTGCAGAACCCATCGCATCAACAGATTGAAGTTTATGACCCATTTCCTGTAATTTAAGCAAAGTATCTAAATTAACTCCCTGTTCATATAAAATCACATCCGGCCATAACTGGCTATGAATCCTTGGTGCAGCCACACTGCTCGCAATATTTAATCCATAAGTAAAACGATTCAGTAAAACTTGCAAGACGGTGGTAATAATGCGACTACCCCCTGGAGAGCCTGTTGCTAATAATGGCTGGCCTTGCGGGCTTAGCACTAGGGTTGGCGTCATTGAACTTAATGGTCTTTTCTCCGGCGCAACTGCATTCGCTTCGCCTTGAACCAAACCGAAGCCATTCGGCACTCCAGGCTTAGCAGTAAAGTCATCCATTTCATTATTTAGTAATATACCCGTTCCAGGGACAACATGACCATTACCATAGGAATAATTCAAAGTATAAGTATTTGCAACCATATTGCCGTCTTTATCAATAATAGAGTAATGCGTCGTCTGATAACTTTCAGGATCATCAAATTTCTTTGCTGAAATTTTTGACGATGGTGTGTGATAACTCCATTGAATTTGCTGACGTAATTGATCCGCATACTCCATAGAGGCTAAACGCTTTAATGGCATTTTAACAAAATTTGGATCACCCAAATAATGATTACGATCACGATATACTAAATTCATCGCTTCAACCATCAGATGAATACTCTGAGCACTATTAAGACCTAAGTCTTTTAATGGAAAACCAGATAAAATATTGAGTAATTCAACCAGCGTCACTCCACCAGAGCTTGGCGGTGGCATAGAATAAACCGTATAGCCATTATAGTGACCAACGATCGGCTCTAGCTCTTGTACTTGATATTTTTTTAAATCGGCAAGTGTAATTAACCCACCATGCGTTTTCATTGCCGCAACAATTTTTTTAGCAATTTTTCCTTGATAAAATGCCCTTTCTCCTTGTTGAGCAATTAATGAAAGACTATTTGCCAAATCGCTTTGAACTAACAGATCGCCCGCTTGATAATTTTTGTTATTTTTCTTAAAGAAGATTTCTTGAGCTTCCGGTGATTTTTCTAATCTAGCTTTTGCCTGAATGAGAGATCCTGCTAAATCAGGGGTTACTCGAATACCCTGACGAGCAAGTGCAATCGCAGGTGCCATCACTTGCTTAAGCGGCATCGTACCATATTTTTTTAACGCATATATTAAACCAGCGACGGTTCCTGGCACACCTGCAGCTAAATAAGTTTGGGTGATTTTATGCCGATCGACATTGCCTTCTTTATCTAAATACATATTCGCACTGGCAGCAAGTGGCGCTTTTTCTCGATAATTAATTGCAAGCGCCTTATGCTCTTTATTCAGCCAAACCAACATAAAACCGCCGCCACCTAAATTACCAGCACGTGGCAACGTCACCGCTAGAGCAAAACCCACAGCTACGGCTGCATCAACAGCATTACCACCTTGGGCCAGGATATCACGCCCAACTTTAGTCGCTAAAGCTTCCTGACTTGCCACCATTCCCTGTGCTGCCCAAACAGGATGAAAACGCTCAGAACTCTCTTGAATAGCAGGGGAACTAGCAAAGCTAACATGGAAGGTAATGACCCATAGATTAACAAACAGACTAATAATAAATAACCGCAATTGCATAAGCACTCCTCGCTTGACCTTCTAAAATTGTTCCACCAAAATATCACAGTGTTTTACAATTAAGCTAGCAAATAATTTATTAATCTAATTGTTATTGTTGCAAAGAATTTGCTTGAGTAAAAAAACGAGGCACACCACTGTGAAAACGAAACTGCTCATCGCCGGTTTCAATTAAATTACACTCAACTTTACGAAAACGTTCAACATGCTTATCAATACTTTCATCAGCAATCTTTTTAGCAAAGTGCAAATACATTAAAAAATGCCGTGCTTCAGACGCTAGCAAACCTTGATAAAATTTTGCGAGCTCTGTGTCCAATAAAGGAACTAATGCAGCAAAACGCTCACACGAACGTGCCTCAATAAAGGCGCCAATAATTAAAGTATCAACCAAGCACTCAACACGCCCAGCACGAATATGCTGACGCAAACCCTCAACATAACGCGAGGCCGAAAGCGTACTATATTGAATGCCACGCTTTTTCATAATCACTAATACTTGCTCAAAATGTCGAAGCTCCTCACGAGCAAGCTTAGACATGCGCATTACCATATCAGTATGATCGCTATAACGGTTAATCATCGATAAAGCCGTCGCCGCCGCTTTTTTTTCACACTGCGCATGATCAATCAGTAAAGTATCTTGATGAGATAAAGCGCATTCTAACCATAACTCAGGTGTTTTACAGCCTAAAAACGCACAAGCATCTTCAGCACTGGCTAACTCTTTAGTATAATAACTTACAGTATTTACCACTTAACTTATAGCCTATAAATAACCTTGCAGATTGACTGTTTCTACATCAGGTTCATTATTTTTTTAGCACTTGTCCGCTCCTGTTCAAGCATCGCCAAGTATTCGCTGTCAATGTCTTGCGTCACATATTTACCATCAAAGACAGAATTATCAAATGCACTAATTTGCTCATTACACGCCGCAACCGCTTGATTTAAAGCCTGAAGTGTTTGAAAAATTAACTGATCCGCCCCTAGGACTTCTTTAATTTCCTCCAGCGTTTTACCATGAGCAACTAACTCAGAGGCAACCGGCATATCAATACCATAGACATTCGGATACATCACCTCAGGTGCTGCTGAAGCAAAAAACACTTTTTTAGCACCCGCTTCTCTGGCCATTTGAATAATTTCACACGAGGTCGTGCCCCGAACAATTGAATCATCCACTAATAATACATTTTTACCAGCGAATTCAGTGTTAATAGTATTCAACTTACGACGCACTGAATGCCGACGCAGCGCCTGATCTGGCATAATAAACGTACGACCAACATAATGGTTTTTTACAAAGCCTTCCCGATACGGCAAGCCTAACACCTGTGATAACGTAAACGCTGACGTCCGGCTACTATCTGGCACCGGAATCACCGCATCAATCTGATCTAAGTCACACAACTCACTCACACGCTTAGCTAAGTGCTCTCCCATATTAATCCGCGCTTGATAAATAGAAATGCCATTCATTACCGAATCTGGGCGTGCTAAGTACACATATTCAAAAATACACGGGGTATAACAGGCATTATCCGTACAAACACGACGATGAACATCGCCAGACTCACTAATATAAACTGCTTCACCAGGCGCAACATCACCTTGCAATTCAAAACCAAGCATATCCAATGCGACATTCTCTGAAGCGAACATATGTTCTGTGCCTTTTGCCGTCTGACGAGTTCCATACACTAATGGTCGAATGCCATTCGGATCTCGAAACGCCAACAAACCATGACCATTAATCACAGCTAACGCAGAAAATCCCCCTTTGCAGCGATCATAAATCCGCTCTACGGCGTAAAAAATATCATCAGCCGATAGTTTCAGCTTGCCAATCCCTTGCATCTCATGGGCTAATACATTAAGCAACACTTCGGAATCTGAACCGGTATTAACATGACGGCGATCCGTGCGAAAGAGCTCTTCTTTTAGCTTTTTTGCATTAGTAAGATTACCATTATGAGCAAGCGCAATACCATAGGGTGAATTAACATAAAAAGGCTGAGCTTCTGCCTGATCTGAAGACCCTGCGGTTGGGTAACGCACATGACCAATGCCAAGCTGCCCCTCTAATCGCGTCATTTGCCGTTGATTAAATACATCACGAACTAAGCCATTTGATTTGCGTAAATAGAACTTACTATGTGATGCTGTTAAAATGCCGGCAGCATCTTGACCGCGATGTTGTAACATCGTCAAACCATCTAAGAGCGCCTGTCCTACAGGATAATGACCAACTAATCCAACAATACCGCACATGGATAATCTACCTCGATTTCATTAATTTTTAACCGCAGAAGCATCGTCTTCTTTGGGTTCAGATTCAGAGAGCGAAAGTAATTCTTTAGGAATATGCGCGCGAGTCCACTGCACTGCCTGTGTTAGATAGGGCACCAATCTGGCACCTAGCCAGTCACTTTGTTTTGCAAAGTCTGTCGCATTGACAGCAAAAACGATCAGCATAACCAGTAATAGACCACGGGCTGCACCAAAAATAACGCCTAACAAGCGATCGGTTAAATCCAACTCACTTTTTTGCACAAGACGAACTAATATAGCCGCAATCAACATACCCAATAATAAAATAGCTAAAAATATACAAATATAACTGATCGCATATTGAACTGAAGGCAGCTTAGAAAAATAATGGAAGCGGTCAGCAAATTGCGGAGCATAACGCATAGCCCCAAAAAATGCACCAGCCCAAACCAGCAAGGATAATAGCTCTCTGACAAAACCACGAGCTAAACTTAATACTGTCGAAATCCCAACGATGGCTAATAATACGATATCAACCCAATTTAAGGACATAACCTATACCTTCATCTGCATAAGAAGACACATCATACCTGAAAACATCAGAAAAATCAGTGCAAAAATAATATTACAGTGCAGCGTAACTTAGCCAATCTGCTACGGTAAAAAAAGAGCCAAAAACCAACACGCGATCCTCGGGTTGAGCCTGTGCAAGTATCGCATCATAAGCGTCACCAACATCAGTAAAGCATTGATTTTCAACACGACAGCCTTGCTGATAAAGCGTCTCTTGAACTGCAGCTGCCGGCGCTGCTCGAGCAATATTAAGATCAGCAACTACCCACTGATCAATGCTGCGAAATAGCTGCTGAACAACCCCAGTAATATCCTTATCAGCCATAATCGCAAATAACCCCCAGGTTTTGCCACTGCAAGTCTCTTTGCTCAACTGAGTTGCCAAATATTTCGCCGCCGCAGGATTATGTGCAACATCTAAAATCGTTAGCAACGTGCCATTGTGAATCACCTGAAAGCGTCCTGTCAGCTTGGCATGCTTTAAACCATGCGCAATCGCATCACGCTTCACCGGCAATCTATCTTGCAATACACTCACCACCTGCAATACTGATGACGCATTATCCAAAGCAAGCTTTGACATCGGCAACTCATGTAATTCTGTTTCAGCATTCCACCAACCCCAACTATCGCCATGAATTTCAAAGCCAAAATCATTCCCTTGCAAGAATAAAGACGCCCCAAGTTCACGCGCATAATCAATCAAGCTATAGGGGGGCTGATCATCACCACACACGGCAAGACCTTGCGCGCGCAAGATACCGGCTTTTTCTTTCGCAATCGATTCACGATCAGCGCCGAGCCAGGCTTCATGATCGAGCGCAATACTACTAATTAAAGCTAAATCTGCATCAATAATATTAACCGCATCTAAACGACCACCTAAACCCACTTCAAGTAAAATCACATCCAGAGCGTGCTGCTTAAAAACCCATAGCGCATTTAACAAGTTAACTTCAAAAAAGGTTAAAGCCGTATTTGTCGCAGTGATGGCCTGTGCAATTGTTGCAAACGCCTGGCACAACTGCTCATCGCTTACCTCTTCACCATGTAAACGAATCCGTTCATTATAATGTAAAAAGTGCGGCGAGGTAAAGCTACCAACCTGAAAGCCAGCCGCAGTATAAATCTGTTCTAAAAAAGCAACACAGGACCCCTTGCCATTGGTTCCTCCAACAGTAATAACAATAGGCTCAACAGCTAACAAATCTAAATAGCTCGCAACGGTTTTTACACGCTCTAAACCAAAACACATCTCATCAGTATGCTGCTGCTCGGCCCAACTTAGCCACGCTGATAATGTCCGTTGCTCCATTGTTATGCCTTCACTCCATTCATTCTTATCACCTTTTTAGCCGCAGCCTCTTCAATAGATACATAATGCCTAATTTTTCTTAATTTTTACTACGTTATCTAAGATATTATCTAATTTATAACTTTTTAAGTTGAATAAAAAATAAGTAATTAAAATAGGCAACTAAATCAAACAAGCAAACTGCATTTACCTTAACTCAAATTCTCAGCAGATAAACCCATCAATTTACGCAGTAACGATGCAAGCTGTTCACGCATTTGTAATCGATTGATAATCATATCCACCACGCCATGCTCTTGCAAAAACTCACTACGCTGGAAGCCTTCGGGTAATTTTTCACGCACCGTCTGTTCAATCACTCGAGGACCAGCAAAACAAATTAACGCATTTGGCTCAGCAATATTAACATCCCCAAGCATTGCAAAACTGGCTGACACCCCACCTGTCGTCGGGTCAGCAAGTACAGAAATAAACGGTAAGCCTTCATTCGCTAACCGGGTTAACGCTGAGCTGGTTTTTGCCATTTGCATTAAAGAGAACAACGACTCTTGCATGCGCGCACCACCACTGGAGCTAAAACAGACAAAAGGTGCACGTATTGCTAACGCTTTGTTCACACCTTGAACAAAACGCTCTCCCATCACCGACCCCATCGAGCCCCCCATAAAACCAAACTCCATTGCCGCTGCAACAATAGGCATAGCTTCTAAAGTGCCAGACATCACCACCAGAGCATCAGTTTCTTGGGTTTTTTTCTCAGCGCTTGTTAAACGATCTTTATAACGCTGCACATCTTTAAACTTTAAACGATCCGCAGGCACTACATCCGCACCAATTTCTTCGCGACCTTTAGCATCTAGAAAAATATCCAGGCGACGACGCGCACTGATACGATGATGGTGGTCACACTGCGGACACACATCTAAATTTTTATTAAGTTCAGGAAGGTACAGAACAACCTCACAGGACTTGCACTTTTGCCAGACCCCTTCAGGAACCCCTTTTTTGTTACTTGCAGACTCTGTTCGCGCTGCCGAAGGTAACAGTTTTTCCAGCCAACTCATATCATGATCTCTAAATTGTTTGTTGCAAGCATAACATGCATTGCAATGATAAGCTGCCTATTATATCAGCCTCATGGCGAACAGCAAAAGCCTTATTAAGATCAAATTAAAATCAACGGCTCAATACGTGCTGCGGGTAATTCAAACACATCAGGGTAAGTTACATTAATAAAATATAAGCCACTGGCCGGTGCAGTTACTCCAGCTTGGCGTCGATCACATGAATTCAACACTTCTTTTGCCCAAACCGGCGCTTTATTGCCGCTACCAATTGCCATTAATACACCAGCAAAGTTACGAATCATATGATGTAAAAATGCATTCGCCTCTACATCAAAGAGTACCATATTCCCTTGTCGCTGCACGGTAAATTCATCAATACGACGCATTGGTGTATTCGATTGGCAGCCGCTGGCTCTAAATGAAGAAAAGTCATGCTCCCCAAGCCAAAACTGAGCCGCCTCTTGCATCGCATTTTCATCTAAAGAATAGCGACAATACGTCATTTGCCGCTGCCACAGCCCCAAACGCACCGGCCCATTGTAAATCATATAACGATAACGACGCGATAAGGCAGAAAAGCGTGCATGAAAATCATCACTTACAGACACAGCCCAATTTAAATTAATATCCTTAGGCAAATAACTGTTCGTCCCCTTCACCCAAGCATGCAGCGGCCTAATTGCATCGGTATCAAAGTGAATGATCTGGTGGCTGGCATGTACCCCGGTATCCGTCCGACCTGCACAGACGGTCTGCACCCTGTGGTTAGCTACTTGGCTTAACGCGCGCTCAACATGCTCTTGAATCGAAGGAGAATGCGACTGCTGCTGCCAGCCGCAATATGCCCCCCCCTTCATAGGCCAAACTGGCTGCTATTCTCATCATCACCTAAAATTAATATCTAAATAAATAATCTAAAATAATAAATTAGCTGACGATTCTATCCCGTTTAAGACCTATACGCTACCTTTCTAACGTCCTGTATGCTGCATACGCTCAATGGTCGCCCGAAGTACCGCTTGATCTTCTAAGCGACGCACATGTTCACGGCGCAACCGCCAAGCTAACCAAAACAACCCTAAAAACAACAACACAACAACAGCCGTTCCCCAATAAGTCATGCTATCGAGCGCCTGTAACCATAACGGCTTCTGCGCTGAGGCTATTTCCCTCGGTAGCGACTGCCTATAGTCACTCGCCACTGAATGAACTACTGTTTTTAATGATGATGGCGCAGTAAAGTTAGTCATATTATCAGAAGTCGCAACAGGAGAAGCCACAAGAGGGTTCGCGGATGATTCCTCCACACTAAACTGCGGTTTCGCATGTCGATAATGACTTTGTCGCTCGACAGCCAAAACTAAATGGCCCATTTGGGTCTCAAAACTCACCAGCTGTTTGTGCAATTTCTCATTACCTTGCTGAATATTAGCCAATGCGCTTTGTAAATTCTGTATCTGCAAAACTAAGTGCTGGATAATCTGCCAATGATTATCGCTATCGATCAAAGGCAAATCCCCCGGGACAAGATGAACCACTTGATCCGCAGGCTTTGGCCCAGATAAACGCTTACCCTGCTGCCAAACTTTAATTTGCTGCTGTACCACAAGGCGGGCGCTGCGTTTAGGAATTGTTGCAATAATTTGTTTAGGTGGTATTAAAAGCACTTGGCCTTGCTGCATTTGATTCATATCTCCAGCAATAAATGCTCGAGGGTTTTGCTCAAGTAACGCAAGCATTGTTTGTTGCACGCTTACACTTTTACTTGGGCGCACACGCTCAGCAACTTTCCATAAGGTATCATAGGGACGAATCGGCCCATACAGTTTCCCCTCTAAGCGACCGGCACCCTGTGTTAGGGTCAGATTTTTGTAAGATTGATACAGTTTTGGATAGTATTGCTGTGTTTTTTCTAAATTCAGCAAAAAACCTTCTGTTTTCTGTCCATGAGGCCAGCGAATATCTAAGGCAATTGCTGATACGTCAGATAATGGCCGCGCACTGCGAATATAAACTAAAGCCGATCCTTTGCGTCCAGCAAACACATTAAAATTTAAGGATGCTATTTGGTTAGGTAGCAATCCCAATTTCCTTAGCTTAATTGGTGATGGCATAGCTACCTTGATCTGCTGATAAGACGTTGCACCCAATTGGTTAATTGCCAGCACCGCACGTAATGGTTGCTCTGGCTCAGAAAACACCGAAAGCTGGCCGATGGACAAAGCAAACACATGAACGCCTGTTACATTAAAGAAAGTAAACCCCAACGCCATGATAGCAAGACGCAGTAATTTCATCTTCTTCCTTGAATCTCACTCATTACCTTTTTAACTTTAGCCGGAGTTTAACAGCAAATCGAGTCGCAAACTCACTAACCACAGCCGACCACTATTAACCAACTGTTCTCTAAAGAAAAACTAGATTATAGAAAATAAAAAATATTATAAAACACTAAGAACCCGGGCGTGCTGAACACACACCCGGGGAAAGCCACACGTTAAGCTCACCGCTAAACAGTGCAGGCGCTTTAGTAAAAGCGTCATCTTCGCCAATGGCTACAGAGCTCGTCACGCTCAGTACTCCTAAACTATATAGGCGCCCAAAAAACAGCGAAGTTCAAATAAATTCACCTTAATTTTATTAACAATCAGACAATTTCTTGAATTTACTCAAGCATGGCCTGAACCGTGTCCCTAACCAAACAAGCTCGCTCACAGGCCTCTTGAATGCTCTCACCTCTCGCCAACGCCACCCCCATCCGTCGCTGCCCAATAACCTTTGGTTTACCAAATAGCTTTAAGTCACTCTCTGGCACTCTTAAGGCCTGATCCACCTGATGAAAAGCGACCTGGCAAGATTCACCTTCTACCAACAAAGCGGCGGATGCTGCAGGTTGCTTTACCGTAATCTCTGGCACTGGTAAGCCTAATAACGCACGGACATGCAAGGCAAACTCAGACAGGTTTTGTGAAATCAACGTCACCATACCGGTATCATGTGGCCGTGGTGAAACCTCATTAAAGTAAACCTCTGTCCCTTTAACAAATAATTCAACACCAAAGACTCCATAACCACCAAGTTCAGCCACAATTTGCTCTGCCAGCCGCTCCGCCTTATTCTGAACCTCCTGAGTTAAGGGCTGTGGTTGCCAAGACTCACGGTAATCTCCCTCGCATTGGCGATGACCAATGGCTGGACAAAATGATACCCCATCACGATGACTCACTGTTAACAAGGTAATTTCAAAGTCAAAATCGATAAAACCTTCAATAATGACCACATCAGTTTCAGTCCTACCTCCTGACAACGCATATTGCCAAGCTAGCTTTAACTCATTGGCATTGCGTACAATGCTTTGACCTTTCCCGGATGAACTCATAATCGGTTTTAACACACAAGGATAACCTATCGCCGCTATCGCAGACTGACATTGCTGCCACGTTTCAACGACTTTAAAAGGTGACGTTGGCAGTGCGAGTGTTTCTGCTGCAAGTTGTCGAATCGCAGCTCGATTCATAGTCATATGTGCGGCTTTAGCACTAGGCACCACCTGCACCCCTGCAGCTTCAACCTCCAGCAAGACCTCAGTGGCAATCGCCTCAACCTCAGGCACGATAATATGTGGATTTTCCTCGGCAATTAACTGACGCAACAATAATGCATCAGTCATTGCTATCACATGACAACGATCGGCAACTTGCATCGCTGGCGCATGCTCATAACGATCAACCACAATAACCTCAATACCCAAGCGCTGTAATTCAATCACAACCTCTTTGCCAAGCTCCCCACCGCCAAGCAACATCACACGTTTTGCCGTTTTTGAAAATGGTGTACCTATCATGAAACTCAATCCTAAAACCTTAAATAAAAAACAGGTGATCACTCACCTGCCTTAACTACAAATTTAATGTACGATTAACGACCTAATTAAGCTTAAAGCTTACTAGTGTATGTATCTATCTATTACAGTGCTTGATTATAATAAAGATCAACCCCTGTCTGCTCAGCCCAATGTGCGAGGTATTGCTTCAGTTTTTCTGGCAAGGGTATCTCTTTTACCAGTGTCAGATTCACTAATGGCGGAACTAAGACAATATCTGCATAAGAAATAACACCATCGACCGTCTCAGTGTGAGTTAATAACTCTTCAAGCTTAGCAAATACTGGCTTTAATATTTCAAAATACTCTGCTGTTTTTGCCAGACTTTCTTCTAAAGTACACTCTAAAGACGACTCGAATTTATGACGCAAGTAATCCTGTGCAGCCTGACTTTCTAATTCTTTAAAACCTGCACTTAACCAACGGGGTGCTAATAACCCATACACGGCACGACGTGATTCAGTTAAAATAGTTTCAATTTCAGCTTGGCGCGCTGAAGCAATAATCGCAGGGCCAGCATGATTTTCATCAAGATATTTAATAATATCCAGGCTTTCTCCCAAATAATCACCGGCAACCGTTTCCAATACCGGCAACATTTTTTTACCAATCAAACGCGTTGGTAGCTCACTGTCTGCATAATCAACAGCAACAGCCTCATAGGGAATATTTTTAAGCCCCAAAGCTAAACGTACACGGATACAATACGGGCAATACTTATATTCATATAGCGTCATTTTCTCTCCTTATTTTCAATATTTTCAATCAATGACCGATAGTCCGGAAGCTCACTCATACTTTAGGCTGTCATCTTGGCATGGACCATGTACAATAACAAGGTCTAATAGCAGGATAAAGAGCATACAATTTCCATGATTCAATTCGATCAAGTGACGGTTCGCCGCGGCCCACGTGTATTATTTGAAAACGCCAGTTTCACCCTTCCCTATAAGGCCAAAGTCGGCCTCATCGGCCAAAATGGTTCTGGTAAGTCCTCTTTATTTGCAGTCCTGCAACATCAATTAACCATTGATCAAGGCAACTACTTATTTCCTAAAAAGATGCGCATTGCCCATATTGAGCAAGAAACCCCTGCTTTTAATTGCTCAGCACTTGACTACGTTCTCGATGGTGACTCCAGACTAAGACAATTACAACAAGAACTCTGCACAGCTGAAAATAGTAACAATGCGCTAAAAATCGCTGAACTTCATCAAAATTTACATGCTATCGATGGCTACAGTGCAGACGCACGCGCCGCCCGTTTACTGAACGGTCTCGGCTTTGCACACCAAGATAATCAAAAATCCGTCAGCTCTTTCTCAGGCGGCTGGCGCATGCGCTTAAATCTCGCTCAAGCATTAATGAAACCCTCAGATTTATTATTACTGGACGAACCAACCAATCACCTTGACTTAAATACTATTATTTGGCTAGAGCGTTATTTACAGCTTTACCCAGGAATGTTAATTATTATTTCACATGATCGTGATTTTCTTGATAAAGTCATCAGCCATACACTGCATATCAACCAAGAAAGTATTGACTATTACCTAGGAAATTACAGCCAATTTGAGAAGCAACGTGCTGAAAAAATTACTTTAGAGCAGGCTACACATAAAAAAATTATGGCCAAGCGCCAACATTTACAAAGCTTTATTGACCGCTTTAAAGCCAAAGCATCAAAAGCGCGCCAAGCACAAAGTCGAGTCAAAGCCTTAGAGAAACTAGCACAAACTCAAGTTACTCAAGTAAGTTCACCCTTTCAGTTTAGTTTTGGCGAAGCACCAAGCTGCCCATCACCCATGGTTATTATGGATAAACTGCAACTTGGCTACAATCAACATACACAATTACAGGGTATTACCCTAACATTAGCAACGCATGATCGCATTGGCCTAATTGGTGTCAACGGTGCGGGTAAGTCAACTTTGTTAAAATCCATCTGCCAAACATTAATACCACAACAAGGCTCAATTCATATTGAAGCAAAAGTGAGCATTGGCTACTTCGCTCAACACCAAATCGATGAACTCAATAACAACCAAAGCCCTTTTGAGCATTTGTCTGCAATCTCTGAAGAAAAAAGGCAAACAACAGACCAATACGTTCGTAACTTTCTTGGTGGTTTTAACTTTCAAGGTGAGCGTATTTTTGAACCTTTAGAGCAATTTTCAGGTGGTGAAAAGGCACGTTTTGCTCTAGCAAAAATTATTTGGAAAAATCCCAATTTATTAATTTTAGATGAGCCGACCAATCACTTAGATATCGACATGTGCAATGCTTTAAATTTTGCCTTACAAGAATTTAATGGCACATTAATCCTAGTATCACATAACCGACATTTACTCAACAGCTGTACGGATCAACTCTGGGTTGTTAATAATGGAAAAATCTCTGACTTTTCAGGAAGTTTAGATGAATATATTCAACAATTTTCAGAAAAAAATAAAGAAAATAATACGGTTAAATCATCTACGCTATCCCCTCCCTCTCAGCCCAATCAATCGTTAGCACAAAATAATAATAAAAAATATTCACGTAAAGAAGCGGCTAGTTTACGTACGAAGCGCAAACCATTTGTAGACCAACTAAAACATACGGAACAAGCCTTAGAAGCATTACAAACTCAATTAACAAAAATAGAAGAAAAATTAACCGATAACCAGCTCTATCAAAACAGCCACAAAGCTAAACTTGACCAACTACTCATAGAGCAAACTCAGCTTAAAAAACAACTTGACCACTGCGAAGAAGAAGTTTTTAGTGCTCTTGAAGCTCTTGAAAACTTTGATCAGGGCATAGCATAGCCATTTAATTTTTTAATCCATTAATAAAAATCTGAATTAAACGCTCCGCCATAGCGATGATCGGTGATTGTCCAGTTGACACTAATTTATCCCGTGCATGTAAATGACAAATACCATGTAAACTTGCCCATAAAATACGCGTTGCTTCAGTTAATTCACTAGCTGTTAAGGCAGGCACTGCTTTTTGAATGGCTCTTTCTCCATAGCTAAAGAGTAATTCAGTTTTTTGCTGATAACTGACTGGGGAGTCTAATCGATCCGTATTTAAACGCTGCATTAACTCCCATAATGGATAGTATTCACTGGCAGGACGACTAAACTCCAAGTAAACGGCTGCAAGCTGATGCAGGCCATCCTCACCATGATATTGTTCTAAATCGACCTGAGCGACACGCTCAATTAAAATATCTAAGGTTGCTTCATTGAGCATGAAAATAATATCTTCTATCCCTGCGATTCCTTTACGATACATTTGCGTCACTGATGTGCTAGCTGCTTTAGCAATCTCTCGCATGGATAATTGCCCAATACCTTTATTAATGACTAGATTTTTCGCTGTATTAACAATATGTTTCCTATATTCAGTCACTGACATCACCACAGGGCGGGCCATATTTATTTCCCCATTATTTACCATTCTTAATTATGTTATCACTGTTTACATAATCAGGGCAACTCATTATACTTAAGCAATTAAGTTAATATCATTTAATTAACTATGGGATTTAACACCATGGCAAAAAGCCAGCAAATAAGGAGAGCAGATAATGAGCCACAATAAAAAACATGCAATGTTTGGCTATTTTTTTATCCTATTTTTTAATACATTTGTTGATCTAGGTCACAAAATATTAATTCAAAATATTTTTTACAGAACTGAATCACCTCATAATTTCACCATTTACTCCTCCATATTAAGTGCTTTAATTTTACTGCCTTATTTAATGATGTTTACTCCAGCAGGGTTTATTGCAGATAAATTCTCCAAAGCAAAAGTCTTACGCTTTACTGCCTGGGCTGCTGTTCCTCTAACTCTTTTAATTACCCTCTTTTATTATCAAGGACAATTTTGGGCAGCATTTTCCATGACTTTATTATTAGGGATTCAATCTGCAATTAACTCACCCGCTAAATATGGCTATGTTAAAGAGTTTTTTGGTAAAGAAAAAATTGCTAAGGCCAACGGTTACGCACAAGCAATTACCATGGTTGCAGTGCTTGCTTCTTCTTTAGTGTTTACCCTCCTGTTTCAGCAATTTCTTAAAGGGTACAGCACTCTTAATCAACCCAATCAAATAGTCCATGCAATTGCGCCACTTGGATTTATTTTAGTAGCAACCAGTTTATTTGAAGCAATTTGCACTCATTTTCTAGTCACTTACCCTGCTTCAGCCCCTGATTCTTTTTTAAGTGCTAAAAGTTATATTAAAGGCAATTATCTTATTGAAAATATAAAGTCAGTGACTAAAAATAAAACAATTTTTAGCTCAATTATTGGCTTGTCACTATTTTGGGGAGCAAGCCAAGTCACTATTGCTGTCTATGGAGCTTATCTTAAAACCTATCATTACAGTGCCTTATTTGTTCAAATCGCCATGGCAGTTGCGATACTCGGTATTATATTAGGCTCATATAATGCCGGACGCGTTTCAAAAAACTATATTGAAACAGGTATTATTCCTATTTCTACCTTTGCCCTATCGGCTATCTTAATTATCATGGTACATATTTCCAGCCCTAGCGCTATTCTTATCACCTTCCTTGCATATGGCTTTTTTAGTGGCATGCTCGTTGTACCCTTAAATGCATTGATTCAATTTAACGCCAAAGATTCTAAACTTGGTAAAATTCTCGCCGCAAATAATTTCATGCAAAATATTTTTATGCTGAGTTTTCTCATCGTTACTGCAACAGTCACATTGATGAATATTAATGCAATAGCGGTCTTTGAAAGCCTTGGGGTTATCGCATTTATTGCGTCTATTTTAGCCTTAAGAGCACTCCCTCAAACAGTTATCCGCTATGTGCTTTTTGCATTGTTTTCTAAACTTTATCAAATCAAAGTGCAAGGTTTAAAAAATTTACCCTCAACAGGTGGAGTACTTCTATTAGGCAACCATATTAGCTACATTGACTGGGCAATCCTTGCCATTGCATCACCTCGGCCAATTCGCTTTGTTATGGATAAAACCATTTATCACACCTGGTATTTAAATTGGTTATTTAAAACCATGAAATTAATTCCAATCTCATCTGCTTCAAGCAAATCCGCCATTCAAGAAATTCACTCTGCACTTGAAAATGGCGAAGTTATTGCTCTATTTCCAGAAGGTCATTTAAGCCGCAATGGCCAACTCGGCAAATTTTTCACTGGATTTGAACGGATATTAGAAGGTTCTAGCGCTGTTATTATTCCGTTTTATCTACATGGCTTATGGGGCAGTTCAGGTTCATTATCAACAAAGCACTACCGAAAAATCTCGAAAAAAGGGATAATCCGCCCGATTTACTGCTATTTTGGCCAACGCTTGCCAGCGTGCACCACAGCAGCAATACTCAAACAAAAAGTCACTGAACTTTCAACAACAGCATGGTCAGATTCATCCAAGCACTTTAATACTCTTCCTGAAGCCTGCCTATCACGCTTAAAAAAACTGGGTAAAAAAACGATTATTACCGATGAGCAACAGCAAGTCAGCCTGTCTGGCTATAAAACAATCAGCGCAATAATAGCCATGAAAGCAGCTTTAAAAAAGCCGCTGCAACAAAGTAATAGTCATGCTGTTGGCTTATTACTCCCTCCCGGTATCGGAGGCATACTCGCGAACCTTGCCAGCTTGGCTTTAGATAAAACAGTTGTCAACCTCAATTACACTGCCGAGAAAAATGCATTAATTCATGCAGTACAAACAACAAAAATGAAGAAAATCATTACCTCTAAAGTCTTTCTAAAGAAATTAAATAAAAAAGGATTTGATTTAGATTACTTGCAAAAATACATCCAATTCATTTTTCTTGAAGAGGTCAAGCAAACTATCACTAAATTTACAACAGTTAAATATTATTTACTTGCTAAATTTATGCCATTAATTCTATTAAAGTGCTTATTTTTTAAAAGCAGAAAAACAGCTGATGATCCCGCATTTATTTTATTTAGTAGTGGCAGTGAAGGCATCCCTAAAGGCATCCAACTTTCACACCATAATATTATGGCAAACTCCAGTCAGTCATCCTGCGTACTCAATTTAACAGAACAGGATACTGTACTCAGCTGCTTACCTTTATTTCATGCCTTTGGCTTAACCGTCACCACATTCATGCCAATCATTGAAGGCACTCCCATGGTGTGTTATCCAGACCCAACTGATGCATTAAAAATTGGCAAAACGATTGCTAAACACAAAATAACGATTTTATGTGGAACAACAACATTTTTTAATCTCTATTCACGTCATCCAAAACTCCATGCTGCAATGTTTAAACCCCTCAAGATTATCATTTCAGGAGCTGAGCGTATGACCAATAATGTCCGAGATGCGTTTTTAAAGAAATTTAATAAGAATATTCTCGAAGGCTACGGAGCAACAGAGCTGTCCCCAGTCGCAACCCTCAATCTAGAAAACATTCTGGTCACAGGAGACTGGTATGTCCAACCAGGAGAAAAAATAGGCAGTGTTGGTCTGCCCTTGCCTGGAACAGCGATTAATATCGTCGACCCAGAAACTTATCACACCTTACCAATGAATCAGGAGGGCTTAATCTTGATTACAGGCCCTCAATTGATGACAGGTTATTTAAATAATAAAGTAAAAAATGATGAAAGCTTTATTACTATAAATAATAAGCGCTGGTATAAGACCGGAGATAAAGGCTTAATTGATAAAGATGGCTTTCTTACCGTCAAAGGGAGGTACTCACGTTTTGCTAAAGTTGCCGGTGAGATGGTCAGTTTACAAGCAATTGAGGATGCTATCGAACCATTTATCACTGACAATGACCACTGCGTTGCTGTTGCTATCGAGGATATTAAAAAAGGTGAGCGCATCATTAGCCTAATCAATAACCCCCTCACTGCAGATACTTTGAAACAAGCCATGCGAGAGCAACAAATTAACTCTTTACTTATTCCAAGTGAAGTCATTTACATAAAAGATATCCCTATATTAGGCTCTGGCAAGGTCAATTATGCTCAAGCTAAAACAATAGCACTGCACGCAGTCAATCAATAAAGGGCCCCTTGGCCCTTTACTTAATTAATTTCAACTCTTAAATCATAAAAAGTATTTAATCTCTATATTAGTATTTCCACACCCCAAGGCAACACTGTTTTAATACTAGCAGAGCTTGCACTAATCAGGTGCTGCTCTTTCGCATTCGCTACAATTGATAAGATTGAAAAATAATTAGCTGGCGACGGCATATCTTCTTCTGGCACTTTTGCCACAAAAACACCAAGTTTTCCTTTTTCTTTGACTTCCAAATTTCCTTCTATCGTTTCTTTATCAGTATTAAACGATGAATAAAAAGCCTTAGCATTCGGATCATAATCATAAGTAGCAAATTCAACAAGTAAATCACTGTTAAAATTATTTTCCTGAATATATCCAGCTAATTTTTGTTGGTTACTCACTGATAAACGAAAATCAATCGTAATCGGTTTTACCTTTGCCGTCTCCTGCCAAAACAAATCACTAATCACGCCGACGTGTGTAGATTTCTCTCCCTCAATAGCTGTGCTAATATTCATATCTGCTGTTAATTCTAGCTCACCAATACGCAAATAATTAATATAACCAAAGCATTGATGAATATTAAGATTAATATTAAACCCCTGGCTCACACTGCACTCTTTATAAAAACGTAAGCG
>LVCQ01000051.1 GCA_001644975.1 Piscirickettsiaceae bacterium NZ-RLO1
TTTTAATTATGTTGATAGACGTCAAGCTCGATACGGATTTTTCCGAGCCAGTTAAAACAAAAATCAATCACATGGCAAGTTAATAAGCTGCCGATGCCTTGACCGCGGTAATTTTCATCGACGATGAGGCCAAAGCTTGCGCTATGACTACGACGTGGTGTATCAGGAACAGAGATAGTTGATTCACCAATCACTTGATCGAGTTGCTTATCTATGGCAACAAAGGAATATTGGTTGTTACTTTTTAGTCGCTGCTGATATTTTGCTATGACTTTATCGAGCGAGGGGCTGGGTAATTGGAAGGTATTAGTATACACGGACTTTTGACTGAGTATGCGGTGTAAATCTTCGGCATCGTTGCTTTCATAACTGCGAATATAACTATCCATGATTTAGGTAAATTCCTTCTGAGGTGGAACAGGCAGCTATTGCTGCCGTAAATATTTGTGTGTTATTTTTAGAAATGTACTGTCATATCAAGGCCAACTAAGTAGGCATGGGCTGTGGCATCAGTATTGTTATAGGCGTCCATGCGGGCAATTTCGATACCTACATCTGTGCGACTATCTAAAGAAATTCCAGCATCTAAACTATACATGCGCTTGGGAATCGTTGACGTGAGATTTTTTACAGCACCTTTGTCATCACTATAACTGACTAAATTATTAGCATTACGGCTTTGGCTATAACCAAAGGCGACATAGCTTGCATAGTTTTTTACTTTAAAGGTATACGATGCATCAATCTCAAGGGCAGAGACTTTGCCATTGGTTAGCGCCGATGATGTAGTGGTATCTGTAAAGCGATTGACCTTGACCAGGGTTGTTGAATACTCTGCGTTTAGGCTAAAGGGACCGACGTTAAACCCCGCATGTAGATCAGCAGCAGGAATACGTGTGTGACCATCGGCGGCTTGCGCTTGGCTTAAGGCTGAGACTTCAGTGCCATTAAGGTCAGACATATAGCCAGCACCTAAGTAGGCGCTATTATTATTGCCTAGGTCAAAGGTATAATGTGCTTGAGTGAGAAAACCCGCATGATTGTTGTGGTTGGGCGTGTTGACTGTGCTGGCCGGTGAAGTTAGGCCGATTTGCGCATTGAAACCACCTTGGGTATAGCCGAGCATGGCATTATTACTGCGGCTTTCAAATAAGCTGGCATCCAAATCGGTGGTGATAATATTTGGACCGCTCCAGTTACCAAAATAGCTATACGATTTACCGATAGAGGCATAAAATGGTGTGTCATTGAGATTACCAAAGGTAATTTTACCGGTACGCAGATTATTCGCTAGCATATCATAGTAGAAAAAGCCGGTAGTCCAATCGTTGATATTGGCCATGATATGTAGGCGTGCGGCGGTGACTTCGGCATCGCTATGACTGTGGCTTTGATTGTTATTAAAGTAATTGGCATCGAGATTAGTGTTACGGCCATAGCCGATATCAGTTTCGAGTAAGCCACCGATAGAGAGTAAAGGGAGCTGGCTGCCCATTTTCGCCATTTTTTGGCGAGTGACGAGGATATTTTGCTCCTGGCCAATCGCGCCCAATTGAGAGATCATCGGGCCATCTTGATAGAGTGGGCCGACATGGACAAGGTTATTACTGGCTGTATTTGTTGTGTTAGCACCTTGTAATTGAGAAATTTGCTGCTGCAATTGTTTCATATCAAGTTTAAGTTGTTGGAGTTGCTGCTCAGGGCTTGATACTGCGAAGCTAATAACAGGTACAAGCGTCGCTGTTAGCAGCATAGCAGTACTGCTTAGTTTTTTCATAATGGAATACATCCTTTCTAAAAACTACCTAGTCTGTAGAATTTATTTTAGCGTTAAGATAGTTTCAGAGTTACATCATTAAAAGCTTTGGTAACAGGTAAAATCTATAATTTTGCATTTTAAAAACACAGTTTGCTTACCCTAGCATCATTAAATGAATAATGTAAATAGTTTTCTTAGCTAAATCTTAAACCTTTGTGAAAAGGATTTTAAAGATGGAGTACGTATTTTTTATCCCATGTTTAAAACTATAACTGCGTTAGCGGTAGGTCAGATTTAATAGTTAGGGAAAACTCCTGCTTGATTGTTAGCTTGTGGTCATTGCTAAGCGAAATATAAGGTTAATTTTTGTTTAATATTTTTATTGAGTTTTTATGTTAAAGATGATTGAATGAATTGTCTTGCCTCGAATGTTGAATTATTTTCTTTTAATGATTTTGGTGGCCATAAATTAAGGTGTGTTCAAATTATGAATAAACGTATTCTGTGCTCTTTTTTAGTAGCAAGTTTACTATTTTCTATGGCCGCTAGTGCGAATAATGCAGTAGAGAGTGTATTGGTTAAAGGCAATGGCGCAGAACCGAGCTCGATAGATCCGCAAAAAGTTGAAGGGGTGCCGGGGTCAACGATTGTTCTGGATTTATTCGAAGGTTTAACGATTGAAGGGCCAAATGGTGATATTTTGCCTGGGGTTGCAGAAAGCTGGACCGTGAGTAACGATCACTTAGTGTATACATTTAAGTTACGCCAAAAAGCAAAGTGGTCAAATGGTAAGCCGGTGACTGCAGCGGATTTTGTCTATGGAATGCGGCGTGCTGAAGATCCAAAAACCGCGTCGACTTATGCGTATTTGCTTTACCCGATTAAAAATGCGAAAAAAATTAATGAAGGTAAATTACCGTTAAAAGATTTAGCAATAAAAGCACTCGATGATTATACTCTGCAAATTACCTTAAGTGCACCAACACCTTATTTTTTAGCAGTTTTAAGCCAACCGACAGCCGCACCCGCTTATCAGCCTGCGGTAGAAAAATCAGGTAATAATTATACTAAGCCTGGTTACCTTGTTTCCAATGGTGCTTATGAGTTAACGGACTGGGTTGTTAATGGTCATATTTTAGTTAAGAAAAATCCATATTATTGGAATGCTAAAAGTGTACAGATTGATCAGGTTAAATACCTGCCGATCGTTGAGACGACAACGGCGGTTAAAATGTATGAGGGTGGACAGTTGCAATGGACGGCAAGTATTCCAAGTAATCAATATAGAGTGCTAAAAGCTAAGTATGGTAGCCAGGTGCATACGGCGCCTTATTTAGGACTGTATTATTATGACTTTAATATGCAGCAAGCGCCATTTAAAGATAATTTAAAGCTAAGAAAAGCATTGACGATGGCGGTAGATCGGACCGCGTTAACAAAGTATGTACTTGGCCAAGGGCAAATCCCAGCTTACAGTTATGTGCCTGAGGGAACCAATGGTATTGAATTTACTCAATATGATTGGGCAACATGGTCGCGAGCTAAGCAAATCGCCACAGCAAAAGAGTTATTTAAAGAGGCCGGTTATTCTGCTGAGAGGCCATTAACATTCACAATCTCTTATAATACTTTAGAAGACCATAAAAAAGTGGCATTGGCCGTCATGTCAATGTGGCAGCAAGTATTTGGTCCTGCACTTCATGTGAAAATTGAAAATCAAGAATGGAAAGTGTTCTTGGCAACACGTCAAAAGGGCGAGTATCAAGTTGCACGTGATGGTTGGATTGGTGATTATAATTATGCGACGTCTTTCTTAGAGTTATATCAATGTGGTAATTCGCAAAATAATTCACACTATTGCAACAATAAAGTGAATGAATATATGGAAAAAGCTGCAATTAGTAATACAGATGCAGAGCGTTTATTGTTAAATACAGAGGCTGAAAAAATTGCGATGGCAGATTATCCGATTATTCCACTTTATCAATATGCAGCGTTGCATATGATTAAGCCTGAAATTAAAGGGTATACGGGGAATAATGTGCTGGATCATATTCGTACGGCTGACCTTTCATTAAAAAAGTAAAATAAGGTATAAAGCGAGTTTAATAATAAAGTCAGATTATTCTAACTTTCTTTTTAAAATATAAATTTTCGTGGGCGTATTTCTAGGATAGAGCGTTATGTTTTTGTATATTATTAAGCGTATTTGTGGAGCAATCCCGACATTATTAATCTTAGTTACTATTTGTTTTTTTATGATGCGTTTAGCGCCAGGTGGACCTTTCGATGGTGAGCGTGCATTACCGCCACAAGTGAAGGAAAACTTATTAAAAGCCTATCACTTAAATGAGCCGGTTTATAAGCAATATTTTATTTATTTAAATAATTTAGTGCATGGTGAATTAGGACCTTCCTATAAATACCGTGATTGGACGGTGAATCAATTAGTGGCTAAAGGATTTCCGGTTTCATTAAAGCTTGGTCTTTGGGCGATGTTTTGGGCTGTATTACTTGGGATAATATTAGGTAGCACTGCGGCACTTCGTCAAAACTCTTGGATTGACTATTTAGTTATGTCTTTTTCGATGTTTGGTATTTCTATACCTAATTTTGTTGTTGCGCCAATTATGGTCTTAATTTTTGCAATCAGTTTAAAGTGGTTACCTGCAGGTACCTGGGGAGAGGGTCGTTTTTCTCATTTATTATTGCCGGTGATAGCGTTAGCGATTCCACAGTTAGCGATTATTGCCAGAATTATGCGAGGCAGTATGATTGAAGTTTTAAGTAGTAATTTTATTCGTACGGCAAAAAGTAAAGGGTTATCTAGCTTTACGATTGTAACTCGCCATGCCCTAAAACCTGCGTTAATGCCAGTGATTTCTTATTTGGGGCCAGCGATGGCGGCAGTAATTACTGGTTCTGTCGTGGTTGAGCAGATTTTTGGCTTGCCAGGTATTGGTACTTTGTTAGTGCAAGCTGCAACCAATCGTGATTATACAACTGTGCTTGGATTGACAATTTTATTTGGTGCAATGATTGTATTTTTTAATTTCTTGGTTGATATTTTGTATGCATTTTTAGACCCTAAAATTAGATATTGACTAAATTAGGTAAATGATAATGGCAGTAATAGTGAAAAAACAAAAAAAATAGGGAAGCCGTTAGGTGGTTTAACTAAAACACTCGAAGCGTCAATTGAACAAGAAATAACAGGGCGTAGTTTGTGGGCGGATGCAATGCGGCGCTTTTTTAATAATAAAGGAGCGGTCGTTAGTTTGGTTATCCTGGTTATTTTGGTTGTAGCGATTATTATTGGTCCATGGTTGAGCTCGTATACTATAGAGCAAACTGATTGGAGTGCAATTTTTAGTGCACCCAGTGGGCAGCATTTTTTTGGTACAGATGAGCTTGGACGAGATTTATTTGTAAGAGCGATGGCAGGCGGTAGAGTCACACTGTATGTTGGTTTTGTTGCTACCTTTGTGAGCATCGTGATTGGTATTTTATACGGTGCAACCGCAGGATTTATTGGCGGTAAAGTCGATGGTGCGATGATGCGTATTGTTGATGTACTATATTCATTGCCTTTTTTATTCTTTGTCATTCTTTTAATGACGTTTTTTGGCCGGAATTTTATTTTAATGTTTATTGCTATTGGTACAATTTCTTGGCTGGATATGGCAAGAATTGTGCGTGGTCAAACCTTAAGCTTAAAAAGTAAAGAATTTATTGAAGCGGCTTATGCATCTGGTGTGAGCCAATTTAGTATTATTATTCGTCATATTGTCCCTAATTTATTAGGCGTTGTTGTTGTCTATGCAACCCTGACAGTGCCAACTGTGATTTTAACTGCTGCATTTTTAAGCTTTTTGGGTTTAGGCGTGCAAGCGCCGATGACAAGCCTTGGGGTCTTAGTGAATAGTGGGGCACAAAACATGACGATTGCTTGGTGGAGCCTTGCCTTTCCAGGTGCTGCATTAGCTTTAATTTTATATTGTTTTAATTTTATTGGTGATGGTTTGCGCGATGCCTTAGATCCCAAAGGACACTAGGAGTCGATAATGAATTTATTAACAGTGAATAATTTGCAAGTGCGCTTTAAGACGCCTGAAGGCATGGTTAATGCAGTGAATAAGGTGAACTTCTCTGTAGAAAAAGGCAAAACCTTAGGCATTGTCGGTGAATCAGGCTCAGGCAAAAGTCAAACGGTATTAGCCTTGATGGGTTTGTTGGCAAATAATGGCGAGGTTCTAGGGTCTATTCAGTTTAAAGGTGAAGAACTGATTGGATTACCTGTGGCAAGGCTCAATAAAATTCGCGGACATCATATGGCGATGATTTTTCAAGACCCGATGACTTCACTGAATCCTTATTTGACTGTCGCCAAGCAAATGATAGAAGTATTGGTATTGCATAAAGACATGACTAAAGCCCAAGCGAAACAAGAAGCGCTGAATATGCTTGATGCGGTTAAAATTCCTGAAGCTAGCAAGCGGCTAAATATGTATCCGCATGAATTTTCAGGGGGGATGCGTCAGCGGGTCATGATTGCTATGGCCTTATTGTGCCGCCCTGAATTATTAATTGCTGACGAGCCAACCACCGCTTTGGATGTGACTGTGCAAGCGCAGATTTTAGTCTTATTGCGTGAGTTACAACAGGACTTTAAGACATCAATTATCATGATTACACATGATTTAGGGGTGGTTGCTGGCAGTTGTGATGATGTGATGGTGATGTATGCAGGGCAAACCATGGAGCATGCGAGTGTGGATGCTATTTTTGCCAAGCCACTGCATCCTTACACACAAGGGTTGCTAAACGCTTTGCCGCGTTTGGATCAGGTTGATGAAGAGTTAGTAACAATACCAGGTAACCCACCTAATTTATTACATTTGCCCGCCGGTTGTCCATTTCAACAGCGTTGCCCTATCGTCAGTCCAGTATGTGCTGAAAAACCACCGCTACTGCGTCAATTTAATCAACGCACCGGGGCTTGTCATCGTATTGAGGAGGTTGCTTAAATGTCTGCGGTACCGATATTAAAAATTGAAGATTTAAGCGTTCATTTTAAGGTAAATCAGGACAAGACCTGGCCTTGGCAACCGGCAAAAACCTTAAAAGCGGTAAATCGTGTTAGTTTTGAGCTGTATGCTGGAGAAACACTAGGAATCGTGGGGGAGTCAGGTTGTGGTAAGTCAACACTGGCGCGTGCGATTTTAGGTTTATTGCCTTCTCAAAGTGGTAAGGTATTGTGGCTCGGTGAGGATTTGCGCGCGCTTAATAAGAAAAGCCTGCGTGATAAGCGCCGTGAATTGCAAGTGATTTTTCAGGACCCATTAGCCTCACTGAATCCACGTATGACCGTAGGTGAAATTATTGCTGAACCTTTAAAAGCGTTTTATCCTGCAAAGAAAAAGGCAGCGATCATGGCTGAGGTGAAAGCGATGATGCAATTAGTGGGTTTATTACCAAATCAAGTAAATCGTTATCCGCATGAATTTTCTGGTGGACAATGTCAGCGTATTGGGATTGCCCGTGCGTTAATTCTTCAACCTAAATTGATTGTTTGCGATGAACCAGTGAGCGCCTTGGATGTGTCGATTCAAGCACAAATTGTTAATTTACTAAAAGATTTACAGAAAAAACTAGGGCTATCATTGATTTTTATTGCCCATGACTTAAGTGTAGTCAAGCATATTAGTGATCGTGTCTTGGTGATGTATTTAGGGCATATTATGGAACTTGCTGATAAGGCAGATTTATTTTCCCAGCCTGAACATCCGTATACGCAAGCGTTAATGTCTGCGGTGCCTGTGCCAGACCCTCAAAAAGAACGTACAAAAAATTAGCGTTATTGCAAGGGGATTTACCTTCGCCGATTTCACCACCCAGTGGTTGTGTATTTCGTACTCGTTGTCCACGTGCAGTGAATGAGTGTGCCAAAGGCATACCGACACTGCAATCAGTACGCAAAAGTCAGGTGGCTTGCACTCAGTTGTCAACTACATGAGTCATGCTGTTTTTAAGCGTATTGAGTGCTGATATGACAAGATTAAGGGGCTTAAGGCCCCTTTTTTATGTCGTATTAAGTTAAGGCTATGATCTTGGCTAAGGTTGCGTATAATGAGGTCACGTTAGTGAATTAATAAACAGTTTTATATAGTAAGGTACTAAAGTGCATGAGTTATCCAGCCTTGATTCAGCAAATCGATAAATTATCAAAAAAGTATGGTTTTGAACGCCATAAAATGCGTTTTATCTCTGGTATCACAGATGCTGAAGCATTAGCCGCTGAGCGTAAATTAAGCCATGCGGATGCTGAAGGCTTAATTCAACAATATGGAATAAATGGTATTTGGTTAGCTTGGCTCACTGATGATGGCTTGTTGATTGAAGATGAGTGTTTTAAATATACAGATGAACTGCTGGCAACGCCATCGTATGCTGAAGAATGGTTTGACTTGGTCAATGGTCATGAAGAAATCCAGAAAAAAGAAGCACAAGGCTAAGGCTTAGATCAATGATAGAGATTTATACTGATGGCGGTTGTCGCGGCAATCCAGGGCCTGGTGGCTGGGGGGTGGTGATTATCGATGTTAAGGGACACACAACTGAATTAAACGGCTATGAAGCGCAGACGACGAATAACCGCATGGAGCTGACGGCGGCGATTAAGGCATTAGAAACACTGACTTTAGGGACTCGAGCATGCCTTACGACAGACTCTAATTATGTAAAGCAAGGTATTAGCCAGTGGGTGCAGCAATGGAAAAAAAATGGTTGGAAAACTGCGCAGAAAAAAGAGGTGCTAAATCAAGATTTATGGCAGCAGCTTGATGCCCTCAATCAGAGTTTAAATATTGAATGGCAGTGGGTGAAAGGTCATAGTGGACATGCGCATAATGAGCGCTGCGATGAGCTAGCAAATTTAGCCATGGATGACCAAATCACTCAATCATTAAAAGCTAATCACGTGATTGCCGAGCATAATGCGAAGAATAGTCATAGTCAGGTAAAAAGTAATCTGGAAGAGCGCTTAGCGCGAATAGAAGATAAACTCGATGCGATTTTGCAACGCCTCGCTGAGCTTTCATGACTGTTATTGTGTGTTGAATGCGTGGTTATTGCAGTAAATATCATTGATTTATTGAGGTTTACGACTACGCTTTTCTTCAAGGTCTTGATTGATCTTATCAATGAGATAGCTTGCTCTATGAGTTAGGATAAAAGGCAAAAATGCATGAATTACGAGGCAGCAGGCGGCGGTAAATAATCGACCGCATTGTCGTAAGGCAAAGCGCATGTGTGAAAAATAGCTTTCATTCGCATCAATTAAATGCTGCCTAAATGGGTTGGGCATGACTATCTTCCTGATATTTCACCTAGATACTATCAACTATGAATGAAACTTAGGCTAAATGCGAGCAAAATGATGTATTTTTAAAGTAATATCCAGATTATTAAGTATATTATTTTGCTGTTATAAACTCAGGTGAAAGAGCTTGAGAGACCTTGTGATTATTTTAGAATAAAGAGAAGTGATTTTATGTCGGCTTGTTTATATATTGTGGCAACACCGATCGGCCACCTGGGTGATTTAACCCCGCGTGCGATTGAGGTATTAAAAGAGGTTGCGGTGATTGCCGCTGAAGATACGCGTCATAGTAAGCGCTTATTGCAACACTTTAGTATTCAGACACCTATGCTTACTTTGCACGAGCATAATGAACGTGAACAGTCCTTAGCCTTATTAGCACGCATTCAGCAAGGTGAAAGCATGGCCTTGATCTCAGATGCGGGCACGCCTTTGGTCAGTGATCCAGGTTATCACTTTGTCCGTCTCGCCCATGAGCTTGGGGTTAAAGTCGTACCTATTCCTGGGGTCAGTGCCTTAATTGCGGCCTTATCCGTGTCGGGTTTGGCCTCAGATGAATTTCGTTTTGTTGGCTTTTTACCTGCTAAATCTTCAGGGCGAGGGCAACGTTTGCAAGGCTTAATTGCTGATACTGCAACATTGATTTTTTATGAAGCACCCCATCGGATTTATGATTGCATTGTCCAGATGGCGGATATCTTTGGTCCTGAGCGTGAAGCCTGTATCGCCCGGGAGCTAACCAAGCAATATGAAACCATTAAAAAAGCCCCACTAGCCGAGTTAATCACTTGGTTAGACAGCGATAGTAATCAACAACGCGGGGAGTTTGTTGTCTTGGTCGCAGGCGCTGAAAAAAAGCCTGAGCAGGCATTAAGTGCTGAGGATGAGCGTATAATAGGGCTGTTATTGGAGCAATTGAAGGTAAAAGCAGCAGCACAACTGGCTGCTGAAATTACCGGTAAGAGTAAACGTGATTTTTATCAATATGCGTTGAGTTTAAAAGAGAGTTAGGCACGGTGTCTTAGCTCTCTTTTAAAGTTTTATTATTGGCCCATAGCTGCTAGTGACTGTGAACCTCGTTCTGGTAGTGACTGTGACTGTGCATCTGCTTCTACTGCTGCCTGTTGAAGTGGCGTTGAGGTTGAATAAGATGCTGGCCCTGATGCTGCTTGATCAGAGACAGGGTGAGCTTGTCTAGTGCTGTCCCATAACCTTTCGACGACTGCTCTTCGGATTGCTGAAGGACTTGTTACAGGCGCTGATTGTGATATAGGTACTCTCTCCTCGTTTGTAGCGGGGCTGGCAAGCTCTCTTGGTGATAGATCAGTCGTTGTAGAAGAAGCATCCCCTGTGAGTGGAGAGCTAACAGTTGTTGATGCCGTCGCTATAGATGCGGTTGGTGATGATGGTCTAGATGGTCCAGAGTGCTCCTCAGGCTCTCTTGCAAGTTCAGGGCCAGGGCTTGCCTCTCTGCCAGGCTCAGGTTCGCGGCCAAATCCATCGCCTTGAAATACTGGATGTCCGTCCGAAACCTCGATGCCATGCCCTCTTAATTCTTCTTCTACTAAGCCAGGTGATCTGGGTAGGGTGTTTTTTCCGGCCGCCATCGCATAGGCGGTGCAACGATGCATGAGATTGGTCAAGCTACGTTGAGCTCTGTGTTGGAGGTGGCTCCAGGATTTAAGCGGTCTCAAAAGCCAATTTATTTCGGGGCGCTGGTTATCATATTTGGCTTGTAAGTTATCTGCTACTTCCTGCTCGTTGCCGCCGAAGCCGGGAAGGCGTTTTGCAACCTGACGAGTAAAAATGTTGCCTCGAGCGACCTTACTTACTAGTCCGGAAGCAAATTGTTTGATTACCGCTGCGAACTCTAGTATGCCTGCGGCAAAATTAGCAACGGCTGGTGCTCCTACAGCGATTGGGTGGCGCAGTCCTCTGCAAATGCCGATTGGTACTGAAACGACCCAGTTTACAGCTTTGCCGAGTAAATTTGTTGGAGCCGGTGGTCTGATGCCAAATTTTTCTCCGGGAACGAGCGCGTACATTAGCTCGACACCGAACACCTTTTTTAAGTCATGGAAGCGAGCTCGTACATCGGCTTGTTGTAAGGGGGTTAAATGGTCATAAGCTTCCGGACTTAATTGCTGAAGCTTTTTGAGGTTATCACATATGTTCTGTACATGCTTTCGTCCGGCCTCTCCATGATTTTCCATAATATTTGCTAAGACGGCTGTAGTGTCGCGCATAATATGTTCTGGCTGATTATTGAAGAGCATCATGGATGTTGCTAGCGCGCTGCCCTTGGTCATGACTAATACATCATTCCATGCTTGGCCGATGGGGTTAGAGCCAAAGTCAACTTCCATACCCAAAGTTTTGAAGGCCCTAGCAATTAAAGGTGCTGCTAAATTAGCGGCAGCACCTGTTAGCGCTAGCATGAGTACTGTTTGCATTAATTGTTTGGCGATCAAGACATCCCTTCTGCGGTGAGGGTCATTCTTTATCGTTTCAAGTTTTTTAAAAAAGTGTCCAAATAGTTCAGTTTGTTTAAGAGGGTTTAACAATGGGTCAAGTATGATGAGCTCTAGAAATTTACCTGGCACAATCCATGCCCACATTGAACCGACAAAACTTGTGCTGCCGGAAAACATATTACTAACGTAGTCATATGCTTTGACTAGGGCCGTCTCAATGTGACTTAAATGGCTGGCCCCAGCTGCCTTTAAGAGGGTTATTGCTCCAAGCGGGCCCCAGAAAGAGGCATGCAACAGGAGACCACCCGTGGGGTTTGAAGCAAAAAAACTAGCTAAAGGTCTGGTAATATGCCCTGTAAAAAGTGTAGTGGCCGCTGGAATAGAGCTGAAACCCCCACCGGTATCTAAGGTTAACTGCGCCGGTGCGGTTACAGGGACTGCTGGCTTTTTAGCTTTTGCTGAACCTTGTGCGGCTGCTTTGGCTACACCATCCTTTGCTAATTCTCTTTTATTTTCTACAGCTGCTTGAGGATCAGGGAGTGTGAGCTTGGACGCTGCGGACGAGATTAATTCTAGCTTAGGGTGTTTTGTACTACCCCAGCCGAGTAGTGCTTTTTGCCTCCAGCGAATAACAGGGCGTGCGGCAACTTCAATTGCATTGACTACATATGTAAGGGGTGCGAGAAGGCCCGCACCAAGTCTTTTAGCGGGCTCAACAAAGTAGCCACCATTTTTCTTTTCTTCTACCGCAATAGCATGATGAGTGGCTGCAGCAAAGTAGCCTACTCCAGCGCCAATAGCAGCACCGATTGCCGTGCCGATGACAGGAAAGAATGACCCAGCAACTGCACCTGCAATTGCAAATGCTGCAGGACCTGCGACTAATAAATTATTGCTACCTGCTCTGTGTCTATACCAGGAGCTTCTAGTCGCGATGGCCTTGACAGGTTTATGTTTGCTGCGTTCGTCTTTTAATTGTTCGGCAAGTGTTTCTTGCTGATTGCGGTTTGCTTCTGTTTGAGTTAGGTCTGTTGGAGATGTTTTTTCATCACCTACTAAACTTGCTTCAGCTGCAACAGTTGCTGTTGGCCCTTCTTCTGGATCAACTACTTCAGCTGCATAGCTTATAGCCTCTGCAGGAAGAGTTGCTACTTGTTCTTTAGGGTCTACCGCTTTAGCTTCAATGGCCTCTAAGTAATCACAGTACTCTACAATGCTCGCCTCATCCATGCCATAGTGAGTGGGATCAAAGTAATATTCTTCTTCTTGAATGCCAGCTTCTTGTTGCTGTTCCTCGTGCGCTGTTTTGTTGTCAGCTGGAGCAAAGAGACCGAAGTTGGAATCATTTAAGGCTTGCCCATGGCCACGGCGCTGATTCTGAGGGTCACGCCCATAGGTCTTGGCTTTTTGTACATTCTTATACAGGTTATCACTACGAACAGTTAAGGTATCTCGACGATCATACTCTAAAACAGATTTTTCTTGTAAGCCTTCAAGTAAGGCTTCGGATAAATCGACAACATCAGAGTATAGGTGTAAAGCGGTGACATCGATATTGGCACCGTCCTGAGCTTCAGCAGCTGTAGCCATGCGCCCAAGTCTATTCTTTATGATGGTTTTTAATGCATTATTAATTACATCGTCATCTTCGGCGGCAAAAATTTCATCAATTTTTCTGTCAACTTGCTCTATTACATCAAGAAACTCTTGGCGCGTACATTGACTATAACGATTTAGCTTTAACAGGGGGGCCAGTGCCATCAAAGCAAGCTGGGTTTCATGCGTTGCTTTTAACTTCCTCTCGCGTCGACTTCTGTTTTCTTGATCTTCATGGTCGGGAAGGTTTTTTAGCCCATGGCGAAAATATACGCCTAACTGTGAGACAGTACGAGCTAAAAAGTTAAACTGGTCTGCAGATCTTACATCGCCAAAATAAAGTGGCATGTTTAATGGGTGAATATCAAATTCTTTTCCAGCTAATTGGAAGTGAAGGGCTTGAGCAGATTGTTTATATCTGACTCCATGCTCGTTGACGTCAACAATATGATCAAGTTCTAACGGCATATAAAACTCCTTAGTTTTAATAAAACTTTATAAAAAGTAGAAGATAAATTTTTTATATAACTTTATTTATATGTTAAAACTGGAAAGTTTATAATGATGAAAATAGTAATAATTGTGAGTTTTAAGCGTTGAAAGTGTAAATTTACATTTATACAATAAAAATATAAATAAATAATCTAGAATGTATGTTCTTGAATTAATCGATAGGTATTTTAAATAAAAATATGAATATATATTTACCTTTATAATTTAAATATATACTTAATATGTTAATTAAAAATTAACAGATTAAGTTGTTAACTTGCTATACCTGGCTGGTGCGAAGTTAATTCAACTGCCTGCTGACTCTCTTGATGCTGGCTACTGTGAGCATGATCAAGAAAAGGTAAAGATGTTTTGGCAATGCTTTCTTTTTGGCTTTCATGGTCTTGAGATAAGCCTAATTGTGCTGCATTTAGCCTTAATTCTTTATCGCTTGGAGCTTCATTTGAGTGGCGCTGGGTCAGTTTGTTAAAAGCTGAAAAGATACTTTTAATTGTGAGTTGAATCTTTAACCATGGGGATTTTTTTATATCTTGCTTGTATTGTGTAAATGCTTGAGCATGCTTAGATGGTGGATTATGAGCGAGTTTAAATGTGAGTGTACTTAGATAATTTAGATGTTGATTGAAACGTTTATCTTCAAGGGGGTTGATGCGTCCTGAGCGTGCTATTTTTAGGCCATGAGTAAAAAGATCCGCAGAAAGTGTAGAGATTTTATCACAAACTTCACTCATCTCAGGGTGACGCTCTTTTATTATTTTGAGGTGGCTTTGGATTTGTTGATACTTGCTATATACATTTAGTGCATCTTGGACGCGTTCATAGTTGGAGTCAATTCGGTAGCTTCGATAAAATTTTGGATCTCCAAGGGATAAAGGGAAAGGCCAGGAGCTATAATGATCGTCTTCTTTAAAGTCTGGAGTTAGGTTTGCTTTAAGGTGTTGGCATGATTTTTTTAGACCACTATAAGTATAGTCGGCCATTGCTGAACCTGGTTCTAATCTTCTAAACTCTTCAAGGGCTTGTTTGTATTGTTGTTGAGTTGCCTCTTGCCAGAAGTGAGTATTAAACTCTTCTATGACCTTTCCCATGGATCTATAGTCTTCTGAGGGGGAAAAGACACTCTTTAAAATAGAGCTATTTCGTCTAGCCATAATGCTTACCTTAACTATGGATAACTATCTTGCCTATTACAATCACGCAGACTTCTTTATTTATTACATGAGGTTAATATAAAATCGAAAGTTATTATGCAGAGAAAAAATAAAGTGTTTTACCAGGTGGGCTGTGATTTTAGTAAATTTTTCTTTATGAGCTTTTTTATATTAGAGATTAGAATAAGATATTATCTATATTAATAATCTGAATTTATTGAATTATTACAGAATAAATAAGATAGGAAACAAGTAAGGTAGTTATCTTTTTTACAAGCCTATTAAGCAATAGGCTTGATTGTGAATCATTTACTTAATGCTGGATTGATATCTTTGGTTTAGCTTTTAATACGTCGTTCGATATAAGAATGTAAGCAGGCGAGAATAATTAAGCCGATGCCCACGGTGCCAGTAATTGCCTCTGGGACATGATGAAACATTTTAATAAACATGACGCAAGCAAGAAAGCCGATGGCATAGTGAGCACCGTGTTCAAGATAGGGAAAAGATGATAAGGTTTTTTTCTCAACTAAAAAGATGGTGAGTGAGCGCACAAACATTGCACCGATACCGAGACCAATCATAATGATAAAGATATTGGTTGAAATCGCAAAGGCACCAATGACACCATCAAAGCTAAAGCTGGCATCTAAAAATTCAAGATAAATAAAGCTGATCAGACCATTACGTACTAGAGTTTGACTGCTGCTGGTGGGTTGATTAAAGAGTAGTCCCATGACATTGAGTAATTCATGCAAAACAATGCCAGAAAGATAGGCTAAGGCGACCTGCCAGTTTTCGGTATAGTAAATGAGAACCATGCCGACAATAAGAGAGAGCAGCAGGGAAATTCCTGGCAGGCTTGAAGCAGCTTTGATAGCTCGGTTAGCTTCTAGGAAGGGGACCCAATGGACGTCTTTATCTTGATCAAAGAAGAATCCTAGGAATACTTTCAATAAAAAAGCGCCGCCAAATGCACTAATCATTGGCATGCCTTTTAGTAGAGCTTCGTGATAGGCATGGGGGTCAGAGGTGGCCAGGTGAAAGACATCAATAAAACTTAATTGCGTTGTCATATCAACCAAAAGTATGGGAAAGATTAGGCGCATCCCGAATACAGCAATTGGTAAGCCGATATAAATAAACAGTTTGCGCCAAAACATTGGCATTTCTGCAAGGACACGTGCGTTGATAACGGCATTGTCAAAGCTTAGAGATATTTCAAGCAAAGCTAGAACGGCAGTGATGTAGACGGCGGTTAAGGGATGTTCATGGCCAACAAAAAAGCGGCAATTAGCCCAGCGACGGTAACGAGTAGTGAGCCATAGAAATATTTTAAATTTGCCATCCAGGAGTCCTTTTTCGTTAATTAATTATAGTCAGGCTGATTTTAATATAGGGAGTAGAGCTTGGTCCATGTGTTTTCTAAGCAAAACGTATGTCTATCAAAAAACATTAGAAATCTTCAAAAAAGTGTTGACTCCGGGCATTTAATCCGTATAATTCCTCTTCGTTGTCGGGCGGGAATAGCTCAGTTGGTAGAGCACAACCTTGCCAAGGTTGGGGTCGCGAGTTCGAGTCTCGTTTCCCGCTCCAAGATTTCGCATGCATAAACGCATGCCCGAGTGGCGGAATTGGTAGACGCAGGGGATTCAAAATCCCCCGGTTAATAGCCTTGTCGGTTCGAGTCCGACCTCGGGTACCAATTTAGTATGTAGTTAAGTTGAATATGACAAGTTTACGTGGACCGGTAGTTCAGCTGGTTAGAATACCTGCCTGTCACGCAGGGGGTCGCGGGTTCGAGTCCCGTCCGGTCCGCCATGTTTTCTTGGGGTATCGCCAAGCGGTAAGGCACCGGCTTTTGATGCCGGCATCCCCTGGTTCGAATCCAGGTACCCCAGCCAAATTGTTAAGCCACCTAACAAGGTGGCTTTTTTTTATCTTCTTTTAGCTGTTCTGGTCTAATCAAATTAGATATTTTGTAAAAGGTGCTGCATCTTTCAGTCTCAATGCTCCTGGCTCAATGGTGTATAAGCTGTGTTATGCGTTTAGCAATATATTATCCTAAAAAAGTGATGGTTTTGAATAGGGTTATTTTAGATATGTAATGGTGTTATTAATACAGGAGACTTTGGGAGTCTCCTTGTTTAATGAGCTGGGGTGCTAGTTGCTAGATGAGTGGGGGCTAACGTCTCAACTTGGTTGGATGTCGAGTGCTTTAGCTATAGCGGCAGTTCTGCTGCCTGGCTTGTCGTTTGCATGTGCGAAGAAAAGCTCGGTTGATTTCCATGGTACATCTTTTTTCTTACCTTTTTTGCCCCACTGCTTGTCTTTGCCATATTGGTATACTTCTTTTAAAAGGCCGACACTTTTCAGTTCACCATTGTATTTTTTTAATAGTTGAAAGGCTTTACCGGTTCTTGTTTTTGTACCGTCGGGGTCTTTTTGTAGCCGGCCGATAGCAGCTTCAAAGGTGAAATCTGCGTCTTTTCGGTGCCCAACCATTTTGTTAAACCAAGACCACTGGGCTTTATTGAGACCGCTATGAATTTTATGTATGGCGTCTAAGCTGTCTTCAGTGTTTAATACACTGATGTGATCAAATGTATTTAATAAATGTCTACAATTATTTGAGAAAAGACCTTGAAACTCTGGATCTCGAAGGAGTTGATTAAAGTCTTGCATTGAACGGATATCAATTGCTGTTAGTAAGCTTCTTAGTTCGAATGCCTTGTCGTCGAACTGATCGTATTTTCTAAGCTCTTAATTTTATATTTTTCTTGTTTTAGGTGTTGAATATTAAAAGCATGAATATTGTAATTGTAGGAATGGTGTGAACTTTGAGTTTTTTGTAACTTATAAATTTACAATGAAGATTATGTAGAATTAATGCTTGCTTGTTATTTGCTTTGAAGAAAAAATATACTTTAGATTGCTATCTAACTAACTATCAAAGTATAGGAAATTAAGTGGATTAGCCTATCTTAATTTTATTGGTTATTTGTTGCTTTTTAGAGAAAAGACTTTAAGTTCTGTATTATATTTTTAGCTTTTATTAATCATTAGGATTTGAAAATGCTAAAAGCCATGGGTAAAATGATGGCACCTTACTTTGGCTTGTCTAGAGATATTTATATTATCGCTTTGACAGAGTTTGTCTTGGCTTTAGGCCGTTTTGTTTTTCCTTTTTTAAGCTTATTGTTGACTCAAAAATTAGATTTAACTACTGTTCAAGCAGGTATTTGGGTTGCAGTTACTGGGCTTAATTCACTGCTTGGCTCCTTAATTGGTGGTAAGTTGAGTGATCACTGTCGTCGTCGGTCAATTATTATAGTAGGACAAGCCTGCTCTGTTACGGTGATGTTTGTTGGTGGTTTTTGTACTACTAGTCTGGCGATCTTACCGCTTATTTTTATTGCAAGCTTTACAATGGGTGTGGCGATGCCTGCGGTGCGTGCTTTATTGACTGATTTATCAACGCCAGATAACCGTGATGCTGTGATGTCTTTTAGTTATTTGGTTTTTAATCTTGGTTTTGGGGCAGGATTGTTGTTGGCTGGTTTTTTATTTACTCATTATACACATTGGCTATTTTGGCTCGATGCGTTAACAACCTTTGTTAGCTTGCTGCTTATTATTTTTTATTTAACTGAGGAACACACTGTTGAGGCAAAAAGTCATTTGGAGCAGGCGGTTGTTGGCTCTATTTGGCTGGTCTTAAAACAGCGTCCTCAACTGGTTAGTTATACTTTGATATGTACCGTACTTTCTTTAACCATGGCTCAGCTGATCTTTGCATTTCCGTTGTATTTAGCCGCGTTATTTAATGCGCAGGGCGCTCAATATTATGGTCAAATCATGACCGCTAATGCGGTGATTGTTGTTATTTTTACTCCCGTTTTAACGGTATTAACTCGCCGTTATAGTGCATTGATTGGAACGATGATTGCTGCGGTTTTTCTTGGTTTATGCTATAGCACCTTGTTATTAAACCAGAGTTTAATGGTGATATTTTTGGCTGTTTTTTTTATGACTGTGGCAGAGATATTAATTGTTATATAGCTAAAACCTTATAAATTGACATAAT
>LVCQ01000052.1 GCA_001644975.1 Piscirickettsiaceae bacterium NZ-RLO1
GGGGTTTCACCTTCTGGCGTTTCAGCTTCTGGGGTTTCACCTTCTGGGGTTTCACCTTCTGGCGTTTCACCTTCTGGGGCCGTTAATTCAGTATCTACTAGTTCAGAAGCCCCAGCTGTTTCGGCAGTCTTTAGCTCTTGTGCCACATCCCCCAAACTAATTGTCGCGTTGTCAGCAACCGCTGCCTTCACTCCCCAAGTAGAATGACGAATGTTATCAATCTGAGCAGTTAAAATGTCTCGATCATGCCCAGCTGGATTATCAACGCATGCTTTTGCTAAACGCTCAAACTCTGTTTTCTGCTGCATCATCGCATACACCTCTAAAAGCTTAAGCTTCAACTCAAGCTCACTTGGGCGCTCAGCGATTGCTTTTTTCAGCAACGACTCAGCCTCTGGGTATTGCTGCTTGGACATAGCCACTAGATACCCTACAGAAATAGGATCAGCAAAGCCTTTCCCTTGCAAAGCAGGATGGGCTGCGCTCTTACTTTTTGTATTGACATCTTCGACCATACTTGACATTGCTACAGCCGCTGTTTCTTTTTTAAGCACAGACTGTACAACGGGCTCTTTACGCTCACTTAAACTTTTAACGTTAGACGCTTTTTTAGCTTTAGTTTTAGCTTTAGAAAGAGGAGTCATCTTTTCAGTAAGTTTTCTATCCCGAAGATAGCGCTTTAACATCACTAACGGAATTAAAGCAACCAAAATAAAACCGAGTAATAACCAATCAAAAATCGTACCTTGCAAATAATGCGCAATACGACTCTCACTCGCCTTAGGCGGCTGATCAAGGGAAGATTCTGCAGGCGTTACTACATTGTGCACCCCTAACTCAACAGGGATTTCTACTATTTCATTTTGCTTTGATTGCACTCTCTCTGCTGCTTCTTGACGTGCTATACGCTCTTGCTCAGTACGCTGTAACTGTTGTTGATATTCCTCTAACTGCAACACACCATTGGAGGTTTGCTGAACATCCCGAGCTACACTCAGCATTTCCTCTTGAACCTCTTCAACAGAGCGTGTGAGTGCTGACATTTGCTGAGTGATATAGCTCAACTGTTTTTTCAGCTCATTATCAATTTGGCGGGGTTTGTCTGTTGGAATATAACTCACTTTTTTCTCTATCAACACCTTTTGAGGTTTGCTAGGAACAATAACAGTGGTTACTTCAGGCTTAGCTTTAACGGGGCTTGCAACCTGACGAGATTGCACCTTTGGTTGAGGCTGAACACGCTTAACCTGAGCAATACTCGGCAACTTTAGGATAGCCCCTTTTTTTAAGGTTGCCGGATCATTATGATTAAATGCTTGAGGGTTCAAACGCACAATCGCTTGCATCATTTTTGGAATCGACATACCGATAGGGCGATGTGCTTTAGCAATACTCCACAAGGTTTCTTTTTCTTGCACCGGACCATAGCGTTTAGCAAATACCGTATTACCTAGCAACACCGCAGATAAAAAAATGATTGCGCTAATGATTATTTTCATCAACTGCCTAGCTCTATTTCAAGCCCACTATATTTCTCGTCACTTTAATCTTAGACGGCTTTACCATAAACACCCACTTGCCAAAAAATTAAGCGATCAAACTCGAGCTATCACTAACACATTGCTAAACTACGCCGGGAACCACGTTAAAATCACCTATTACCTTAACCAAATTCAAAGAACTAGCCCTTTACTTTTAACAAAATAATCTCTTACAATGATTTTTAGCACTCATAGCTTGCTGCTAGTTGCCACTTAAAGGATTAACTTATGGTTATTTATGAAATGAATCTGACTATTCAATCAGCAATCTATGATCGTTATATCCATTGGCTTTACAGCCACATCAAAAAATTACTATCTCTGCCAGGCTTCTGCTCCGCCCAACTGTTACATGAACTCACCTCTGATACACACTATCACGAACACCGCTGTACCGTTATCTATAAAATCGACTCTATCACAAGCCTTGACTACTTTTTCACTCACCATCCTCATAAAGTGCAGCATCATAGCCTTGAGGACTTCCCTGAAGGAATAAGCAGTACCCATCGCGTTTTTGAAGTATCAACTGAAGTCGTTAACCACTCACTTTCTATAAAAAATAAATATTTTTAATTTATAAAGTTAAAGCTGCCAGTAAATAGGTTCTTTGCCTTGCATGGCCAACAACTGATTTGTTTTTGAAAAGTGCTTACAACCTAGAAAACCGCGGTGAGCGGATAAAGGAGAAGGGTGTGGCGCAGTTAAAACATAATGTTTATTTGCATTAATGAGCTTTGCTTTTGCTCTTGCTGCACTCCCCCAACACAAAAAAATAATACCCTCTCTTAACTGACTTAAACAAGAAATCGCCGCATCCGTTAATTCTTCCCAGCCCTGACCGCGATGTGAATAAGCCTCACTATGGCGAACAGTCAACACACTGTTTAATAATAATACCCCTTGCTTTGCCCACTCTTCTAAATAGCCATGACCTGGATGGCGAAAAGCCACATCACTACTTAATTCTTTATACATATTGTTCAAAGACGGCGGTACTTTAACATCAGGCAGCACTGAAAATGATAAACCATGGGCTTGACCTGCCCCATGGTAAGGATCTTGACCTAAAATCACTACTTTAACTTGTTCAAACGGCGTGAGGTTAAAAGCAGCAAAGATCTCTGAACCTTTCGGATACACAGTTTTCCCAATCTGCTTCTCATTTTGCAAAAAATTTTTCAGCTTAAACATATAAGATTGTTCAAATTCATTCGCTAATACTTTTTTCCACGATGCTTCTAATTTTGGTGATAATGCTGTACTCACAATCGCTCCCCTTTATCAAGCCTCTATTGTAAGCAAAAGATCATCAAAAATTAAGGGTCTTCTAAATAAATATCGATCGTTGCTCGCCGATTCAAAGCGCGACCACTGCGTGTTGAATTATTTGCCACCGCTTGACCCACACCATACGCCCGCACAACGAGTTTCTTCGTATCAAACTTCATATCCTCAACAATAAACTTACGCAACGCTTTTGCTCTATCTATAGATAAATATTTATTGTATAAATAATTGCCTGCATAATCTGCATAACCTTTAATAACGATACGACGAATTTTCGGCTTCATTACTTTAAAATACTCTTGAATACGTTCTAGTTTATAACGCTGATCTTTTAAAATTCGTTGATCATTAACGCCAAAATAAATCACCGTATGCTCTATATCAACAAAAGTAAAAGGCAGAATTTTCTTGCTACACGCCAAGTATTGCGTATAAGACTGGCTAAAATTAGCGGGTGAAATACTCACCTGTACTTGTTGGCCATTGCTTAGCCAAGACTGATAGGCAAGTGTCGGCGCATAGCCTTGAGCTAAACTATTGAGCATGCGACGTACCGTCATCGTACCAAAGCGAAATGGTGCATAGCCTTGTGACATCTTTGCATGCTCATTCAAAATCAAAGCCTCAGGGAAACGCCAACCAGGCGAGCCTGTTGTTAGCGTAACCGGTTCTTTACGTGCAGGACCTACTTGTGTATCCAACACAAACGACTGCAAACGCCCCGTGCGCATTTCAAACATGGCTTGGCCATACTGGGGAATCTCATGCGTTAGTCGACAAAAACCCAGCGCTTCACTAAACGTCCACTTTACTGTAGCTAACGGCGCCTGATAGTGTATCGGCGTAAGTGCACGCCCTGTCGAAAAAAACACACAAGGTAAAAATAAATATAATAATAATGTCAATAATCGAGATTGCATCACCCCAGCCTCTTCTTGCCCTTAGTGATCAAGAGCAAGAACAGTGCCAAAATAATATTGTATTGTTAGGCAGGGCTATCTATATCAATAAACAGATGTTCAATACCATAATGGTTTTTTACGTGTTGCCCTAAGGCTTGCACACCATAGCGCTCAGTCGCATGATGACCTGCAGCAAAAAAGTGAACACCCAGTTCACGTGCTAAATGGACCACAGGTTCTGAAATCTCACCAGTGACATAAGCGTCAGCCTGCATCGTTGCCGCCGCTTCAATAAAACTTTCAGCGGCCCCAGTGCACCAAGCTACTGTTTTAATCGCATGATCCCCTGCTGGTACAACAATAGGCTCTCGCAATAAATGCTGATGTAATAAACCAGAAAACGCTTCAATCTGTATAGCTTTTTTCAACTGGCCAATATTGCCAATCGCAGGTTTCATACTCACCGGCAGACTGCCGGTAATTTCTAAACCCAAACGCTCAGCCAGCATGACATTATTACCATATTTCTCATGCCCATCTAACGGCAAATGATAAGCAATTAAACTAATGTCATTTTCTAATAATTTTTTTAAGCGCTGATATTTAATCCCCGTCACACAAGGTGATTCTGACTTCCAAAAAAAGCCATGGTGAACCAAGATCGCATCAGCGTGTTCATCAATCGCCGCATCAATTAAGGCTTGTGTTGCCGTCACACCTGTGATTAAGCGCTTTATCTGTTTTTTCCCTTCCACTTGCAAACCGTTGGGCGCATAATCTTTAAATAATTTAACTTCTAATAAATCATTTAAATAATCAACCAACTCAAATAATCCAATCATTTTTAATCACCCCCGACCATACGACTAACACGCGCACCTACATTAAGTAATTTTTCCTCAATACGCTCATAACCACGATCAATATGAGTCACTTCATCAATACAGGTCTCACCTTGTGCTGCCAGCGCTGCAAGCACTAGACTTGCAGAAGCGCGTAAATCTGTTGCTCTAACTGGTACACCATAAAGCGCCCCTCCTCCCTGACACACTGCCGTATTGCCATTTACTGTAATCTCTGCACCCATTCGCTGCAGCTCGGGCACATGCATAAAACGGTTTTCAAAAATTGTTTCTGTAATCGTCGATACGCCTTTAGCAACCGCATTAAGCACCATCATCTGTGCTTGCATATCGGTTGGGAACCCGGGATAAGGCGCTGTCTTAATATTGACTGGTTTTAGCACCGAATGACGCATATCCAAGCTTACCCAGTGATCGCCCGATTCAATCACAGCACCGGCCTCTTGCAGTTTTGCTAAAATCGCCCCTAAACTTTTCACACAGACATTCTCAAGACGCACGCAACCGCCTGTCACTGCCGCAGCAACCAAATAGGTGCCGGCTTCGATACGGTCAGGCAATACTGAATAATCTCCGCCATGTAAAGCCGATATACCCTCAATTTCTATGCACTTCGTACCCGCACCGAAGATTTTAGCACCCATTTTATTTAGAAAGTTTGCCAGATCTTCAACTTCAGGTTCACACGCCGCATTTTCAATCCGCGTAACACCTTCAGCAAGCACAGCGGCCATCATCAGGTTTTCAGTGCCTGTCACGGTCACTGTCGATAAATTTAAATGCGCACCCTTTAGTGGCCCGTTGGTTTTTGCCGTAATATAACCTTGATTCAATTCAATATCAGCACCCATGGCTCGCAAACCTTCGATGTGCAGGTCAATCGGCCGCGCGCCGATCGCACAACCTCCAGGCAAAGCCACTTGTGCTTGATGGAAGCGGGATAATAATGGGCCAAGAACCAACACCGAGGCTCGCATGGCCTTAACTAGCTCATACGGTGCGGTAAAGCGCTGAATATCTCCAGAATCCACAATTACCTGCATATTTGCACCAATAGTAATCCCGACGCCCATTTGCCCAAGTAATTCAACCATAATAGTCACATCGCGCAAATGCGGAATATTGCGCACAGTGACAGGTTCCTTACTTAATAAGCATGCAGCTAAAATAGGAAGCACCGCATTCTTTGCGCCTGATATCCGAACGCTACCTACTAAAGGACTTCCCCCTTGAATCACCAGCTGATTCATAATGTCTCTCCCAATAAATAAAGGGGGCACCCCCCCTTTATTTTTTAAATCACTGTTATATTTTTATACACGTATTTAATATTCGTCAGATTCCTCGCCCCACTCCTTTGGAGTGTAAGCTTTAATATTCACAGCATGCAATTGGCCTGAGGTAATTTCATCCATCAGCACACTATAAACATGTTGCTGCCTCTTCACTTGAGAAAGTTCAACAAAACAATCACCAACGACCACCACTTGAAAATGACGACCATCCCCTTCAACAAAGACTCTGACATTATCAAGCCGAGCGCTCACCAACTGCTCGATTTGCTCCGCTGTTTTCATTCACTTACCCCAAAACTAATAGTAATTTAATTTATAGCGCTAAAATTAAGCTAACACGATTAACCGCAGCCAAAGTCTTTACCGACGTTGGCGCTGCATGATAACAAATAACCAATTGACGTGCTTGCGCCCATTTCTTCCAAGCAACCAGCAACGCTAAACCTGCTGAATCCAATAATGTCACCTGTGCTAAATCAACCTGTAAATCATTACCAGCCTCACCACTCATATCAGTAAATAGCACTAAGCTTTGCTGCCAAAGGCCATTCACAGTTTTAAAGCTAACCTCACCTTTCAACATCAAGTCTGTGGCAGACTCAGACTTGGCAAGCTCAGCCTGATGCTCGGCCTGATCAAAGCTCTGTTGCAGCATAACCATAAGTTAAGAGCGACTCACTGGTTTCTTTAACGCTTCGATCAAACTATCCACGCCATTTTGTTTAACAAACGGTCTAAACTGGCTGCTAAAGCTTTGAACCACACTGACACCACTGGCAATCACATCAAAGACCTTCCAGCCATTTGTTGTCTTTACCATCGAGAAAGTCACATCTAAGGGCTGTCCACCACCAAAGATCATCGTTTTAATATTCACAGTGTCCATACCATCACGCTTATTCGTATTTGCATCTAAACCACCACGCAGTGGAAATACTTTAATGCGCTGATTATTATAGTTTTTTAAGATCGCCGAATACGTTGTTACCAAGCGTGCTTTAAATGCAACTAATAATTCTTGTTGTTTTTGCGGGGTAATGCCTCGCCACTCAGGTCCTAAGATCTGCTTTAACATAAAACCTAAATCAGCTTTAGGTAACAAACTCGAATTAATTATTTTCTCAAGTGATTCACCGGCCGACGCTTGGCCTTGTTTCAACTGACCGAGCTGCTGGTTTAATTCCATTACTGTGGCCTGAATCACTGCTCGCGGGTTAGTTGCAGCCTTCGTATCTGCGGCAAAACTCACCTGTCCAGAAAATATGAACGTAGCCAAAGTACAAAATACAACGGCCCATGCTACTTTGATTGATCGCATAGATCACTCCTTACTTGACTTGTTATTTTTTGACTTTACCGCCAACAAAGTTAGAAATTAAGGAATCTAACCCAACCGGTGGATAAGTCGTGGTAATCTTACCACCATTTGTTAAAAAGGTCTCACTATAGCCTGGACTAATCATGACATAGTTATCCCCTAAAATACCGGCACTGCGAATGCTTGCCGAGCTATCATCAGGAATATTTTTAACATTACCATTAATCTTAAATGTCACATTGGCCTGATACGTCACCGCGTCAAGCTGAATCCGCTCAACTTTACCAACTAAAACGCCAGCAATCCTAATGGACGCACCTTTTTTTAAATCGCCCACCGTTGAAAATGTCGCATTCACATCATAATTTTTCTGACCGAAACTGCTAAATTGAATACCACTCATTTGCAACACTAAAACAAACAAACCCGCGATACCCAAAAGGACAAACAGCCCAACCCATGTTTCTAACCATTTATTATTATTCATGAGCCGCCCCCAAACATAATCGCTGTTAAAATAAAATCCACGCCCAACACTGCAAGTGATGAATAAATAACCGTGCGTGTTGTCGCCCGAGCAACCCCTTCTGCGGTCGGTGGTGCGATATAGCCTTGATACACCGCCACCCAAGTGACCACAAGACCAAAGGCCATACTCTTAATCACGCCATTTAGAATATCCCCTTGCCAAGAGACAGACGCTTGCATATTGCCCCAAAACGATGAACCATTGACACCCAACCAATCCACTCCAACCCAATAACCGCCATAAATAGCGACGACATTAAAAATAACGGCCAAGATAGGCAAAGAAATCTGCCCACCCCAAAAACGTGCAGCAATCACATAGCGTAATGGATCAATCCCCATCATCTCTAAACTCGATAATTGCTCAGTCGTTTTCATCAGTCCAATTTCAGAGGCAATCGAGCTACCAGCACGCCCAGCAAAGAGCAAGGCTGACACTACAGGTCCCAACTCACGAACTATACTTAAGGCAATCAACTGACCCAGCGCCTCACTGGCACCAAAACGTGACAAGGTATAATAACCTTGCAAAGACAGCACCATACCAACAAAAGCAGCAGAGACCACAATAATCGATAGTGATAAAAAGCCTGAGTTATAAATCTGTTTTATCACAAGGCCAGGACGCACTGAACCGAAAATAACACGCAATAAAAAGAGTGTTGCAGCGCCCAGACTTTGACAACGAACAATACCCCAACGGCCTAAGCGTTGTATAATCAAAGCCTAACCTCCCATTAAATCTTGTTCATAAGGCACTGCTGGATAATGAAAAGGCATCGGCCCATCCGCAACACCTTGTAAAAACTGCTGTACTAAAGGTGATTCACTTTGCTGCAATACCTGTGGTGAGCCATAGCCTACCACCTGACCGTTAGCAATAATATAAATCTCATCAGCAATCGCCAGCACATCATCAACATCATGAGAGACAAGAATGCTAGTCAATCCCAATGCATCATTCAGTTCTCGAATCAGCTTCACAATAACACCTTTAGCAACCGGGTCCAAACCGGTGAATGGCTCATCATATAACACCAAGCTTGGATCAAAGGCAATGGCTCGTGCTAACGCCACACGACGAGCCATACCACCTGATAGCTCTGTGGGCATTAACTCGCGTGCTCCTCGCAACCCCACTGCTTCAAGCTTCATCAGCGCAATTTCATAGAGTATTTCCTCTGTTAAATCCGTATGCTCTCGTAATGGAAATAGCACATTTTCATACACAGAAAGGTCTGTAAACAACCCGCCTTGCTGAAACAGCATGCCAATATTTTGACGTAGCATATACAGCTCTTTGCGCTTTAACTCCGAAAGATCTCGACCAAACAGCCGAATACGACCTTGATCCGGACGAATTTGCCCACCAATCAAGCGTAATAACGTGGTTTTGCCCGTACCACTTGGCCCCATCACCGCAATGACCTTTCCCTTAGAAAATTTAAGCGATGCACCACGAAATATTGCTCGCTGGCCCACGTAGTAATGCATATCATCAACTTCAACCAGGCACTCATCTGCCATTTTGTAGGCCCTTTGTCTTTTGTTTTAAAGTCCCCATTTTATGATGTTACAAAATAGATTAGAATACCTACGACGAAAAAAGTCACCCTCGCTTTAACTAAAGCAATTAAAATCAGGAAACTTTAACTAGGTCATTATTATGCAACAGTACTCAGATCAAGAACTTTGTCAGTTAGGTCAAGAGGTTATAAACACTGAAATTCAAAGCCTCCAGCCTCTCACTGACCGTATTGGTCGTGACTTTGTTCAAGCAATCAAGACACTGCTACGCTGTCAAGGTAGAATTATCGTCACCGGCATGGGTAAGTCCGGCCATATCGGCAATAAAATTGCAGCGACCATGGCCAGCACAGGTACTCCCGCTTTTTTCGTTCATCCGGGTGAAGCCGGTCATGGCGACCTTGGCATGATTCAAGCAAATGATGTGGTCTTAGCCATTTCTTATTCTGGCAATAGCAGCGAAATTTTAACATTAATACCACATTTTCATCATTTAAATGTGCCATTAATCACTATGACAGGTAACTCCAACTCTGAGCTCGCTCACCAATCCATCGCTCACCTAGACATCAGTGTCGCACAAGAGGCCTGTCCATTAGGACTTGCTCCCACCTCAAGTACAACCGCAACACTGGTGATGGGAGATGCCTTGGCCATCACATTATTAAAAGCCCGTGGCTTTACCGAGCAAGACTTTGCTTTGTCTCACCCTTTAGGTCGCTTAGGTCGACGTTTGTTGCTAAAAGTTGCAGACCTTATGCATACCGGTGATCAGGTTCCTAGTGTAGGGCCTCAGGTTAGCTTAAGCGCTGCGCTGCTCGAAATATCAAATAAGCGTTTGGGTATGACAACGATCGCAAACAGTGATTATCAACTGCTCGGTATATTCACCGACGGTGATTTAAGACGCGCCTTGCAACATAGTATTAACATTAATACCACCCCAATTGATAGCGTCATGAGCACAAGTCCAAAAACAATTTCCCCTGATATGCGAGCAATAGACTGCTTACAGCTAATGGAAGAAAGCAAAATAACATCCCTGGTTGTTGCTAATAACACTAAGCACATCCGTGGGGTAATTCATATGCATGATCTACTCCAAGCGGGGTTATTATAATTATCATGCTAAGGCAAACCTTTTTCTCCAGCCTATTGCTGCTCGTTTTTGCTGGCGTATCAAGCTGGTTAGTTATAGAAACCAGTCGGCCTAAGCGCACAGCTGCATACTCAGGTGTAACACAAGACGCCAAAGCAACAGCGGTTACCATCACCACGTTTACCCCAACGGGCATGCTGCGTTACATCATTACCTCGCCCACCGCACGCCATTTCGACAATAATACCTCTATCATCACCACACCCCATCTAACTGCGATTGCCCCAACCGGCAGCAATTGGTCGGTACAAGCACAGCGTGCAACGGTAAAAAATAATAAAGTCCATTTAAGTGGTAGTGTTCGCCTGCATCGCCCCAAATCTAAGATCAACCAAGCGCTATTACTCACCACCCCGACGCTCAACTTTGATATTGATAAAAACCTTGCGACAACCACCAAAACAGTTACAGTATCAGAGCCTGGCACCGGCAATTACATTCAAGGGCTTGGCCTACGTGCCAACCTTAATAAAGGCACTGTCCAGCTTCTACAACAGGTTCAATCTCACTATGAAATCAATTAAACGCTCTTTTCACCTGCTGACCCTACCGCTTTTGTGTTTAATACCACTAATCACACCAGCGCAAGCAATCACTACAACCGCAAAAAAATCAGCACAAACAACAGAAAAAAACCAAGATAGCCAGCAATCTATTAAAATCACTAGCGATAAATTCTGGGCTAATAATATTCAAGGCATTGCCATTTACAGCGGTAATGTCCTTGCTGATCAAGGCAGTCGCCATCTGACCGGTGCAAAGCTCACATTGTACCGCAGCCCCCAAGGTCAAATTAATAAAATTATTGCCGAAGGTGAGCCCGCTCAATTTCGCTATCATCCTAAAGATAAGCTGATGACCGCACAAGCAAGAACCATTACTGTTTATCCACAAAAACATATGATTCACCTCGATGGTAAAGCGCAGCTAACTCAAGCAGGTGATCTATTTTCAGCACCACAAATTTTTTATAATACCCAAACGCAAGTATTAACGACTCCGGAGTCCAAGCAAGGTCGCAGCCATATGGTTATTGAACCTAAACAAGTGGCTACGCTCGCTCACCACAAGGCAAAACCATGACAGTCGCCACACTCAAAGCCCACCAGATCGCTAAACGCTATAAAGGTCGCTGGGTCGCTGAAGATATTTCTTTGCATGTCAATCAAGGAGAGATCGTTGGCTTATTAGGCCCCAATGGGGCAGGTAAAACAACATCTTTTTATATGATGGTTGGTCTTGTTGCCTGTGATCAAGGTGAAATTTATATCGACCATACTGAAATTACCGATTGGCCGATCCATAAACGCTCACAACTAGGCATTAGCTATCTTCCTCAGGAAGCCTCTATTTTCAGGCACCTGACCACCAGCCAAAATATTTTGGCAATTTTAGAGCTTCAGCCCAAACTTTCTAAACAACAGCGCCAAGCAAAGCTCGCACACTTACTTGATGAGCTAAATATTGAGCACATCAAAGACAACATTGGCATCAGTCTCTCTGGTGGCGAACGCCGTCGCGTTGAAATTGCCCGCGCACTCGCAACTAATCCAAAATTTATTTTATTGGATGAACCCTTTGCTGGCGTCGACCCGATCTCAATTACTGACATTAAAGAAAGCATTTTTCATCTAAAAGAACGTAATATCGGCGTACTCATCACTGATCATAATGTTCGTGAAACCCTCGATATTTGCGAGCGTGCTTATATTGTCAATGCCGGACATATCATTGCCGCAGATACACCGGAGAACATTCTAACTGACCCTAATGTCAGGCGTTACTATCTGGGTGATGAATTTCGCCTTTAATATTTATTTGAACGCCGATCAAAAAGCAGCTGACTGATCTAAATAACAAATTCAAAATACCCACAGGCTTACTAATCTTTCCAGTAAGCAAGCCACCTTATTTCGGCTTACACTGAAATTAAGGCGAATCAGATCTGCATGGATGTTATGAAGCGATGAAACAGTCCCTTCAATTGCGTTTACACCAGCAGCTCACCATGACTCCACAGCTGCAACAAGCCATTCGCTTATTGCAGCTTTCTAATGTTGAGCTACAACAAGAAATTCAAAAAGTCCTTGATAGCAATCCCATGCTTGAGGTAAAAAGCGACTCAGATAGTGGCAATACCACACTAAAAGAGTCAACCCAAGAACTTATATCAATCAATAACAGTCCAACAACTCCCTGGCAAGCTGTCAACCGTTCTGGTTCAGCATATGATGACTTTGATTTTTTTCAAAACTACGCCAAGAGCCATTCTTTACATGAGCAACTGCTATGGCAAATTAGCATTACTTCTCTGTCTGACGATGAGATCATTATTGCACATGCCCTGCTCGATGGCTTAGATAACAATGGCTTTTTACAAACGTCCCTAAAAGAAGTCCAACAGCTTGTCAATCAACAGCTAGCAGAAATCAGTGTCGAGGAAATCGAAGCAGTCCTTTATCTGCTCCAACACCTAGAGCCGACAGGTGTTTTTGCTCGCAGCCTCCAAGAGTCACTGCAACTGCAAATTATGCAACTGCCAGAACAAACAGATTATAAAGATATCGCCTTAGCATTAATTCAAAAAGATCTAGAGCACTTATCTCAATACAATCTTAAACAACTAGCGAAGCAACTCAAAGTCAGCCCTGATGAATTATCCGGCGCTATTGAGCTCGTCCAGTCATTGAGTGCTTCCCCAGCGGATCAATTGGCGCACAACGACGCTGAGTATATTACGCCAGATATTCTTGTGCGTAAAATCAAAGGGCGCTGGCAGGCTGAACTTAATACCACAACACTACCACACTTGCGCATTAATAATACCTATTCAAATATGGTCCGAGGCCATCAAACAGAGCGAGACCACGCCTTTTTTAAAGAAAACTTGCAAGAAGCGCGCTGGTTCTTAAAAAGTATTCAATCCCGTAATGAGACCTTACTGAAAGTTGCAAACTGCATCATCAATGAGCAATATGACTTTTTTGAGTACGGCGAAGAAAGCATGAAGCCGCTGGTCTTGCAACATATTGCACAAGCGATCGACATGCACGAGTCCACCGTCTCACGCGTCACCACACAAAAATATATGCTGACGCCGCGCGGTGTATTTGAGTTAAAATATTTCTTTTCCTCTCATGTCAACAGCCATGATGGTAACCCCTATTCCTCTACAGCAATTCGTGCTTTAATAAGGAAAATTATTGCAAGTGAAGACCCGAAAAAGCCCTTAAGCGATAATAAGGTTGCACTGCTATTACAAAAACAAGGCGTTGATATTGCAAGGCGCACGGTTGCAAAGTATCGTGAAACCATGAATATCCCGCCCTCTAAAGAACGTAAACGCTTATTATAAATAATAATTTAAGAGGAATATTGCATGGAAATTAATATCACTGCTCGCCATTTAGAGCTTACAGATCCACTCAATAGCTATGTCAATGAAAAGCTAACTCGCTTAGAGCGCCATTTTGATCATATTACCAGCATTCATGTCACCCTCAGTGTTGAAAAACTAAAACAGCGTGCAGAGGCAAATTTAATCGTCCCTGGTGATCAAATCGTTGTCAAATCCGCTCATGATAAGGATATGTACGCAGCCATTGATGACATGGCCAAAACACTCGATAACAGCCTTATACGCTATAAAGAAAAACTGCAAAAGAAAAAAGCAAATATCAACTACAAATAATAATTCAATCAATTAACCACTAAAGGTCTGGTCTGCTCGCGACATATCATACCCCCGATGCAGACCTTCCCTCCTTAGCTTATAATTAATCTATTTAATATAACAACCTACTGTCTCGCCTATTCTTTATCTTTGCTTTGCCTCTTTCCGGTATAAAATTATCATATCGCTCCAAGAAAATAACGGATCGACCTACCAATTACTTTATATTGGAAAAATGTTAAAAAATCAGAAAAGCATGGAATCACCCGTAAGCGTCGCTACCTCGGTAGGTATTTTGCACATCCAATGATGCAAAATCGCCGAGCAAAACGCGACGACTATAAACCCTCGGCTGCCCTCGTCACAGGGCATTACGTGCCTTGAATCGGCCACTACATACCCTGCTCTCAAATGGCGCTACGGCTCGTAAAGATTTTTAGACACTCGTTACGCTTGCTACAGACCTTACGCTCTTCCGCAACTCCGCTCTGCTAAAAATCCTCACCTACCTCGGCCTACTCACCCCGTGCTTTGCACTCCTTGGCTCGCAGCGCTTGTCGAATCCACTCTCTCATCATATAGTATCCTAGTACTGGTCAAACAATCATGTCACAGTTTAGGAGCCAGAAAGCATGAAACTCATTATTGTTAGTGGACGCTCAGGTGCAGGAAAAACAGTCTGCTCGCATATTTTAGAGGATCTTGGCTTTCGTTGTATTGATAATCTACCGATTACCATGCTAGAGCAACTTGCGACGAATATGAAGACCACTCAGAACACACCCACTGCGGTAAGCATTGATGTTCGCAACCAACTCGATCAACTAAAACATTTCGAGGATATTCTCAATAAAATCCGTCAAAATGCTATAGATGTTGAAGTTATTTATTTAGATGCGCACGATGAGTCCCTACTGCGTCGCTTCAGCGAGACGCGCCGTCGTCATCCTCTGAGTACCAACACCGGCCTCAGCTTAGCTGATGCTTTACAACAAGAAACTATTTTACTCGAACCACTCTCACGCTGTGCTGACTTGACCGTCGACACCTCAGAGTTTAATCTGCATCAACTGCGTGATTTTATGCGGCAACGCTTAGGCCAGAGCAGCAGTAACAGCACTCTTTCTGTACTCATTCAATCCTTTGGCTTTAAATATGGTTCCCCCAAAGACAGCGACTTTATTTTCGATGTCCGTTGCTTAAGTAACCCCTATTGGATGCCACACCTGCGTGACTATACAGGTAAAGACCCTGTTATTATTGATTATCTTGACCAGCAAGATGATGTGCAACATATGCTCGGTGACTTGAAGCGTTTTATTAATACCTGGCTTGAGCCATTTAGTTTAAACAACCGAAGTTACTTGACCATCAGCATAGGCTGTACGGGCGGCATGCACCGCTCTGTTTACCTCGTTGAGAAGCTGGTCAGCCAAATCAACAGTACCTACTGTAATCTCCAACATCGTCACCGAGAGTTGTTATAATTACCAAAAAGTTGGACTAATACGCCCAACAATCGCTGTACGAGGCACCAAATTCACTCCCGCCCTTGTATTAGCAACAAGCAAGACATGCTCAGCAGGAATAAAATATTGATCCGCCCGTTTTTGATCAACGGGTAAGATCACGCCATCTACCGTTTCACCATTGACATAAAGCACGTGGTGTAATTGGGTAATTTCATCACCCGGCAAAGCAATCACACGACGCACCAACCATTTATTATCAAAGGCTGCAACAAGGTCATTAATTTTAGGTTCCTGCCAATGCCACCAAGAACGCCCACTCACAGGAGAAACCAGACCATATGCATAACGCTCAAGCAGTGTGAAATCACCTCGCGACAGCTCAGGCTGCATGTCATTTGTTTGAATATAAATAGGCTGAGCTACAAAAAAGCGTAAAATCAGCAGAATGCTCAATAGCCAAAATACACCTCGGGCATAGTCTACTAGAAAAGGTGATCGGCCCGCCCATGCACCCGCATGCTCAGCCAAACGTAAGCGAATCGGCCGCACCACAATTCGCTCAATCAATACAATCATAATCGCCACACTAAGCAAGATAAACAAAGTCACCGTGTACACAGATACTCTCCTTCTAAAGCCCCTACCTTATAATTAAGCAAGAACCGTGCAATCTGCCACAGTGTCAGGCTAAATCTAAAGCACGCAATGCTCTAAAACAGGAAAAGAAGTGCGCAATTCAGCTTGATAATCCAGATCAATCTTAGCAGTGCATACACCAACAGAGTAGTCGTCAACCTCAGCAACAATGTTTCCCCATGGATCAACAATCAAACTATGGCCATAAGTTTTAAATTTACGATTATGCTGACCACACTGATTTGCGGCTAAAACATAACATTGATTTTCGATAGCTCTCGCCTTAAGTAAGGTGTGCCAGTGCGCTTGTCCTGAAACATAAGTAAATGCTGCAGGAACCGTCAAAATTTGCGCTTTTAATTTAGCCAATTGACGGAAAAGTTCAGGGAAGCGCACATCATAACAAATTGATAAGCCCAGTTTGGCGATATTCGTCTTGACAATCACCACCTCATGCCCTGGCATAAAAATGGCGGATTCTTGATGAGACTCCCCTCCCGGCACCACCACATCAAATAAATGTATTTTATTATAATGAGCCATATAACTCCCATCTGCAGCAAATACAGGGCAACAGGATAAAATACGCTCGCTTGAATGTGAATCTGAATTTAAATCTAAACCTACCTCTGGGCAAAGTGGAATCGTCCCCCCCACTAACACTATTTCATTCTTTTGAGCTTGCTCCGATAAAAACGCTTGCAATACACCAGAGCCTAAACGCTCAATAAATTTAAAACGCTCAGTAGATCGCCCCATAAAGTAAAAATTTTCAGGCAAGAGTACTAAATTTGCACCCTCAGCTTTTGCCTGTGCAATCAATTTACTTGCGGTATTTAAATTATCTTCAATGTTATCACTTGAACTCATCTGCACAACACTTGCAATTAATCCCATTTTTTCCCTCATGCACTAAAACTTAATTTAATCTAATCTCGCTTACTAACTTATCTAATCCTATCTAATAGATGATTAACCTTAACAAAATATCCAACATAACAAATTCATGATAAAATTAAAGCCTAGCAATCATCACAGATCTGTAAAGTTGTATATTATGAAAAAACGTCACTATAGTCGCATTGATCGGCTGATTCAGGCCTTTGATAATAGTCTACGCACACTCACGCTCATACCACAAAGCTCACGGCCTAATCCTGCCGGCAATACAGCAATGGCAACAGAGCTTAATGAAACTGAAAAAAACATATCGCTGGACTCATGCGTATTAATCACACCGGTGAAATCTGCGCACAAGCCCTGTATCAAGCCCAAGCACTAACTGCCAAAAATCCAGCTATTCAACAAACAATGCGGCATGCCTCCATCGAGGAAAATGACCACCTCAACTGGTGTGCCTCGCGATTGCAAGCACTTGAAAGCCACACTAGCTATTTAGCCCCTCTTTGGTACAGTGCTTCTTTTGCCATTGGCACCATGGCCGGACTGGCGGGTGATCGCTGGAATTTAGGTTTTGTTGCCGAAACCGAAGATCAAGTCACTCACCACCTTGAACAACATCTTCGTCAAATTCCTGAGAAAGATACAAAAACACGTGCTATTCTCTCTCAAATGGTGATTGATGAAAAACAACATGCAGAACAAGCACGTAATCAAGGCGGTAAAAAACTCCCCTGGCCAATACGATTTGGCATGAAACTCACCGCCAAAGTCATGACCACCACAGCCTATAGAATTTAAGTAGGAACACTAAGATATGCCAGGATTTTTAGATAATATGAGTGGGGTCATGGCACTTGGTGCTCCAGATACCGATATCGTCGGCCCTGCGGCAGTCGCCAGTGTGAATACGGCAAACTTTGCTGAAACCCTTAATCCCGTAATTAATATTTTTTTGGGCGGTTCTCCTGCCATCAATGCACTAGCAACAACAGCAACCACTCTTGGCAGTGTTGGCCCAGGCATATTAAGTGGCACTGCCTGTGGCCCAGCATCACGGATCCCAAATCCTGCCAATGCCACCCTCATTATTGGTGGCGCACCTGCTGCAACCTCACCCGGCGATCAAACCATGCAAAATTTAATCAATGTTCCCATCGGTGCAACAGTAACGCCAGGCCAGTTAACTATCATTAAAGGCTAGGGCTAACCCGTTAATCTGGCTAAAAAAGCCATTAATCCATGCTGCGACTATCTATAATTTCTGTTATCCATATCTTAATGACTTTGCCATCGATTTAAACTGTGCTATCTAAAATAGCTAAACTTTTATATCTTAATAAAATTGTTGATCATTACTGATCGACTAAGATTATAGATAAGGAGTAAGGACAAACTACCATTTAGGCACAGGAAAAGCATTAATATGACTGATCTTATTGAAACCATTGATATGCGCACAGACATCGCAGGAAAAAATCGA
>LVCQ01000053.1 GCA_001644975.1 Piscirickettsiaceae bacterium NZ-RLO1
ATTATGTCAATTTATAAGGTTTTAGCTATAATGTAAATAAACCTCAAATTTAAAACAAAGTGTAGTAAATTTACTAATTAAGAGGTGGTCGCTAACCCATATTTAAAATATTCAAGAACAAAGGGACAGATAACAATCATGAGTAACTTATTACAGCACATGCAGAATTTCCTACATGAGCTCAGAAAATCCGAACGCAAAGTGGGTGAATGGGTGTTAAACAATAGCCAGGGCGTTATTCACCTGAGTATTACCGATCTCGCCCGCTACGCAGGAGTCAGTGAACCGACAGTACTACGCTTTTGTCGTAATATCGGCTGCCAAGGCTATCAGGATTTTAAACTCAGGCTTGCCCAAAGTCTCGTTAGCCAACCTAAAACACCTGTGACTTTAAGCGAAATCACCGCCCACGATAGCAGCACCTCCTTAAAAGAGAAAATATTTCAAGGCGCTGCAATTGCTTTACAAAACGCTCAACATGATATTGATGCCAGTATACTCGATGAGGCTATTGCAACTATTTTAGCAGCACGGCATGTGGGCATTTTTGGCTTTGGTGCTTCAGGTGTTGTTGCCCAGGATGCGCTACACAAAATGTTTCGCCTATCGATTCCAGCCATTGCCTGCATGGATTCCCATATGCAAAGCATGACCGCATTAATGCTCAGTCAAGGTGATGTTATGCTGGCTATCTCACGCAGTGGCCGCACTAAAGAAATTATCGAAAGTGTCAATCTTGCTAAAAATGCAGGCGCTACCGTCATCGGCATCACCAGTCATGGCACACCTTTAGCCAACGTTGCCACCTTAGGGCTCACAACAGCCGCAACTAATGATACTGAGCTTTATACGCCGATGACTTCACGTCTTATTCATCTAAGTATTATTGACGCTTTGGCCATTGGTATTGCAATTAAACGCAAGCATACAATCTCAGAACACCTATCCCGGGTTAAAGAAGCCAGTGCAATCAAAAAATTTCAACAAGAATAATTGAAGTGTCTATTAGAGGATATATCACGAGCTTTTTATATTGATGTGCAAGGCTAACCAACCTTACCTCAGTGTAGCTCGAGCCTCACATAATATTTCCATTACCATTACAATAGGTAAAAAATACGGCTCAACTCAACCTGATCTACCCTCTTGCTTTATTCACATTGATATACATAATAATTAACGAATAAAGCAAGCCCCATCTTCACCGCGCTTCTCAAAGTAACGCTGATGATATTCTTCAGCAAGATAAAACGGACCTGCAGGCATAATGTCAGTGACAATGACCTCGTTAAAGTTAACCGCTTGCTGAGCTTTACTTTGTTCAGCACACTTGTGCTGCTCTGATGAATAATAAAAAATCACCGAACGGTATTGACTCCCCTCATCCGGACCTTGACGATTTAAAGTCGTCGGATTATGACACTGCCAAAAATGACTTAATAAATCTAGATAACTAACAATGTCTGGATCATAGTCAACTTCTATCGCCTCTGCATGTCCAGTCTGGCCACTACACACTGCATCATAACTCGGATTTGCTAGATGACCCCCACTATAACCTACTCGTGTGTCAATTACTCCAACGAGCTTGCGAAAAGAAGCCTCCACCCCCCAAAAACAGCCGGCAGCAAAACATGCTTTTTCCATAATAACTCCCTACTTGATGTTAAAATTTTGGCTACTCTATACTCTACTACTTCTACACTTTAACTACTCTTATACTTCACTACACTATAAATAGAGTGACTAGGGCATGGCTGAATTGATAGATAGACAGGGTAAACTAGATACAAAATAGAGCGCGATACGATAAATTAAAAAATAAAAAGCAGCTTTTCTAAAGCTGCTCTTAAGCCAGGTTAACAGATTGCATTTAAATTTCAGCAGCAACGACAGCTAGAAATTAAGCTGCAAATTTGCATCATGTGCATGTAAAAATGCTTTAATACGTGCCTTTGTTTGATCAAGCGCCTCTTGGCTATCCGCTTCAAAGCGCAAGACAAAGCACGGTGTTGTATTCGATGGGCGAATTAAAGCCCAGCTGTCAGCAAACTCAATCCGTAAGCCATCGATACTGATAATCTTCGCATCAGGAAAATCAACTGCTTTGACCAACTTTGCCATCAGCTCAAACTTATCTTCCTCACTAACTGCCACATTAATTTCTGGGGTATTAATGCTATTAGGTAAATCTTTAAAAACCTCTGTAACTGCACGTGTATCCCGTGCCAAAATTTCTAATAACCGCGCTGCAGTATATAAAGCATCATCAAAACCATACCAACGATCATTAAAGAAAATATGTCCACTCATCTCCCCAGCTAATGGTGCACCCGTTTCTTTTACTTTGGCTTTCACTAAAGAGTGGCCCGTCTGACACATAACCGCGACACCGCCATGGCGCTGGATTTCTTTAGCGACATTACGCGAGCATTTAACATCATACAAAATCATCTCACCCGGGCACTCTGCCAATACGCCTTTGGCATAGAGCATCATCTGCCGATCCGGCCAAATAATCTCACCTTGTGGAGAAACTACGCCTAAACGATCACCATCACCGTCAAACGCTAAACCAACGTCTGCACCGACGTCTTTAACGCTTGTAATTAAATCCTGCAAATTCTCCGGCTTACTCGGATCTGGGTGATGGTTGGGAAATGTACCATCAATTTCGCAGTATAAGGTCTCAACATCACAGCCTAAACGACGCAACAACTCTGGCCCTAATTCGCCAGCCACACCATTGCCTGCATCGACCACTACTTTTAATGGTCGGTTCAGCTGCACATCACCGGTGATACGATTTAGGTAAGTCTCGCGTAAATCTTTCTCTAATAACTGGCCTGCACCTTCGACAAGTTCACCCGATATTATACGTTGATAGAGGGTCTGCACCCAATCCCCTGCCACCGATTGGCCAGCGATCACCATTTTAAAACCATTATAATTAGAAGGATTATGACTCCCTGTCACCATCACTCCAGAGCGGCACTCAGTGGCAGCGGCAAAATACAGTACCGGCGTTGAAATCTGGCCAATATTCACCACATTCACACCACTGGCAAGTAAGCCTTTAATTAGTCCTTCGACCAGCTCAAGTCCTGATAAGCGCCCATCGCGCCCCACAGCAACCGTATTCTCACCATGCGCGAGTGCCTCACTGCCCACAGCACGCCCGAGCCAATAACTAAACTCAGCCGTTAATTGATCGCCTACCGTGCCACGAATATCATAGGCTCGGAATATACTTTTAAGTGCTTGAATATTTTTCATCGACAACCTGCCTTTTCAATAATGCGCCTAATGGCTACCCGTATGACCAAAGCCTCCTTCGCCCCGTACAGATGCGGTAAAGTCATCGACCAATTCAAAATCTACTTGTACCACAGGAACAATAATCATCTGTGCAATGCGCTCCCCCGGCTCGACGGTATAGTGATCCGAACCCCGATTCCAACAAGAGACTTTTAACTCACCTTGATAGTCCGAATCAATCAACCCCACTAAATTACCAAGGACAATACCATGCTTATGACCTAACCCTGAACGCGGTAACAACATCGCCGCTAAATTAGGGTCTTCTAAATAGATGGCTAGGCCCGTTGGAATTAAATTAACTTGACCTGGGGCAAGCTGCACAGGTTCATCAAGACATGCGCGCAAATCTAGCCCCGCAGAACCGACGGTACCATAGGCCGGTAAGGCAATGTCTTCACCTATTTTTTTAGATAAAATCTTAATTTTTACTTTTTGCTTCATAATGATCCTTAATTTTGTCTAAAAGCTGATCAGCCACAGCAAATTTACTCGCTTTCTCAATCACACTCTCACCCTCCGGCCAAAGAATGCGCAAACTATTATCATCGCTGTTAAAGCCGATATCCTGACGACTAACATCATTCATCGCAATCATATCCAGCTCTTTTTCAACCAATTTTTTATTAGCATATTCTTCTTGGTTATGAGTTTCCGCAGCAAAACCCACAGTAAATGGCCGTTCAAGATGCTTGGATGCTTCAGCAATAATATCCGGATTTTTCACCAGATGCAGCTGCATCGAGGTGGCCGCCCCTTTTTTAATCTTCTGTGTTTCAACATGCTCTGGACGAAAATCAGCGACAGCGGCTGCACCAATCATAATATCAGCCTCTGATACGTGCGCCATCACCGCATCACGCATCTGCAAGGCGCTTTCTACCGCCAAGACCGTCACCCCCGCAGGCGCAGTTAAACGTACCGGACCACTGACTAAGATCACTCGAGCGCCACGGTCTCTAACCCGCTCAGCCAAGGCATAGCCCATCTTGCCTGAACTATAATTAGAGAGGTAACGCACCGGATCAATATTTTCCCGCGTCGGCCCTGCGGTAATCAACACCGTTTTACCGGCAAAATCTACTTTTTTTAATTTTAAAGTAAAGTGCTGATCAAGTGCCTGGCAAAGCGCTAGCGGCTCAAGCATGCGACCTGGCCCAATCTCACCACAGGCTTGCTCACCCTCAGCCGGCCCCCAGATTTTCACACTCCGGCGTTGTAATGTCCTAATATTTTCAATGGTTGCCGGCGCTTGCCACATCTGCTGGTTCATCGCCGGCGCAATCGCAATCGGCACACGGCTAGCTAAACACAAGGTCGAGAGTAAATCATCCGCCATCCCTGCTGCTAATTTTGCAATACTATTTGCACTTGCTGGAGCGATAAGTATCACGTCCGCCCAGCGTGCAAGCTCAATATGGCCCATGCCAGCTTCTGCTGCAGGGTCAAGTAAAGAATCACGTACCGGCCGACCTGACAATGCCTGCAAGGTTAATGGCGTAATAAAGGCTTGCGCCCCTGCGGTCATCACCACCTGCACCTGAGCACCCTGCTCCACCAAACGACGCACTAGCTCAGCAGATTTGTACGCTGCAATTCCGCCACTCACGCCAAGGACAACCTTTTTATTCTCTAACATTGCTGACCACAACTTACCTTCAAATTTAATCACAGCAAGATTCTACTAGAAATAAAGCCAGTAAAATAGCCTTACTGCCCACAATGGTACTGATTATCAATGATTCTATTTGCATTTATGGGTTGGTTCTGGTATAAATTGGCCCCTGAAAAGAATTTCTAGGCTCAGGTTTTGAGGTTATAGGTAACGAGATGTCCAGAATTTGTCAAATTACTGGTAAAGGCCCGATGACAGGAAACAATGTTTCTCACGCGAATAATAAAACGCGTCGTCGTTTCTTACCAAATCTACACACACACCGCTTTTGGGTGGAAAGTGAACAACGTTTTGTTCGTTTACGCGTCAGCTCTAAAGGTATGCGTATCATCGATAAAAAAGGCATTGATTCAGTACTCGCTGAAATCCGTGCACGCGGTGAGAAAGTTTAAGGAGCTACTAACCATGCGTGATAAAATCAAATTAGTATCAAGTGCCGGCACCGGTCACTTTTATACAACAGACAAAAACAAACGTACGACAACAGAAAAGCTTGAATTTAAAAAGTATGATCCTGTTGTACGCAAACACGTTCTGTATAAAGAAGCCAAAATTAAATAATCAGCACCTCGCCTGAGAAATTTAGCTTTAACAAAGACTCCATTTTGGGGTCTTTGTGCATTTATAGGCCTAATTTTTAAATGACTTATTCCCCTTTTAAAGCACATTGGTCACTTAAAAACCCCCACCTACAAACCATACTTGCCAGCGTATACCGACCGCGCGCCCGGTTACAACTCACCTATGAAACCCTTGAGATCGCCAATGATCAACTTGAACTGGTCTGGCTTAAGCAATACCTCAGCGACCACCACCCCACACTGCTTCTCATTCATGGCCTTGAAGGCTCAGTACACTCTGCTTATATTCAAGCCATGATGAACCAAGCCAAGCACCACCACAATCACTTTAATGTAGTCACACTACATTTTCGTGGCTGCAATGGGCGTGTTAATCAACGCGCAGAAGGCTATCATGCTGGACGCAGTGATGATATAGCCTTTGCAATTCACCATTTAAAACAACGCGGCATCGACCCCATATATGCAGCAGGCTTCTCCCTTGGCGCCAATGCCCTATTAAAATACCTCGGTGAAAACCCAACCAATCCACTGCAAGGGGCAGCAGCTGTCTCCACCTCCTTTGACTTAGCCATGGCGTGTCAACAGCTCGAACACCCAAGCAATACCTTATATCAATCTCGTTTTCTTCACAGCCTAAAACGGACCATACAAAAAAAACTCGATCATGGCATAGCCCTCACTATTTCAAAAGAGCGTCTGCAGCAGCTGACTAGCATTCGTCAAATTGATGAAGAAGTTACCGCGCCAATACATGGCTTTCATTCAGCAGCGCATTACTATCAATCCTGTAGCAGCCAGCAGTTTATTTCAGCCATTCAAACACCAACACTGATTATTCACGCCAAAGATGACCCAATGATTCCGCTATCTTGCATTCCCAAACAATTTCCAACCGCTTGCCAGACAGAAATTTATGATCATGGCGGCCATGTCGGCTTCCTTAGCGGCCGTTATCTACCACAACGTTGGTTAGAAAAACGCTTACTGCACTGGTTTTGGCAATTAATTTAAATTTCATTAATTAAAATAAGAAGCTCTGTAAGCAAAAACATTAAAGCACACTACACTTAATAGTGTGAGTATACAGATAACCATTCCTTCTCGTTTCCTGCCTTGCCGCCGATGACGAATTTCAGGATATTTACAGCCTTAGCACGGCTTTCTCTTCCCATGATGCTAAGCCGCTTCCTCAATGTTGGGACAAATTGGTTTGGCCTCTTAATGATCGCACGCTTAGGTGAAGATGCTCTTGCAACCACCACATTGATTACTGCCGTATTTACGCCCATTCAAATCGGCTGTTGGTCGATCTTTGTCGCTGTTAGCGTAATCAGCGCTCGCAGCATCGTCAAAAAACAATATGCCTATTGTGCAGCACTATTGCGCCAAGCAACACTACTTGCTCCTGTTATTGCTCTACCTATGGTCATTTTGTTGTATTATGCCGCACCTTTATTAAGCCTCGCAGGTCAACCAGCACACTTGATTTCTCCCTGCAGTGATTATCTAAAAATAATCGCGTTAAGCCTTATTCCGAGCTTGTTTTGTGTAAATGCCCAACAATTTCTCTATGGCATCGGCAAACCACGTTTGGCCTTACTATTTAGCACCTTAACCAGCATCACAATCCTTACGCTTACTTATTTGTTTATTCATGGCAGTCATGGATTCCCTAACCTTGGCATTAACTCATTAGCTCTCGCGAATGTGATCGCCTATAGCACAACCTTTTTAGTTATTGTATTATTTTTCTACTTTTCACCTTTACTAAAAGCATTCCCGCTCTGGCAAAAGCCAAAATCACGGGAGAAAAAAATACGCCAAAAAATCTTGAAAATAGGTCTGCCCATTACCGGGCAATCGTGCGCTGAACTCGGCGCACTATCCTTTGCTGTTTTTATGATGGGCCACTTTGGCCCACATGCGCTGGCCGCCCAACAAATTGTCACCCAATGCTCAATTATCGCCATGCTAATTCCCCTGGGCATCGCTCACAGTGTTAGCATCTTTGTCAGTCAGGCCAAAGGGCAAGGCTATCTACCTCACCAGCTACGCACTGCAGGCTATATCGGTACGGCTATGGCTTTAGCCCTGATGCTGAAAATTAGCTTTATCTATCTTTTTTATCATCAGCATCTCCTTAAACTCTATACCAATCAATCACTCGCTGATGAGATTGGACAACTCGCTCAGCTATTTTTTATCATTAATGCGTTTACATTATTGGCTAACTGTATTCGCACCGTCATGGCTGGCTTTTTACGCGGACTGTATGAAACTAAATTTACTATGCTCAACAGTGTTTTTTGCTATTGGGGCATCGCACTGCCTACAGGAGCACTGCTCGCATTTAGCACAAGCATTGGCCCCCTTGGCCTGCGCTATGCTATGCTCGGCGCATTAATCATTGCCTCTTGGCTACTGTTCAAACGCTTTTTATTACTAACACAGTATCCGCAGCAGCAACAGCATGCCTCGATACAGTAATCGACTAACCTTTAGCACGATTTAATAAGCGCAGATACATTCCTGAGGTCAATATAAACAACATTGGCAGCACCCAAACAAATAAAATTCCAAGCGTCGCAACTGAAGCAATCAGCATCACTAAGGTAACGACGACCAATTGAGCAAACTCACCAAAACCATAACGAATTAACACAAAAGAGCCAAAAACTGCTTTATACCAAGGCAATCGTCCATCAAGAATAATGAATGGTGCAAAAATTGCTCCTAAAAAAATAAAGAGCGAATAAAGCAATAATAAAACCACCACGACATTTCTTGGTAAAATATAGTGACCCAATAAACCAATCAAAAGCACACCTAACGTTACAATCGCCGTTAAAATAATACTGACACCAATATAAGCTAAGCCTGCTCGCCATTGAGAAACATCCCATACCGTACGAAACACACTGCAAGCTTGCTCACGCGCTCGCAACAGGCCAAAACGGTATAAACCAATCATTGCAAAGGCAATAATCGCTTGAATGACAATTTTTAAAATATTTAAGCTAGTACTCGGATTATGAAGCGTATGTACTGTTATCAACTGAGATGCTGTTAATAAAAATAATAATGGCAAACACGCCAACCAAAAATTCCAGCGATAGCCGACAGTCAAGCGATAAGCATGACGAATATCGTCAATGATAGTCATAAGTTAAAACTCCCATAATTACAGATCAAAACTTTAAGGCTTATTATTAGATCACAAGAATAAAAGAAGTCACAATGCCTTTTATCAGTTCTATTGGGTTCTGAGCATCTATTATAATAGGCCAATGATATTAGAAGTATTAGGAGCACAATGTGAAAATTATAGAACTGCGTAAATACAAAATTAAAGCTGGCAAAACACACGCCTAGCTCAATTTGATGCGTGATGAGATTCTCCCCTATCAACGCTCTAAGGGTATGATTATTATTAATACCTCTATTTATTCTAGCGACGATGGCTTTGATTACTTTATTTGGCTTCGAGAGTTTGATAATGCAGAGGCACGAGAAAAGGTTTATAAAAACACATACAATAAATGGTGGGCTACAGAAATGAAGCCAAAAATATTTAAACTCATCGATAAAACATCGATCAATGTAAAGTTACTTCAGGCTGTTAATTTGTAAGTATCAAGCTCGAACTCATCTAGTTACGCAATTATCAAATAGCGACCTCTATAATGAAATACACCTTCCGTTCAACTTACGTATTTTTTCAGTAATTTAGTAAAAGTAATCAGAGAAAACTTTACAGCAGGCGAGGAAAACATTACCCTCCTTGTCAATCTAAAGATTTATGTTATTGAATACTGCATCGAGGATATCACTGTGATAGAAAAACTTCGCAATATTGCGATTATTGCCCACGTCGACCATGGTAAAACCACATTGGTTGATAAATTATTAGAGCAATCAGGCACCTTAGGCCGCAATGAAAGCGGTGAACGCATGATGGACTCTAATGACCTTGAAAAAGAGCGTGGCATCACCATCCTCGCTAAAAATACTGCAATTCAATGGCAAGACTATCGCATTAATATTGTCGACACCCCCGGACACGCTGATTTCGGTGGTGAAGTCGAACGCGTCCTCTCAATGGTCGATTCGGTATTATTACTGGTTGATGCTGTTGATGGACCGATGCCGCAAACACGTTTTGTTACTAAAAAAGCCTTTGAACAAGGGCTGAACCCTATTGTCGTCATTAATAAAGTTGATCGCCCAGGCGCGCGTCCTGATTGGGTGATGGACCAAGTCTTTGAGCTGTTTGATCAACTCGGTGCAACGGATGAGCAACTCGACTTTCCTGTCGTCTATGCCTCTGCCCTCCAAGGCTATGCCAGCCTCGAAGAAGGTGAGCAAGGCGGGGATATGACTCCACTATTTCAGACTATTGTTGAGAAAGTTGCCGCACCTGATGTTGATCCTGAAGGCCCATTTCAAATGCAAGTCTCTTCATTGGATTACTCTAGCTATGTCGGTGCGATTGCTATCGGCCGCATCAGTCGTGGTAAAATCAGCACCAACTCAGCCATTCGCATTATCGATCATCAAGGCAATGAGCGTTCCGGGCGTATTTTGAAAATTATGACGCACCATGGCTTGCAACGAGTTGAAACTGAACAAGCCTTTGCGGGTGATATTGTCTGTGTTACCGGCATCGAACGGCCCTTTATTTCAGAAACCTTTTGCTCACCTGATAAGGTAGAGCCTTTACCAGCTCTAACGGTTGATGAGCCTACCGTTAGCATGATGTTCTGTGTTAACAACTCACCCTTTGCAGGCAAAGAAGGTAAATATGTCACCAGTCGCCAAATTCGTGATCGTCTCGAACAAGAGCTAATCTACAATGTCGCCCTGCGTGTTGAAAATACCGAAGATCCAGATAAATTCCGTGTATCTGGTCGTGGTGAGCTGCACCTGTCTATCCTGATCGAGACGATGCGCCGTGAAGGTTATGAACTCGGTGTCTCGCGCCCTGAGGTGATTTTAAAAGAAATCGATGGCAAGCTGCAAGAACCCTTTGAAGAGCTCATGCTCGACATTGAAGAGCAACACCAAGGCACCGTCATGGAGCGCCTAGGCTTACGCCGTGGCCAACTCACCAATATGATTCCCGATGGCAAAGGCCGCATTCGTTTGGACTACCAAATTCCAACCCGTGGTTTAATTGGCTTTCATAATGACTTTCTCACCATGACCTCAGGCTCAGGGATTATGACCCATGTTTTTGATCATTATGGTGATATACAAGAAGCTACGATTATCACCCGACAAAATGGTGTCCTCATTGCCAATGCAACTGGCGCTGCGGTAGGCTTTGCCCTATGGAACCTACAAGAACGTGGCAAGCTCATCATTGGTCCACAGACCAATACCTACGAGGGCATGATCATCGGTATTCATTCACGCAATAACGATTTAGTTGTTAATGTGCAAAAAGCAAAGCAATTAACCAATGTACGCGCCTCAGGCACCGATGAGAATATTCAGCTAACCCCACCCATACGCTTTACTTTAGAGCAGGCGTTAGAGTTTATTGAAGATGATGAGCTGGTTGAAGTAACGCCCGAGCATATTCGCTTAAGAAAGAAAATGCTCGCAGAAACCGATCGCAAGCGCGCATCGCGGGCGAAAAAGTAGTTTATTAGAAATAACTATAATAATATAGCAAGGCGTGGTTGATCTAACAGCGCCTTGCTTTTTACCTCAGCACTAGACCTAGACGTTTATTCTGCATTTACATCATCTGCATTAAAATTCTATATCACACTACTTAGCATATATAACGCTGCCGACAGCATCATTAAGGCAAAAATAAGCTTTAATAACAATAGCGGCAACACTTTCGCTATACGCATGCCCAGCCGTGCCATAATGCTCGACACGGGTGTGACCAACACCACCGCAGGCCAATAGATAAACCCAGTCGCCCAAGCAAGCTTGACGTTTGCATGGCTGCACAAACCAATAATGAGGCCAATCAATGAAATACTAAAGGTAATCAAAGTTGACAATGCAGTCGATTGTTCAAGCTCCATGGGCATTTTTGCCAGATAAGAAAATGCAATACTACCACCACTGATTCCAAGCAAACCTGATTGAAAACCAACCCAACTGCTCATTAGCGGCAAGTGACGCATTATTATTCCTTGTTTTTTATCGAAAAAAATTGAATATGATAAATACAATAAGAAAACAGCAAATAAAATTGTGCTTATTAATTCAGATATTTTTATAGCACAACATAAACCTGCTATATTAGCGACCAATAAAGCAGGAATAATAGACCATACCTGATTATTTTTTATCAATTTTTTCTTTACATATACAGTCATAGAGCTCAATGAGGTAAGCGCTGAAATCGCTAAAGCCGTAAATACAGCAAAATGTACCGATACACTATGTAAGGCAACAATATAAGTAAAAAAAGCGACCAAAGCAGGTATTAAAAATGTTGTTCCACCACTACCGAGCAAACCGGATAAAAAACCAATACCTGCACCAATCACAATCAAATTTAGGATATTGCAAAACATGGCACCCTCCATGTAATATCAAATTAAACTGTTTCATCATTATTTTCAATGATTAAATAATCTTAAAAAACTAACATTAAACCATCAGGATTAAAGCTAATTAACTAAGTTTTCATTAAAAATCAATAATATAATAACGAAGACTCTAAGGCCTTTAAAATATTAGAAATATTAATCTAAAAACGGCTAGGACTTGGAGGTTGTAAACTATGAAAATGATACATATGCAGCCTCCTCTATAAAAAACTGATGATAGGCAAGTAGTAAGTCACGATAAGAAGAATGATACTTCGTGTATTTTACTTTTATAAAAATAAAAAGCAATCATTATCATTTTTTATTGACATTAATTTTCTTTTAATTTAAATTTGCCACGAATTGATAAAACCAACCTCCTCATTTTAAAGAAGATCACAGATCAGGAGGCTTCTATGCCTTATACAATCAGCACACCACTGCAACCACCCAGTTGTCACTAACAACTATTATCTTCCTAATATCAAATGTAATTTTATATTTATTAATAACATATTAATAAAATTAATTAATTTTACATAGTTTTTTCTTCATTAAATTTGAGGATCGTGTTATGTATGAAAGTAATTCACTTTCTACTCAAACCATCCGTTTGATTGATGCATCTAAATCACGCTATCTTAACTTGCACTTAAATAAGTACGATATGATTAGCCTGATATTTATCGGTCTATTTAGCGGATTCTGTTATCTTGGCTGGCATGATATGCATGCTCAATTTCATAATATTAAAAGTATTGCTGCAATTTCATTAAGCCCTGAGCAACTGCCCTATTACAGCCTGCGAACGACGATGCGTTTACTCATTGGCATGCTATTTTCCTTTATATTTGCTCTGATTGTCGGCTATGCCTGCGCTAAAAATAAACATATTGCACGTATCTTGCTTCCTCTGATTAATTTTTTAGAGTCCGCACCGTTAATTGGCTTTTTAACTTTTACTACAACCTTGTTTCTATTTTTATTTCCTAAAAATATGATGGGCTTAGAAGCTGCGGCGATCTTTGCTGTCTTTACCAGTCAAGCCTGGAATATGGCCTTAATCTTTTATCAGGCACTACGTATTATCCCTGATGAATTAATGGCCGCCAGCCGAGCATTTCACTTAAATGCCTGGCAACACTTCTGGCGTATAGAACTGCCCTACGCAATTCCAGGTCTATTATGGAATGTCATGGTCTCTCAATCTGCAGCATGGTTTGCTTTAGTTGCCACAGAGGCAATCCCTCTAGGCGGTCATACCGTCATGTTGCCTGGTGTCGGCTCATATATTCAAACTGCCTTAACTCATGCAAATATAAAAGCAATGTTCTATGCAGTTCTAGCTATTGCAATCAATGTCATCATTTTTGATCAACTTTTATTTCGACCTTTAGTGAAATGGTCAGAAAAGCTTAAATATGAAAATGTACAATCTCTTGTACATCATCGCTCTTGGTTCTATAGCCTCATCCAAAAAGGCTTATTTATGCATACTCTCAATAAGTTATTTTCGATCATGCGCCATTTATTTATCAATTTTCCAACCTATATTGCCAAGACCTTTGATTTAAAGCCCGTGTACTTGCCAAAAATACTGATGCAAAGTATCACTGCATTATGCTATGGATTAATAACCATAAGCTGCATTTATGCAGGCATTAAATTATGGAATTTTTACCCTGATGGCAGCATGTTCTATCTGCTTCCACTCATGCTAAAAACAACACTCAGAGTGGCTATTGCCATGCTCTTAAGTGTTATGATATTTACCCCAATTGGTATTTATATTGGCCTAAACCCACGTTTAACACAACGATTGCAGCCGATGATTCAAATCATGGCCGCGCTTCCTGCCAATATTTTTTTCCCGATCGTCACCATCATTCTAATTGCAACCCATCAGTCATTAAATTTATGGACCATTCCACTGATCATGCTCGGCACACAATGGTATGTTCTCTTTAATGTCATTGCTGGTGCATCTGTATTGCCTCAAGATATGCTGGAAATGGCCAAGAGTTTTCACAGCCGTGGCTGGCATTGGTGGTTTAAATTTATCATTCCGGCACTTTTTCCTTATATTATTACCGGTACTATCAGCGCTGCAGGCGGTGCTTGGAATGCAGCGATTGCTGGTGAGTTTTTGCAGTGGCACCACCAAACGATCAGTGCCAATGGCCTCGGTGCACTCATTGCCCAAACAGCAAACAACCACCAACTTCCACAAGCGGCACTCGCTGTCACCGCACTGTGCTTACTTGTTAGCCTCTGCGTTATCTTCATCTGGCGCCCCCTCTACCGCCTTACCGAAACACGTTACAAAATATAGGGTAATTTCCATGCAAAACACAGTGGCCACCACTCACATTACTAATAATGTTTTACTTTATACAAAAAATATTAGCCAAAGGCTTGTTGGTGAAGATAAGCAAGCTCAGCATATTCTAGATAATATTAATTTTACTTTATATGACAATGAAATTGTTGCAATTTTAGGAAAGTCAGGCGCAGGCAAATCAACATTTTTACGTACAATCGCAGGGTTATTACCCGCTTCTAGCGGCAAAGTTTACTATCAGGAGACGTTAATTGAAAAACCCATTGAAGAAATTGCCATGGTCTTTCAAAGTGTTGCCTTGTTACCCTGGCTCACCGTACTTGATAACGTCTGCTTTGGTCTAGATGCCCAAGGCATGAGTAAATCAACAAGTAAAACTAAGGCACTAAAAGCCATTCAACTAGTTGGTTTAGGCGGTTATGAACATGCCTATAGTAAAGAACTATCAGGCGGCATGCGTCAACGTGTTGGCTTTGCCCGTGCGCTTGTTGTTGAGCCTAAAATATTACTCATGGACGAGCCATTTTCAGCACTCGATATCGGCACAGCAAGCACACTGCGTAAAGATGTCATTCGCCTTTGGCAGGAACACGCCATCCAAACCCGCTCAATGGTTATTGTTACTCACAGTGTTGAAGAAGCCATAACAATGGCAGATCGGGTAATTGTCTTCGATCATCACCCGGGACGTATTGCATTTGAAACGCATATCCTTGCCGATCATCCACGTAATATTCAATCAAGCAACCTACGAGCAAAAATTGCTTTAATCTCTGAGCAACTGCTTGAAGATACTCATTAAATCAATCCATTCACAAAAACATTGTAACAGCCGATTTTAATTAATCGGCTGATTATTAAGATATAACTACACCATTAACGGATGCGATCTAAAATAACAATACGATAAGCATATTGGTGTGTATCGTCTATCGGGTGATAATTCACCTCGGTTTGCTGCCACTGTAAATGATCCCACTTAGGAAAATAAGTATCACCAGTAACCTCAGCATCCACCAAGGTTAAATACAAGCGATCTGCCAATGGTAAGCAAGCCGTGTAAATTTCCTCTCCTCCAGTAATCATCACTTCAGGCTCATCAGCCACTAAGCTTAAGGCCTCCTTTATGTTCTGAACCACTTCAAAGCCAGTACCAGATTTTAGAGTCGATGAAACAATAATATTACGACGATCAGGCAATGGCTTACTATTAATAGATTCAAAGCTACGACGCCCCATAATAATAGGCTTGTGTTTCGTCTGCAAAACAAACCACTTAAAGTCATCTGGTAAATGCCAAACTAAGTCATTATCCTTACCAATCACACGGTTATTAGCAACCGCTGCAATCATCGAAACACGCATTGTTACCCCTTATCTGTTTATCCACACTTTATATTTTCCCTCGCCTATTATCCAAATAACGAATATCAAATCAAATCAAATTAAATCACTACACCCACTTTACATCACCACCACAAACCTGAAACCTTAATTTGGCATCATTATTGCACCAAGAATCACTACTTGCCAAAGAATAGAACTTAAAGTGATGCCTAGCCATAAGGTTAACAAAGATAAATTTATTGCTCTTAATACGTATGATTATCACGAATTACTCGTGCTATTAGCTCCCTACCCACTGGCATTTTACACACTATTAAAATGCACTCATAGTAAGAAAAATAATATCGTATTAATAAAAAAGAAAAAATTAGATCAACTATTAAACCATGGCTTAAGTGCTCTTTGCTATGAAAAAAATATGGGACTATCGCCAACTACACTTGAAAATACAACAAATCACCTTAATCTTACAAAGGCAAATAAAAAATCACATGCAACCATTGAGCTTGTCGGCCTATATTAATTATTCAGAATAATCTTGATCATTACCAGATACTCCCCTTATATTCATACAACTGCAGCGAATCAGTTCAGCAATATCTTCTAACAAGGCCTTGCGACTAGAACCTGCTCGCCATAATAAAGCTAACTGGCGATGGGGTGCATCTTGCAATGGTTTTATTTGTAAACCTAGCTGTGAAAAGTGCGTTTCGGCAAGGCTGGGTATAAAAGTCATTCCCATACCGGCACTCACCATATGAGCAATCGTTTCAAGGCTCGTGCCACGAAAATTATTATCATGCTCAATTGCAGCGAATTCACAGGCTTCTAACGCCTGATCACGTAAGCAATGCCCCTCATCAAGTAATAATAACTGCTTAGGGTCAATATCTGCCATCGTGATCTTTTTTCGCTTTGTTAACGCATCATTCTGATGCATTATTAAAGAAAACTCTTCAGAAAAAAGAATTTTCCCAATGAGTTTATTCGGTGTCAGTACTGGTGTTGCAAGCACAATCCCATCAATCAAACCAAGTTCAAGTTGTTGCAAACACTGATGTGTCTGTAATTCATGTAGCACTAACTTAAGCTTAGGTAATTTCTTTGACAACTGCGGCATAATCACTGGCAATAAATAAGGTGCAATCGTTGGTAATATTCCTATTGTGATAGGCTCCTGATAAGGGTCTTGTTCACGTTTAGCTGCACTTTTTAAATCATCAATTTCACGTAACGCCTGCCTAGCATGAGCCAGAACCACCTCACCCGCGCTCGTTAGTAACACCGTACGCATACCACGCTCAAATAACTGTACACCCAGCTCTTCTTCAAGCTTTTTAATCTGAGTACTTAATGTCGGCTGACTGACAAAGCAAGCCTCTGCAGCCTTACCAAAGTGCTTTAACTCAGCAACACTAATAAAATACTTTAAATCCCTCAAGTTCATCTGATTGCCTACAACATAAAATTTTATGATACACTATCAATAAACCGAATTCCTACTGTAATCCGATTAAAAGATAATATTAACATTGAGGGGAAAATGCCACCATTTTTAAAAACCGTATTTTTATTAATCTGTTCTAATACCATTATGAGTTTTGCTTGGTATGGCAATTTAAAAACTGAGCAACATAAGGCATTTTGGATTGCAATTCTAACCAGCTGGAGCATTGCCTTTTTTGAATATATCTTCCTCATTCCAGCGAATCGTACTGGTTTTCTAGATGCTCATTTAAGCCTTGCGCAATTAAAGATTATACAAGAAGTTATCAGCTTATCGATATTTGTACCTTTTGCAATTTTTTATATGAAACAAACAATATCTTGGAATTTTCTTTGGGCAGGTTTTTGTTTAGCCGGTGCGGTATATTTTATATTTAAGTAATAGAATAATTTTTTAGACAAC
>LVCQ01000054.1 GCA_001644975.1 Piscirickettsiaceae bacterium NZ-RLO1
AGAACATCTACATTATGTCAATTTATAAGGTTTTAGCTATATGTCAAAAATTAGAAATGATAGTTCACTCCAACAGGAAAATAAGTAATGCTATTAATGTTATTTTTAAACATATAAATCACAGAGCTAGAAAGAGAAAAGCCCGATGTGAGATAAAACTCCATACCCACCCCAACTTGAGGCATCAACCTATTATTTTTTTGATCAACCATAACAACAGAAGATGATGGAGAATAGATCACTTTGTTATATGTATCTTCATGCGTTAAAGCAATTCCCGTTAAACCAAATACGCTAAAACGATGAGAAACAGGATATAAGAATTTAGCATTAATCGCGCCAGAATAAAGATAATGATGCTCAGGGCCAATAGACGTATCACCGGAATATGTATTACCTGAACTGCCATTGTAGTAATAAAAACTTCCCTCAAGTGCAAAATATCGATTAAATTGATAGCCTAGCAGCGCTCCTAAACCAATGCCCCTAGAACCAAATAATGTATCACTTATTGATGCGCCTTCAGGAAGGTCATGGCCATAAGGAACGATTTGCCCACCAAGATACATCCCAAGTCTAGTATCTGCTAATGCAGGTGAGGTATTAATGTCTTTTTGGTCTATGCCTTTTCCATAAGAACATATGCTCACAAGCATTGAAATAATAACTGACAGTACAGAAAATCTAATAACCATGAGTACCTTCACTTAAGCAACATTAAACAAAATGCTTATATCTATTGATTCGCTTCCCGCCACCTGAAAAGCAACACACTTAAATAGCATTAAAGAGTCAGCTAAAACTTTTATCAAAAAAATAAAGGCTATAGTCCAACTTAACTTACATTACAATAAAGCAAACCTCAGGTGACAAAGGGCAGCCACACACCAGGCTCGCTAGCTCGCCATGTATAATTTAAATCAAAATTAAAATTTTATATCATTAAATTTTTTATTAGCAGCATTACTGCTTATTTGTGTAAATTGAGGATGAATAGATGTATCTCGCGTTGTAAATGTAACACTGATCCCCGCACTCCCCAACAGTATCTCGCCTGGCTGACTTTCTGAACCATTGCCAATATATTGATAACTACCATAAGATGTACTCAATGATTCATTGTCATTTGTTTTGTAATGTGGTTCAGCAAAAAGTTTTACCTCGGTAACTTCAGAAGCAGAACAATCTATCGGCAAAGTGTTATGTTTCCCTGGGGCAAGGTTACTAACTGTACCAAGAACAACCCCATTTGACCCAATCGCATTAAAATCAACATCAGAATACTGAGTTTCATCTTGCGAACTTGGGTTACTTGGTACTGTAATGTTTATATTACAGACTGTTTTAGCCACTGTTGCTGCTTGAGTTAAACTTGCTACAGACAACAATCCTAAAGAAATAACAGCTAACGATGTTTTTTTCATAAAAATATAACCTTAGATTTTAAAAATTCACTGATTATTCTTACATTATTTCAAACACAAGAAACTCTACTTTGAAATCAAGGCAAAAAAAATATAACTTTCCTTTTAAAATATCCATAAAAAAATAAAAAACTTTACTTTAAATTATTTTAAAATGTCCTAAAATTTTACTTTTTTACTTTATAGCACAGCCCTATCGCAGTTTGATTTTTCCAAGTAGCGCTTTCCCACAGATGACAAAGAACGGCTTAAGCGCATTTTTTCATCAATAAATATATAAAAACCTGGCCGCGCGTAACCGAGTATTAAGTGCCGATAAAACGCCTACACATTCTAATTTCGACTAAGAAAATTTAATACTTTCTAAACTTGCTAAAATTAAGACTAAGACATTTTTCAGTCACCACATTTTTTTACAATGACTCTAAAAGCTAATTTTACATAATCGGCTATGCGCTTAAGCTCCTTAATAATAAAGAGGCAATAAGCCTCTTTTATATTATTAATTGACCTGTTATCACACAGAAGTTCATTTAAAATTTAGAACAGCACCAAACTATTTTGCCTGTGGACGCATATGTGGAAATAAAATCACATCACGAATCGATGGGCTATCAGTAAAGAGCATCACCAAACGATCAATACCAATGCCCTCACCGGCAGTCGGTGGCATACCATGCTCCAGCGCAGTAATATAGTCCGCATCATAATGCATTGCTTCATCATCCCCCGCATCTTTTTCTGCAACCTGGCGCTGAAAGCGCTCTGCTTGATCCTCTGGGTCATTGAGCTCTGAAAAACCATTGGCAACCTCACGACCACCACAGAAAAATTCAAAACGGTCGGTAATAAACGCATCATCATCATTCAAACGCGCTAACGGCGAAACTTCTGCTGGGTACTCAGTAATAAATGTCGGTTGACGCAGCTGCTCTTCGACCGTAGCTTCAAAAATTTCCGTAATGACCTTACCACGACCTTCATGGCCCTTAAGTTTTACCCCTTTGCGCTCAGCAACAGCAATAGCATTCGCTAAAGTGGCTAAATCTTCACGATGAATATCTTGATTAAAATGCAGAACCGAATCGATCATGCTCATGCGGACAAAAGGCTGACTAAAGTCATAGACTTCGCCCTGATAAGGCACCTGAGCTTGACCTAAAACTTCTGTGGTGACGGTGCGCAACATCTGCTCGGTTAAATCCATTAAATCATGATAATCCGCATACGCTTGGTAAAATTCCAACATGGTAAATTCCGGATTATGACGCGTCGATAAACCTTCATTACGGAAATTACGATTAATTTCAAACACCCGCTCAAAGCCACCAACCACTAAGCGCTTTAAATACAACTCGGGTGCAATACGCAAATACATATCTAAATCCAGGCTATTATGATGAGTAATAAATGGGCGAGCACTCGCCCCACCTGGAATCACCTGCAACATTGGTGTTTCTACTTCCATATAATCACGCTCAGTCAAAAACCGACGAATACTTGCGACTACTTTTGAGCGAACCATAAAAGCATTACGAGATTCATCATTAACGATCAGGTCTAAGTAGCGCTGGCGGTAACGTGTTTCTACTTCAGCTAAGCCATGATGTTTGTCCGGCAAAGGCCGCAAGGCTTTAGTCAACAAACGTAAATTACTGGCCTTAACAGATAACTCACCTTTATTGGTTTTGAACATCACCCCTTCAATTGCAACAATATCACCTAAATCCCAATTTTTAAAAGCGTGGTATTGACCTTCAGGTAAATCATCTCGACGCAAATAGACCTGTAGGCGCGCCGTGCTATCTTGAATATGTAAAAAGCTAGCCTTGCCCATAATGCGTCTTAGCATAATACGTCCAGCCACTTTCACAGGATAAGCCAAGGCCTCAAGCTCATCTTTACTTTTCTCATCAAATTCAGCCGTTAACTGTGCTGCATGATGCTCGGGGCGAAAATCATTTGGAAATGCCACGCCCTGAGAACGCATCTCGGCCAGTTTAGCTTTACGCTGAGCAATGTGCTCGTTTTCATTGAATTCGGGCTCTTGCGATGATTGGTCAGTCTCAGTCATTATCTTTGCCTTTTACACTAAAAATTCTTTAAATGTTATACATTATTGCTATCTATTTTTTTCTTTTCTGTTATTTTTTCAGATTGTTAACTTTTACTAAAAAAATAAACTAAAACTATAAGCCGGCTTTCAAACTCGCTTCGATAAACGCATTTAAATCACCATCCAATACGGCTTGAGTATTACTTGTCTCAACGCTAGTGCGTAAATCTTTAATGCGTGAGGCATCTAGCACATAGGAACGAATCTGGCTCCCCCAACCAATATCTGATTTACCTTCTTCTAAGGCTTGCTTTTCGGCATTACGCTTGCTCATCTCCAGCTCGTACAATTTAGCACGCAATTGCTTCATTGCTTGATCTTTATTTTTATGTTGAGAGCGATCATTCTGACATTGCACGACAGTATTCGTTGGTATATGAGTAATACGCACGGCAGAGTCGGTCCGGTTGACATGCTGACCACCCGCACCAGAGGCCCGATAGGTATCAATACGCAAATCCGCAGGATTAATATCAATATCAATATTATCATCAACCTCAGGGGAGACAAAAACAGAACAAAATGACGTATGGCGGCGATTGCCTGAATCAAAGGGCGATTTTCTAACTAAACGGTGCACCCCAGTTTCCGTACGCAGCCAACCAAACGCATACTCCCCTTGGAAATGAATCGTCGCACTTTTAATCCCGGCCACATCACCGGCAGACGCCTCAACCAGCTCCGTCTTAAAGCCATTTTGTTCACCCCAACGCAAATACATCCGCAAGACCATTTCTGCCCAGTCTTGTGCTTCAGTACCTCCTGAGCCAGACTGAACATCTAAATACGCATTGTTAGAGTCCATCTGCCCAGAGAACATCCGCCGAAACTCAAGCTGACTAATTTGCTCATCCAATGCATCACTTTCACTAACCACCTCATCTAGCGACTCTTCATCCTGCTCTTCAACCGCCAGTTCTATTAAATCTTTCGCATCGACAATACGTTCTGAGATATTCTTAAATTGCTCAACTAAGTTCTCTAGCTGTGCCCGCTCACGCCCCAATGCTTGCGCGCGTTCAGGCTGATTCCAAATATCAGGGGCTTCTAGCTCACGCTCAACTTCGACTAAACGCTCACATTTAAGATCGTAGTCAAAGATACCCCCGAAGTGAGCTAACACGATCGGCAAACTCATCCAGGCGCACCTGTAATGCCCGCACTTCTAACATACATGCTCCCATTGTCGTCATTATGAATATGATCATTATCTGAAAATAGCTGTTATTCTAACGAAAAAACACCGAAGACTAAACCCTTGTAGCGATGCTTGGCAGCCACTGATTTTCTGTTATAATCAGCCCGTCTTTAACATGGATCTTTTGTTAATTTTTCCAGGGTAGTGAAAATGAACACATGCCCTAAAATCGTCATTGATTTGGTTTTAATAAAATTAAAAGGGTGAATTATGCAAAATGCACGTTTTGGGCGCTATTTATTTCTAGTGATTATTCTCGCTGCGGTCGGTCAATTTGCAAATACTATTTTTGTCCCTGCCAGCAGTTTAATTGCCAATAGCTTACACACCCGACCCACGCACGTGCAAAGCATTATGGCCGCTTATTTACTCTCTTACGGTGCTTCGCAATTTTTTTATGGTCCCTTTGCCGATCGCTATGGCCGCAGACCCACTATTCTTTTAGGGCTGATTGTCTTTGCAATTGGCACCATCATCGCAACCTTTGCTTTAAATATACAAACCTTATTGCTCGGTTGCTTTATACAGGGCTTAGGTATAGGCTCAGCAGGCGCGATGATACGTACGGTCATGCGTGACTTGTTTACCGGCAAAGAACTCCTTAAGGCCAATAGCATCATGAGTGCAACACTGGTGATTGCCCCCATTATTGCACCACTGATCGGCGGTCTGATTGCTACCTTAATCGGTTGGCGTGCGGTTTTTGCCTTCTTACTCGCCTTTAGTGCAGTCGTTTTTGCACTACAATTTAAGTTCTTTGCTGAAACCCACCCCACACCCGATAACGCACCAACACCTTTTAACGCACTGATTCGTCAATATAAAAGTATGCTGTGCCATCGCCAGTTTATTGGTTACATCACCTGCTTAACCGTCTCTATTGCTGGCATTACCGTTTTTGAAGCCTCCGCTGGCGTGCTCTTTGCCAGCACCTTACATTACAGTCCCAATACAGTCAGCTTATTATTTATTGCCCCACTGCCAGGGTACTTTATCGGCAGCTACTTAGCGACCCACCTCAATCGAAGACACAGCATTCCACACATTATGAAAACCGGCATCAGCGCACTGGTATTCGGTTCAGTGAGCATGCTCGCTCTTGCCCACTTTGGCTACTTTAATGCCTATGCCATAGTCATCCCGATGTTTTTTTACTTCATTGGCGCAGGCCTAATGTTTCCGCTCGCCACCACCGGCGCCCTGATCCCCTTTGGTCATATTGCAGGGGCAGCAGGTGCTTTTATCGGCGCCATTCAAAATCTAGGCTCCGGCGTCTTCACAACACTTTCAGCACTAATACCACAAAACAATGCCGAACCCCTGGCAATCTTGCTCTGTCTACTAACTTTGATTACTATTACAGCCTATTACAGCTGTATTGCCAGCCATCAAGAGACAACCGAAATTTAAAAGTCACCGATACATCCATAGAGAGACCCATGTCAATACCATCAATATCAATAGCTCAACGTTTCCGCGGTTTTTTACCTATCATTATTGATGTTGAAACAGGGGGGCTTAATGCTGCAACCGATGCGTTACTTGAGATTGCTGCGGTAATCGTCGACTTTAATAACGAAGGACAATTAGTCCCTATCAAAACGGTTTCAACGCATGTTAAGCCATTTGCAGGAGCTAATATCGATCCAGAAGCCCTCAAAATTAATAAAATCGACCCCGATAGTCCACTACGCGGTGCAATCAATGAGGCTGAAGCCTTAAAAAAAATCTTTACCCCCATTCGTGAAAAGCTTAAAGAAAGTGGCTGTAACCGTGCGATTTTAACCGGTCATAACCCTATCTTAGATCTAAATTTTCTCAATAAGGCCGTAAGTCGATCAGGCATCAAACGCAATCCGTTTCACCCTTTTAGCAGCTTTGATACCGCAACACTTGCCGGTCTTGCTGTCGGCCAAACCGTGCTTGCTATCAGCTGTAAAGCTGCAGGCATTGAGTTTGATTATACCAAAGCCCATGGCGCACATTATGATGCTGAAAAAACCGCCGAGTTATTTTGCCTAATCGTTAATCGCTGGCAAGCACTCGGCGGTTGGCCTCTTAATTAATAGCCATCATTAGCCTCAGGCTATTTTCCAGAGAAACTTACTACCTCTTGTTTCATAGCCACACGATCCGCTTGGCTCATTGCAAAAAACAGCGTGGCACTCGGGCTAGGGAATAGCCCAGAGTCACAAGCAAAGTCTAAGCGCGATAATGTCTGAGTGCTTGATGAGCGAGCAAAAGTACCATAACCTTTGACCCACTGGCTCATTTCCATTTTAACCCCACACTCACTTTTATCTTCACGCGCCATCAAATGTCGAACAAATTGCTCTGTTTGACTTTTACCGTGATACCCATGACTTGAGCCCAAATGCGAAAAATCACAACTTAAATAATCATTGGCTGCAGCCAACGCTTTTTGTAGATGCGGCTTCTCTAACAGCGCTTGATAATTACCGTTGACATCTACCCCTACCTTATTCAGTACAGCCAGCGATTTTTGCAAATTTGCACTTTCTAAAAGCTGTTGTAAGTTTTCAGTTGAATTAAAGCCAGCCTCATCAAAACCGAGCACCATTTTTTGCAGACTCTTGTTCTCTAACAACTGCTGCCAATTTGCACTTAAATCAACGTTGGCGTTAGTCAGTACCATAACTGCTTCGCGAAGATCAGGATTGCTTAAAAGTTCTTGCCAACTTTCTTTTAAATTAATACCTGCTTGATCTAAGGCAATCACTACTTTCTGTAGATCAGCATTGATAAAAAGCCCAAGCCAACTTCTTTTAAAATTCACCCCTGCTTTATCAAGCACAATAATAGCCTGCTGAAAATCATAGTTGTCTAATAACTGCCGTAAATTTTTAGCAAGCCCAAAGCTTGAGTTACTAAAATCATTAATGATTTTTTGTAACCCTGGCTTCTCTACAAGGTCCTGCCATTTATCTTTAAAATTTATATTTTGCTCATCAAGCAAAATAACTGCTCGCTGAAGATCATCACTCGCTAATAGGCACTGGCAATTTTTTTTAAGACTAACACCCATTTTATCAAGCACAGCAACTGCTTTTTGTAAGCTCCTCTCATCTAACAACCTCTGCAAATCTCTAGTCAAATTAGCCTTTGAACTGTCAAGACTAAGAATTGCTTTTTGTAAGCTTGAGTTCAATATAAGATTCTGCCATTGCCCTTTAAAATTAACCTTAGCTCCATCTAATTTAACAACCACCTTTTGCAACTGTTGATTCTCTAGTAACAACTGCCAGTCGGCTGTCGTTAATGAACGAGGGTGCAAGTGAACAATTAAATTATTAATAGACTGAGTTAACAAAAAGCTTTTCTGTGGATCAGTAAGCACGCGCAAGGCTTTTCTCGCCAATGCTGGTTCTGTTATTACACAATTGTACTCTACTAACATCTGTGACAAACGCTGATTCGAGTCTTTATAAACCTCTGCTAAAAAGGCAACTTTAACCAGCTCTAAGCTTGGCCGCAATGCAGGCTTCTCAGCATACATTAGCCTCACAATAGGCTGTAACGCAGAGTCAGCCGTTAACAAACCCTCTAAAGCATTGCCCAAAGAAAAAATATCAGATTGATAAGAAAATTCACATTTACCATTACGCGTCTCTGGAGCATATTGATAATATTTGTCAGTAATAACTACTCTCTCATGCGCTCGTCGCAAACCAAACGCACCATTGCTCGCAGGTACTGACAAGCCATAATCAAGTAAATGCAATCGCTGGCCATCAGGGGCTAACGATAAATTATCTAATTTTAGGTCGGCATGTATATACTTTATGCCCTTTGCAGATAGTTCACCTTTATGCAGCTTTAAAATTTCATCAACGGCCAAAAAACCAATATAATCAGTTGATTTATTTTCAAGATTTAAGTTTTTTATTTTCTCTAAATCTTTTCCCAAATAACTTAAGGCAATCACTTGTTTAAACGCAGCCTGTGAGCTAAGACGCCTCGCTTCACCATGAAAAACACTCATATCTTTGGCAATGTTCTTCTCTAGCTCGTTAATACTAGTATGAGCATGATTAATTTTTAAAACATATAAATGACCCTGTTCATCTTCAGCTAATTTTACTTTTCCATACTTTCCTTCACCTAAATAATTTCCCTCTCCTGCCATTACTAAAACTTTATCACCAACTTTAATAAATGAATGGTTTAGGTAAACTCGAGAACCTGGCTGACTTGGATCAGGGTAACTAATTGGAATTTTTTGATGTGAACGCTTAATTTTTGTTCCATTACAAGCATTAGCCAATAAATGATTAGCAACACTCCATTCTTTAGCTTTTTGCTCTTTTGAGTACCATATAACACTTGGCATATGAGCTAACCCCCAATCTCTAGTAACTACTAAAGACATGAAAAACAAAAGGAAGATAACTTAAAATTTACATAGAGAATATACAAAATCAATGCAAAAAAATTTTACACATTTAAATATTAATTTTTAACAACATTTAGATATAGATAAATTATTACAACTGTTTACTATATAGTGATAGTTTTTATAAAATAAAAATAATCAGCGCCTATACGTACTTAAAATAACGCCAATATTTAGTGAATAGTAATTTATTTATGAAATAAATTTCACTCTAGTTGCTCTTTTTCTTTCGCAGCATGTTGCAATGTTTGTAGACAAAAGTCACTATGCACTTCAAGCATAGATAAAAACATCTCTTCTAGATCATCTTCATCAACAAAACGATTCGCCAGGGCGCCTAGCGCCTTCAAACATGCCGATGTTAATGTTCTAACTTGACATTCTGCCGTTAATGTCATTAATAGCGGAGTTTCTTTAACTTTTGGCCGTTTTTTAACAATATTTTCTAACTGCTCACGCAGAACAGTTGAAATAAACTCAGCCATTACTGTTGCATGTTGGTCAATTACCATCTCTTCAAGCAGTTTATTTTTTATATTAATTTTATCCATAATTTATCCATAATTTGTCCATATTTAATCACTCATTTGGCTGCTTGAGTTATCTACCCTTCAAGGCATGAATCCGTTTCACCGCAAGCTCCACCGTATCTTTTGGGTTAAACTTTGGAATAAAGCCATCACAACCGACTTTTTCAACCATGGATTTATTAAAGCCACCACTTAAAGACGTATGCAAGACAATATACAAATCTTGTAGTTTAGGATCATTACGACAATTGACCGTCAGCGTGTAGCCATCCATTTCCGGCATTTCGGCATCAGTAATCACCAGTGGGTATTTTTTTGCAACATCCACATTATTTTTATACGCCTCTTCTCGCAAGAACTCGAAAGCGGCTGCACCACTATTTTTAGTAATCACTTCAATATCAATTTTACTTAAAATTTTACAAATGTGACTACGGGCAAAACTCGAGTCATCTGCCACTAAAATAGCCATACCCTCAGTATTTAAATTACTATCTAATTGCATATCACGATAGTCGATCGCAGGGTTGACAATATCTGCATAAACCTTTTCAACATCAATGACTTCAACAATCTCTTCATCAACCAACAATGTTGCTGTTAAATAATGCGATGGACCCAAGCCATCCGGTGGCTCACGAATATCACTCCACTCAATATTAATAATCTTCTCAACACTACCAACTAGAAAACCCTGTGTACTGCCATAATATTCAGAAATTACCACCACTGCATCTTTGCGCCCGACAAGACTTTGCATGCCAACTGCTCGGCCTAAATCAATCACCGGCACAGCCTGTCCACGGATATAAGCCACCCCTAATACAAAAGGGTGACTTTCAGGAATATTAGTCAATGCAATGGGCTGCAATACTTCACGAATTTTAAAAACATTCATTGCATACGTTTTATCCGTATAAAGCTTAAACAGCAATGACTCTAATCTATTTTTACCCACCAACTGCGTGCGAGCATCTACGGTATCTAAAACACCTGCCATAACGGGCACCCAAAACCGATCGAAATCTACCAATTGAGTAACTTATGCAAGATCACTGCCAATAGCAAGTGTGAATATACAAACTATAACGTTTTAAATTATTTTACTTTTTATCAAAACACTATTAATTTCATTGATAATTTAATATCAAATATAAAAAAACAACTTAACAGTCAAAATCAATAGTAGGGAAGCGAGTCTCTGGATTATCTGAAGGCCGGTAAAACATAAAGGTAGACCCAGCACTCGACTCTTGTTCTCTTTGCCGAGCCTGCTCAGCAATGATCATTTCTAACTGCCCGATGTAACTAAGGCCATGTGTCATATCAAATTAATTATTATCTGCATAAACCACATTAAAACCCGCATCATGGGCAGGTTTAATATGGTCTAAACTATTATCAACAAAGACAACATAAGAATAAGGTACCTTGTAACTTTCTGCCAACTCTTTTAATGCCGGCATTTTATCTAATGCCTTATTATAGCGCTTAAAATCATCAGTTAAACCAATACCATACTCACTTAAACAAAAGCACTTGATGCTTTCTTTGCTTATACTTCCTGCTGTTATAAAGCCAATTTCATCGCCATTGGTAAGAATTACTTGCATAATTGCCGTCATTTTTTCTTTTTTTAATGTATAGCATCCTGAAAAGAGTCCATGATAAGGATCATAACTTGAAGGCGCTTTTTCAACGGTATTAAGCCGGCTTAATATTGCTGAAGCACAAAACAAGGTTTCATCCAGATCAAATATAAAAATTTTTTTTGGCATATATTTAACCTTTATTAAGTTATGGCATTATAAATACAGGCATACATTAAAAATATATATTTTTCAATCATCTTTACTTTTAACCAAAATCATAAATAAATTTTGTGGCTGACACCTAATCTAATTATTATGTAAACTGTTTTCAGTTTACTACTTTTTAAAATAGTAATTAACATGAAATATTTAATCTAAAATAACTCTAAAAAATATAATTTTATGATTGTTTTATTTCTGCTATCAGTAACTAATAATGCAATAAAAAAAACTAAAAGGCTGAACTTAAAAAGTCACTCAAATAACTTAATAAGTAACATCAGCCTATAAAATAATAAATTAAGAAAGCTTAAAAATAAGGCTACATCTCGCTTGATGCTGCTGTTAGACTTCTATCAGGAGTTTGCCCTGTTTTTTCTTCAAAATGTTGAAATAATGTCAAAGGCAATGGTCGTTCAACTGCGGGAGTCATCGCACTTACAGGAATAGCCATAGAATGACTACTGGGTAATGCCCGAGGCACAGAGTTCCCAGGATTCACTAACCTTGCAGCACTGATCAACATAGGCAAATAAAGAGGCTGGCCAGGCGGTACGGCACTGCCCGTTAATACCTGATCAACAAGCACACCACGATCTCTTTCATCTAAGCTTACCACCATGGATTTACCCGTATGTTCGTCTCTATCAACCGCTAAATTATCAGCAATCACTTGCTGTAGATAGTGGCTATGAGCATTAACATACACAGGCGCAATAAACTCAATGGTCCCCATACCTCGCCTTTTTGTCATGCGTATTGAAACAGCACTGATTGTAGGCAAGGTAAATAACAATCTATTTTCACAACTCCCTGCTATGCCTGCTATCTCTTGAGTGATTTCTGCAGCTGCTGTTCTGACTACCAAATCACCACGGCTAAAGTTTAACCTGCCTTTAACCGGCTCTAAAAAACCACCGGATTGTGACATCAGACCAAACTGACTTCTTTCCATTAATACCAGGCAATCATCTTTAGTCACTAAAGGAGAAAGCACCCCGGTTTGAAATAATGTTAATTTATACAATTCACTTTCTTGAGCAAACTCTCTACTTCTAAGCGTTGCCAAGACCGAGTAGGGCACTTGCTTCGCTTCCATATACATAGTGTTTGTGACCGGGTCATAGAGCGCTGCAGTAATAACCATTTGTTTGCCATCATAAAACTTTGGATTGTCTGCTAACTGCCTTAATTTTTTTGCTACAACACGTCTTTCAGAATCAGTAAGCTCAATCGACGGCAAATCCCTATAGCGGTTAACTGGGTCCAACGTTTTTTTATCGCTAACAAATACAACTGTTGGTGAACCGTTCGTAAACTCAAAACTAGATTGAGAGGTTTTCGCATCGAACTTTGCAGTTACAGAACTTGAATTAATTTTACGAGGGTAAGATTTACTCTCTATTTCTGGCTGTATATTGCCTGACCATAGTTCAATTAAATCAAACATTAAAATTACACTCCCTTGTTATTATAATAATATTTATTAATTATTAACAAATATTAACTTTATCCAATTAAATTTCCCTGTTAAGCTAAGCCTTAAACTTCTGCTCATTATGCTTTATAAGCTAATGTCACGCCATCACTCAAAGGCAGCATGCACATATTTACGCGTGTATCATTAAAAATAAAGTCATTAAATTCTCGAATCGCTAATGTCTCTTTATCATTAATTGCGCTGTCAACAACCTTGCCACCCCACAGCACATTATCAATAATAATAGCACCACCTTGCCTTAATAATTTTAATGATAATTCATAATAGTTTTTATAATTAATTTTATCAGCATCAATAAACACCATATCAAATGTTTGACTACTGCCATCTTCAATTAATTTTTCTAGTGTTGTTATTGCTTGGCCTAAGCGCAAATCAATTTTATCAGTAACGTTTGCCATCTGCCAATATTCTTTGGCGATATTTGTCCACGTTTCACTGACATCACAGGCAATTAATTGACCATCTTCAGGTAAAACCTCGGCAACACATAAACTGCTATAGCCAGTAAAGGTTCCAATTTCTAGCACTTTTTTGGCTGAAATTAAGCGTGCTAAAACTGCCATAAATTGACCTTGCTCAGGTGAAATCTGCATATTAGATTCAGCCAGATCAGACGTTCTATGCTTTAGTTCCTGTTTAACGGTGCACGCTTTAACAGTATGTGAAATTAAATAATTATGCACCGCAGCTGATAATGATAAGCTCTGTCTTGACATATTTGCTATCCCTAATTTATTAATAACCCATCTAACACTACATCTAAATTTCAATAACACAAAACGAAAAACTAATCATTATACATTAACATCAACACGCCATCACAACTACAGAACTTGGCATCGGTTGTAAGGGCTCTTTTTTATGATTACTTAAAGCATCTTTAAAAAGAGAGGTTGTACTTTCAGATAGATTTTTAACTTCTTTGCTATTATTGCCAAACAGGTTTCTAACTAAATTTTTAACAAATTCTTTAAACCACTCTCCTTTTTTTCTTGGATCATTTTCAGAAAGTACTTTAATATCCTCGCCATCGACAATTTTATTAACTGACAATAATGCTTTTTTTAAGTTCCAGTTTTCCTGAACAGGTGCGGTTTCACTCTCTACTCTCTGAAGAACAGCAACTTTTCTAGTTAGACAGTCAATTGCATCATCCTGTAAACCTCCTCCCTTAGAGTCTGGCTGCTGAAAGCGCTCAAGCTCAGCTTGATAGTAGACTTTATGCTCTTTTGCTTTTTCATGCAGCGCCAATAACCCGGATTGAATCTGAAGTAACGTTGTTGTTTCTTGTTCAATCTCCTGACCACTAAATTGCGTAATATGACGTAAATTACCAATAGATAAAGCGCCTCTGTTATGTAAATCTTGAATACTCCATAAAAGAAATTGGGCACTTTCTCCTTTAGCTTGATGTAATAACTGCCAATAATCTTTTGGATCAATCCCAACATCATATAAAATTAAAAACGATTGTTTAAAATTATCACTATATTTTTCTAAAGTCGCAGTCCACTCTTGGTAAAATTTTCCGTGCCTATCTTTTAAATCCTGTAATTCTAACGACCCACTTCCAGGCATAATTCCTCCCCAGACTAATTAATCTCTACTTTCTGAGCCCATATCCTAAAAATCAGGCTTAATGCCTTATTAATAAATCAAGAATAGTATTTTTATAATTTAGAAAAAGCACTAAAACTTTAGTTAAACTAGAAAACAATGTAAATTGTTTATAACACAAAATAAATATAAAACACATACAACAAGTAAAAATACATATAAAATTATAATAATATAAAAATAAAATAAATTAATTAACAATAATAAATAAATATTAACCAATATATAACTTGCAGCATAAAATGCTAGATTATTTACCATATAAAAACAATGTCATTTACATGCCAACCCAACACTTAATCAACTGATTAATAGCGAGAACACATCCAACACCCCCTCAAGCCCAGGCTTGCTGTAACATCAGTAATCATTTAACGATAGTCCAAGTGACAAAAACTATTTCAATTTAATGATTAACTCCTTATCATAATCTTAGATTTTAAAATATAGCTATATTTCTAAATACCAAATACTGGAGAAAAGTAGTGCTACTTAGCCTTATCACAGCAATAACATTGATAATCAGCCTGTTATTTTTTGCATATGCAATAAAGTGCTTATTACATAAACGTCTTGCTGCAACGTTCCTCTATATTTTCCTAGGCTCAACCACTACAGTAATAACCACTTGTAGTGCGTTACTACTGCTTAACAACTTCACCTTAAACCAAATGACTAAAAATACCCCCATTGCCATGCTCAGCCTTAATCAATTACCGCCACTCGCATCCAAGCATTATCAAGCGACACTAAGCCTACCTTCAGGGCAAATTAAAACTTTTAAGCTGGTCGGCGATGACTGGCAGCTCTCCGCTCAAATCATTGTCTGGCAAGACTGGCTCCATGCCTTAGGACTAACGAATCGCTATCGCTTTGATCGCATTCAAGGCCGTTATGATAATATCAATGCAGAACAACATGCGATCCATTCAATTTACCCCCTCAACCCACCAAACACAGCAAATTCATTTTGGCAATGGGCAAAACATCACCTTATCCAACGCTATTTTATTAAAACCATCTATGGCAATGCCATCTTTATGCCCATGCGTGATGGTGCCAGTTTTACCATTGCCCTGACCAATAACGGCCTTATCGCCACACCGATTAACCTTGCCGCTAAACAAAGTATCGGCCTCGCTTAAAAGAAAGTTTATCAGGCCTGATTTAGACTTTATAAAAAAATTACTTTAAGATGGCTCAGCATATTACTACCAATTAATCAGCATAAAATAAGGAACCTTAATGAAAAAAATTGCTGTTGTCCTTGCTGGCTGCGGTCATTTAGATGGGGCTGAAATCCATGAGGCCACACTGACTTTACTCTACCTTGCTCAAGCTGGAGTCGACTATGAATGTCTAGCCCCCAATCGAGATCAATATCACGTGCTAAACCACCTTAATCAAGAAGAAATGCATGAAAAACGCAATATTCTCATTGAAGGCGCACGCATTGCCCGTGGCAACATTAAAGCCATTGATCATGCCAATATCAGTGATTATGATGCCGTTATATTTCCTGGTGGTTTTGGCGCAGCAAAAAAATCTCTGTGACTTTGCACTTAAAGGCCAAGCGTTTAATATACAAGATGATGTATTAAACTTTGCCCAACAGGCTTATCACGCTGCTTTGCCACTTGGGTTTATCTGTATTGCACCAATTATGATTTCAGCCATCTGTGGCCCTAACATCCAGCATACGTTAGGTGAAGATCAAGAAATGATCAATATCGTTCATCAATTAGGTGGTAAGCACATTAATTGCCAGGCGGATGAAATTGTTATCGATGAAAAACATAAAATTGTATCAACCCCTGCCTATATGCTTGCCAATAACATCGCTGAAGCTGCCACAGGCATTGAAAAACTGGTAAAAAAAGTCCTTAGTTTTATTTAAATTTCTCCACTTGCCCTATACTCGCCCGTAAGATGGGCGACGTAACTTTACTTGACAAACTCAAAAAAACATCTGTTATTTATAAATAAGCACCCAAATAATTAAAAACATCATGCATGCTCTATTTATTGTTTTCATGCTCTTTATGATCAGTCACGCCAGCCATAGCTTAACCATGCTTTATAATGAGCGTCCGCCCTACTTGAAAACAGAATCGAAACAGCAGGTTTTAGGGCTAACAGGCACTCTTATTACCCAAGCTTTTAAGACGGCTAATCTTCCACTACACTGGAAAAAAACACCAGCCAAACGCCACTTGCTATTAATTAAAAAAAACGCTGAACCACTCTGTGCTGCCGGTTGGTTTAAAAATCCACAGCGAGAAAAATATGCGCAATATACCCTACCAATCTATCAAGATCGACCAACAGAGCTCATCACCAGAAAAAACAATAAAAAAATCACAGCATCTATTTCATTAAAGCAACTGTTTCACAAGAAACATATAACATTACTTGTTAAAAATGGCTACTCTTACGGCTCACAAATCGACCAGGCTATTCAGCAATTTAAACCAAAATACATTCAAACCACCCATGAAAATAGCCGTATGATAAAAATGCTGTCAAAACATATTGCTGATTATATGTTTATTGCTCCAGAAGAAGCAACAATAGCGATAACAAGTGCAGGACTCTTACTAAAGGATTTCAAACTAATAAAAATAATAGATATTTTGCCAGGAAATAAACGCTATATCATTTGCTCACAGAAGGTCCCTCTTCCTCTTATAACAAAACTTAATCAAGCGATCAAAAGTAACATACCTTAAAAGCCTATCATCTTCTTAACAACTAGAGTGTAGTATGCCTTACAACAACGTCATGAGTCTCTGTTTCCTCACTACTCGAAGCGTGTTGCTCTCTCGCATCGTGCTGCTGCCGAAACACCCAGGGAGACTCTGCACTTACAGGGCTTTTATTCTGAACATCACCATCAACTCTATCACCTGAACAAAGAGGTCTTACCACTCCTGTGGAAAACCCACTTACTATGGCCGCTGGTGCTTCTCCGAAACTTCTTCCCTCTATAAT
>LVCQ01000055.1 GCA_001644975.1 Piscirickettsiaceae bacterium NZ-RLO1
CCTTGGCTCGCAGCGTACGCTGGTCAACGCCTGCAAGTAAGTCACTCATAACAATAATCCACGATGATTGATCCCTTAAGATGAAGTATAGATGACTATGATTAAAATCATCACTAGCAATGCTTGCCCGTTAGCAAAAAGGGCTGCTATGATAACCCACATCATGTATTAACATATAGAAAACACCAATAGCAATACCATGACTACAGTTACTATTTATCACAATCCTCGTTGCAGTAAATCACGTGCCGCACTCGCCATTCTCGAAGAGCAAGGCTGCACCCCCAACATTATTGAATATCTACAGCAAGGCATCAGCGAGCAAGAAATTCAACAATTATTAAGCCAGCTTGATTTATCCATTACTGATATTCTCCGTCAAAATGAGGACTATTATAAAGTCTATAAGCTAAATACCATCATCGATGAAAAGAGCCTGATTAATCATCTAATCCAAGCCCCTAAATTACTACAACGCCCCATTGTCACTTACAATAATAAAGCCATTATTGCGCGTCCTCCTGAACGCGTATTGGAGATTCTCTGATGGATTATATTCTAGTGCTCTACTACAGCCGCCACGGTGCAACCGCTAACCTTGCCCGAGAGGTTGCTCGAGGAGTCGAGAAAGTCGCAAGCATTGAAGCACGCTTACGCACAGTACCTGAGGTTTCAGCTACTTGCGAGACCACTGAAGCGGCTGTTCCTAAACAAGGTGCGCCGTATGTCACCCTAGATGATCTTAAACATTGTCAGGGCATCGCCTTAGGTAGCCCCACACGTTTTGGCAATATGGCTGCACCATTAAAATATTTTCTTGATCAAACCACAGAACTTTGGTTACAAGGGACACTCATTGATAAGCCTGCCGCGGTCTTTACCTCAACCAGCTCAATGCATGGTGGTCAGGAAAGCACCTTACTGTCAATGATGCTCCCTCTTCTTCATCATGGTGCCTGTTTACTGGGTATCCCCTATGCAGAGCCTGCGTTAACGACCACCACAACAGGTGGTAGTCCTTATGGTGCATCCCACATCAGTACGGGTAACAACAATCAGCTCTCTGAAGATGAAATAGCCCTATGTCATGCACTCGGCCAACGATTAGCAAATACCGCATTAAAACTTCGCCCACCTGCACTCTAATTAATGTAACCTTAACGCACCTCTCTTTAATAAAATGTTTTAATTTGCTACCATGCCTTTTTTCTATGTTCCTAAAGGCGCAAAGGCATGACAGCAGCATCAACTTCAACACTGAGTTTTTTCGAACGTTACCACACGATCATCGATGATGTTGGTGCATTTTTAAATACACTCGCAACACCACTGCCGCTATGTCTTTGGTCGAATGATTTACGTATAAACAGCAGTGATTTTGCCGCGCTACTTGATGATGAGCATATCCATTACCAGCGTATCCCTTGGGCATCTAATGGCTTTCGCATCCTCAATCAACGGACAATGGGGCGACACTGGAGCTATATCGCGGGCCTTTGCCATATTCAAGAGGAAGTCTCTATGCTGCCTGCATCTATCCTTAAGCCTCAAGCGCAAGAGGTTATACTTGATCTATGTGCTGCTCCTGGTGGCAAAACTATGCAAATGGCAGTCCAGATGCAAAACAGCGGTACTGTACTTGCCAATGATATCAGCCACCAGCGCCTGCGTGTTTTAAGTTCACATGCACAACGCCTCGGCCTTGTTAATATTACCAGCATCACTCATCATGCCAGTCACATTCCCTCAACTCGCAATAAGTTTGATCGCATCTTAGCCGATGTTCCTTGTTCTTGCGAAGGCACTTCACGCAAAAATCCCAACGTAGTACAACAACTCACAGTAAAAAAACTACAAGCACAAGCCAAACAGCAACAAGCCATATTGCGCCGTGCCATACAATTATGCAAGCCGGGTGGGTCTATTTTATATTCCACTTGCACCTATGCTCCTGAGGAAAATGAAGCTGTACTTAACGCCATGCTTCAAGAGTTTAATCAAGATCATCACTCACATTTACGTATTCTGCCCATTCATATACCGTTTTTAAAAACGACTCCTGCCCTCAGTCATTGGCAAGGCCAAGAATATCACCCTGAAATTAGCAACGCGATTCGTATTTGGCCTCACCATAATAATACGGGTGGCTTTTTTATTGCTCTCATACAAAAACAAGATCAAATTCAAACCCAATCGCCTTTAAAGCCACTAATAAACCTTACAAGCAAAACGCTAATAACGACAAGTAACCGAATGCAACCCCAAGAGCAGCAGCAATTTCTCCAAGCGTTAAACTTACGCTTTGGCATTCGTTTACAACCTCTTAAACTATATTATTGGCAGCAATACAACCAGCACGTGCGTCTGAATAGTTCAGCACACGCAGCTGATTTTAATCCTATTATTAACACCGGCTTACCCCTTATTCACACTCATGGCCACCACCCTAAAGTCACCTCTGCAGGCGCTCTGTTTTTAGGGCCATTCGCTCAAAAAAATAAAGTCAACCTCAGCACAGAACAACGTGAACTTTATTTAAAACGCCAAGCAATCTGCCTGGATCAAGACCAAATTAAGCAACTATTACCTGGAGCGGTTTTTGTTGCTTATAAAAATCACACCATCGGCTTAGGGCACTATCGCAAGCTACAAGATAACAATAAAGAAGCCAATAATAATAAACACAGCTGCCATCAACTCGAAAGTTTATTGCCCAAGCGTTGGGCAAAAACATCTGCACTTGACCAACCTTAATAGTTTCGCCTACACCTTAAGTGTACTCTTTCTAGCATTATCTAAAATTAAGGTTATAAACTAAGGTGTAATATGCGACGATTAGCAAGAACTTTATTAACGTATACACTAAGCTTTCTATTGCTTTTATGCTCATTGACAAGTTTTGCAAGCGCCTTAAAAGCAAAACCTCCTGAGCTAAGTGTTGATACAGCAAGGATCGTCCACCAAAAGCAAACAAATACGCTCGAAGTTTATATGAACCTAACCAATGATAGCCTCAAATATCCGGTGACAATTATCGGTGTTTTTTCACCTGCCAGCAAACGTGCGAAACTTAACCGCTTTAGTTTCCATCAAGGCAGTTATATAAAACGTCACACTCAGAAAATCACCATTCATCCAAACAGTCATAGTGATTTTCGCCCAGGCAGTGTACACATTGAATTGCAAGAACCTATAAAAAATTTCGCATTGGGAGAAATAATTCCAGTTCATTTAATCCTCGCAAATGGTCAGTCAGTAAAAATAAATGCAATTGTCGAAAAAGCAGCTTAGGCCAAGGCAAAACAACAAAAACAATTAGCACATCATTTAGTTTAAAGCGTGCTTGATTAAATTTAATATTTAATATTCACTATTACTTAATTTTCACTTGAATTTTTTACTTTATTTTTTAAAAATTATAACACCACTGTAGAGATAAAAATATGTTGACATTTGATCAAGTACTCAATAAATATTTAGAGTACTTCAAAAAAGCCTATTTAAACATTAATGCAAGTGTTATTCACCGGCAATCAGTTCTAGCAAAAAATGAGTGTGCTGTAGGCTTTCAGCACATTAGCAAGTATTTTCAAGATGGTAAAATTGAAAGTGAGTTTCAACAGTTACAAGATAAACTAAAAAAGCTCACTAACACTCAAGAGAGTTATGACCAATTATACAATCAATTATTCGAAGCATTTGATAGATTCTTTTTTCAAAAAACAAATCACCTCCTTGAGACCAAAAGAATATTTTCTTTTTTTAAGAAAAATTCTACTGCAAATAAAACATTAAAAGACATGATTCTTTTAGATGCCATTAACTTTAGTGCAACGGCTGATTTATATGATTTTTTTGCTACTGAGTTTAAAGAGGCAACACTTTTAGTAGAAAACGAAGATGAAGCAGCTTATAAATCATTACAAAAGCACTTCAAAAATGCAGCTGCATATTGTTTAGATAGAATTGACCTCTCTAACCACTTAGAATTTTTTCAAGTGTTAGACCACTTAGGCTTAGGTGAATCTTTATATACTCAAATAGTCATTGAGCAATCACAGCAATTTAGTCGTATTCATCATAGTTTAAAAGATATAAATCTTGACATTCAGCAAGCCAAAACAAGTATTCTCAAGCAAAGCGCAGCAAACTGCTACAGTACTACATACCCATTTAACCCAATACTCTCATTTTTTAATTTTGGCCTTTCACAACAACAATTAGAATTAGCAACAGCTTATCATGCCTATCAAACTAACGTTATAAAAACAGTCTTTAACTTTCTTATGTCAAAACAAAGCGTAGATGAGCTAGAAAAGCAGTTGTATCAGCATGAAAACACCCTGTTATCCTCTACCCAGTTAGAAACTAGCTTTACACATCTTAAGGGTCTGCATGCACGTATTATCGAAAAAATAACAATTAAAAATCAGCAACCACCCCCCATCACCGATGGTCATTTATTTTTAAGCCGGCAACACACAACTGGCATAACATTTCCAGAACATCTTAAAATATATTCATAAAATTAACGACGACGAAATGACCACTTAAACTGGCTTAATGCCCCTAAATAGGTATAAGCAACCGGTACAACAAAGAGGGAAAATAAAGTACCAAAACCTAAGCCCCCTACAAGCACCCAACCAATTTCTGAACGACCAATCGACCCTGGCCCTGTTGCAAAAGCCAATGGTAATGTGCCAAAAATCATCGCAAATGAGGTCATTAAAATCGGACGTAACCGTGTTTTCGCAGCTTCTGCAACCGCCTCATAACGATCGAGGCCCTCTTTAACCAGCTGATTGGCAAATTGAACAATTAAAATACCATGCTTAGAGACCAAACCAACTAAGGTGAGCAAACCAATATTGGTATAAAGGTTTAACGTCCCACCAGTGATTTTCAAGGTAATAATCGCCCCAACAATACATAGTGGCACCGTCAATAAAATAATCAAGGGGTCAATAAAGCTTTCAAACTGCGCCGATAAAATTAAATAAATAAAGACAAGCGCCAAAAAGAACATGCTTAAGGTACTACCCTGTGAGTCGGTCAGTGACTTAATCACTCCTGCATAAGTGTAGTTTTGATCTTTTTGCAACAAAGGCTGCACCACTTGATCAATGTATTTTTTCACATCACCCGCACTATAGCCAGGTGTAATAGTCGCGGTAATCGCAGCTGCATTCATTCTGTCATAGCGCTGCAGCGTCGAAGTACCAACAATAGGAGTCAACTTGACTAAGCTTGCCAGTGGCACGAAGTGTTCTGTTGCTGATTTAACGTATAAGTCTTGCATCACATCGAAATTACCTAAGTATTTTCTTTGTACCTGCACCCGCACCGGATAGCTATTAGCACCTTTATCAAAGTAAGTAATCTGCTTACTATTCATCATTGTGCCTAAAGTATTCGCAATATCCCCCATACTCACGCCCAAACGTGCAGCACGATCACGGTTAACGGTCAAAGAAAATTGCTGTTCATCATACTTTAAACTCGTCTTAAGACCCGATAATCCAGGGTAATCTTTCAATACCGCTAATAATTTGTCTGATGTTGACTTAAGCTCAGTTAAGTTATCATTTTGCTGAATAATTTTTAAATCTAGCCCTGTCTCTGAGGTTCCATACGACACCGGGTCGGGAATATCATAACTGACTAAGAGCCCTGGAACATTTTCATCCGTGAGAGGGCGTAAACGCTCAATAATTTGCTGAGTCGTCAAATGACGCTCACTGCCCAACGGCTTCATCGTGACAAAATTAACCGGACCACTCGCAATAGAAAATGCCAAATCATACGCAATTCCAGGCACTTTTGTCATTTGCTCAGATAATTGTGTCATATAGCGGCCCACATACGCCGTATTTGACCCCGGTGGTGGGGTAATCACTGTATTAAAATAACCAATATCTTCCTTAGGCACAAGCTCTTGAGAAATATGTAAATACACCCAATAACCTGCACCAGATAAGGTGATAAGCCCAACAATAATCCATACGCGTATTTTTAATACCTGAACTAAAAGCGCTTTATAACGCATCGCCAATGCATCCAAAAAGCCTTCAATATACCGCATCACAGTTGAAGTGTGCTCTATTGGTTGCAATAGTTTTGCACTCATCATCGGCGATAAGGTTAACGCAACAAAGCCAGAAATCACCACAGCACCTGCTAAAGTAAAGGCAAACTCACGAAATACAGTGGCTGTAAAGCCCGAACTTAAACCAATGGGAATATACACAGCTGCCAGTGTTAAGGTCATAGCAATAACAGCAAAAACGATTTCTCGACTGCCCGCTAAAGCCGCTTCAAACGGCGATAAACCTTTCTCAATATGACGATAAACATTTTCAACCACAACAATCGCATCATCAACCACCAAGCCAATCGCAAGCACGACAGCGAGCAACGTCATAATATTAATCGTAAAGCCAAATAACAACATGACTGTAAATACAGAGACAATACACACAGGAATCGTCACAATCGGAATAATCGCCGCCCTAAGTGAGCCTAAAAACAGCACAATAACAAAAATAACTAAGATTACAGCTTCAATAATCGCCTCAAAACACGCATGAATCGCATCAAGCAAAAAAACCGATTGATCATAGGCTGTTTTTAACTCCATACCTTTAGGTAGGCTACTTTGCAATTTCGCAATTTGCGCACGCGCCTCTTTAGCTACATCAATCGGATTGGCCGTTGTCGTTGGGCGAATTTCCATAACGATGCCATTTTTACCATTAATTTTCATCGGCGATGGCGTTAATGAATTTTCACCCAGCGCCACTTTTGCCACATCACCAAGGCGCACGGTTTGGCCATTACTATCACGCAAAATTAATGCAGCAAACTGCTTAGGGCTGGTAAAACGTACATGCGTAACCAGAGTGAAATTACGGTTTTCCCCTTGAATCACTCCAGCTGGAAAATCTACATTATCCTCACCTAAGGCGTTGACCACATCACTGGCAGTAATTTTTAAGGCAGCCATACGCACGGGATCTAGCCACACCCTCAGTGCTCGTGACGATCCACCAAAAATCCACACCGCACCGACACCGGGCAAGTTTTCGAAATAATGCTTCATCTTATCATTCACAAATTGATTCAAGTCATCCTGGCTCATACTTGGATCAATAAAAGCAAGATTTAATGTCGGTGTTAATACAAACTCTGTCGATACCGTGGGTGGATCCATCCCTGCGGGCAGTTGTGTACCTTGAATGCCAGCAATTGCACCACGAATATTATTCACCTGGGCATAATAATTAACCTGATTATTAAAGGTCACGGTAATCGTCGTTGAACCAATTTTACTGGTACTTTTTATGTCAACAATGCCGCTAGCACTACTTTGAATCGCATTTTCAATTTTGCTTGCTACATCCTTGGCCATGCTTTCAGGCGATGCACCATCTAAAGATGCGCTGATTTGCACAGTGGGTGAATCAAAGCGGGGAAAGTAAGTCATCTCTAAACTATTAAAACTTACAACACCGACAATCATCAGCATAATACTTAAAACCGCCGCAAAAACAGGATGGCGAATGCATATTTCAGGTAATTGCATTAATCAGCACCTTAACTTTAACCTTTACTTTTAATCTTTCATTCTTTTACTAATCTAAATTAAATTTAAAATTAGTTCGTTTTATGGCCCTGATGATCTAAAGTCAACTTAGCTTGATTAGACATGGGTGCTTGAGGCGTTACTTTTGCTATCGTTTTATCACCTTTTAATGCTAATACTGCCTCTCGTTTACTGCTTTTTTGTTGTGGGCTCTGTGAAGCATTACCATTTTGCTTATTGTTATTTTTAGTTTTATTGTCTTTTTTATTTTCTTGGTCTGATTTGCTCTCTTGATTCTTGCCTGAACTAATCGCAGGCGACTTTAACTTTAGTTGTGTTGCTGTTTCCTCTACAGATACAGGCGCCGCAGGTATCACCTTAACCGACATTCCATCTTTTAACTTTTGTGTCCCTGCAACAACCACCTGCTGATCTGCAGTTAAACCTGTTAACACTTCCACATTACCTTGGTCCCGACTCCCCAACGTCACTTTTACCAGATGAGCAATGTTATTGTTGACAATATAAACACTTGCTCCCTTCTCATTCACACTCACTGCTGTTTCAGGAACAATCAGCACCCGATGCTGATTACCGAGCAATTGTTTCACACTCACATACATCCCCGGAGAAAGTTTATAGTCTTTATTTTGTATTTCTGCCTCTAATGCAATAGTGCCGGTATCTGTATTGACCGTCGGTGAAATAAATTGAACCAAGCCACTGACCAACTGGTTACTCGCATCTGATTTGACATTGACACTCTGGCCAAGCAACAACTTGGATTTTTGTCCTTGAGGAACTGAATAAGCCACTTTTAACGGGGAAATTGCAACCAGTCGGACAATCGCTTGCCCTGTACCGACATACGCACCAAGATTAATATTAAATTCACCCAAAAAACCAGTAAACGGTGCAACCAACTGACGCTGTGCCAACTCTACCTTTTTCCCTTCCACTTTTGCTGCTGCTTGCACCATGCTTGCATGCTCTTTATCCAGCATTTGCTCTGAAACACCACCAATTTTGCTGAGCTTTAAATAGCGCTGATAATCAAGCGCTTTAACTTGCGCATCGGCAAGCAGTGACTTTAGTTCAGCCTTTTCACTAGCATTATTCAACTCAGCAATAATCGCTCCCTTTTTAACATACTGACCATTTTTATAATTAATTTTGGTGATATGCCCGGCAGCATCAAAGCTTAGCGTCACCTCTTGTGAAGGTGCCAATGTGCCTAATGCCTGAAGAGAGTCTTCAACAGTCACTTCCTTTACTGCCTGAGTTTGTACAGAAACAACCGGCGTTTTTATCACTTGCGCAGAAACTTCACGATTTAACTTATGTGAACTGCCCTGCTGTCTACTCGGACTCACTGAACCTGCAAAAACAGCGCTTATACACAATACAGGCAACATAATACTGCCTAATATAACCTGTCGATAATGCTGCTTTGGGTACTTTACCTTGCTATTTTTATTCATTATTACGCTTACTACTTAATATCTCGATACTACATCTAACAACAAACCTAATGACTAAACTTAAAAAATCATTACAACTCACTACAACTTCATATATAGCTAGAGCTTAAACTTCATTTATGCAAAATCAATAAACACACTAAAAAAACACGAACTCACTCTAAAACAACGACGATCATAGTAACAAACAAACATTAAGCAAACGTTATGCCTCAATGCCCTATGCACTCTCTACACCTGTGTTCAACTCAGACTTTCTAAAGTGCTATAAAGTATCATTGTTAAATCAACAACATTAAACTTTTTTACCTTAAATGACAAGATAGTACACACGCATAAACGCACTTGGGCTTGCACCTTACGCTCAATTTAGCGATAATCTAGCGCCTTTATTACTTTAATTTAATTAATAATAAAACTTGGTAGTTTCACATGTCTGCTGTTATCCATCGATTTTCAGTCGCTCCAATGCTTGACTGGACTGACCGTCATTGTCGTTATCTATTTCGCCTACTCTCAAAACATGCTGTTTTATATACAGAGATGGTGACAACAGGGGCACTTTTACACAATGATCCCAAACGCTTTTTACACTGTGATAGCCTGGGTACTCCAGTGGTTTTGCAATTAGGTGGCAGTGATCCACGTGCCTTGGCCGAATGTGCACAGCTTGCAGAGCACTATGGCTATAGCGAAATCAATTTAAACGTCGGTTGCCCAAGCAATCGCGTACAAAATGGCCGCTTTGGCGCCTGCTTAATGGCAGAGCCCACACTTGTGGCAGCGTGTATTGCGGCCATGACAGAAAAAGTAACTATTCCTATCACAGTAAAACACCGCATTGGTATTGATAATCAAGAAGGCTATGACTCACTTTATCAATTTGTTGATACCGTGCGTCAAGCCGGCTGTAACCATTTCATTGTGCATGCTCGCAAGGCCTGGCTTCAAGGCTTAAGCCCAAAGCAAAACCGTGAGATACCGCCCTTAAACTATGATTACGTCTATCAAATAAAGCAAGATTTCCCAAATTTAACCATATCAATTAATGGCGGTATAGACACAATAACTCAGACCCAACATCACCTTAACCACGTCGATGGCGTTATGATTGGGCGGGCGGTGTATCATCAGCCTTTACTGCTTAGCCATATTGACCAAGAAATTTACCATCAGCCAAACAGCCTTAATTTAACAACAACAGCAGTTGAAACAGCCATTACAACAGTCAAACAAATGCTTCCCTACATAGAGAAAGAACTAACTCTGGGTACACGCCTCAATCATATCACTCGCCACATGCTTAATCTTTTTCAAGGTGTCGGGGGCGCAAAACGCTGGCGACGCCACTTAAGTGAACATGCTCACCTGAAAAATGCAGATACCGCAACAGTCGAACATGCACTCGCACTTATAGAACCTGACCAGCCGTCTTGTTTATCCGTCAATCAGTAATGATTGAAAAAAGCGCAGCGGCAAGCTAAGATAAGCGCTACAAATCATGACTAATAACGACGAAGTAATGACTAAATCGTCACTGGGAATTGGGCTTACATGAAAAGATTATCCTTACAACAAAATATCAGCTACCTTATCTGTATTGCAATCACTGTACTCATTGCCCTTGCCATCAAACCCTCTTACCCAAATGACCCTCGTGGCATTTTACTACCTTCTAGTAGTCAGCAGTTCACATCACTCCAAGCCGATCAGGTACAACTTGTTAATTATTTACCCGACGGCATTAAAGTCGGTAATATTAATATAGAAATGCACTTAACCTCTACTCAAGCTACTGAGGTAAAAACCGCAATGAGTAAAGTCGAAGCCTATGCCAAAGCGCTTGCTGCTCAATCAGGCGCAAACACGGTTGCAGTCACCGGTGGCGGCATAGCCAACTCCCCTCAACCATTAACCGCCCTCATCTTTCGGGGAGTTGCATTTCGCAGCTAAATACCAAGCAGTGGGCAGTATCGACGATGGCGATTTAATATGTATCAGCGTCCTTGCTTCGCTCACTTATATTTATTGATTCATAAAGCACTACTACTATTACTTTTTCTCTGCTTAATTTGCATTAACAACAACTTTGCCAACCCGGCAACAACGCTTGCTTCAAAAGATTACCTTGTCAAAATCAGCGGCATCAACGGCGATCCCCTCAAAAATATTCAACATGCGTTAAGCGTTTTTCGCTACAAAAGTTATATTTCTAAGCAAACTAAACTGCGTTTACCTCTGTATTTTCAGCAAGGGAAAAAAGAGATTATCGCTTCCTTGCAACCTTATGGCTACTTTAATAGCCAAGTCACTGCGACAATTCACTGGAACCTAAAACCTATTCTCATCACCTATATGATTAATCCAGGCCCACAAACAACTGTCAGTAAAATCACTCTCAATATTAGTGGTGAAGGCAAAAACTTACATCAATTCAAACACTGGCAAAAACGTTTTCCGTTACAAGTGGGCCGCCCTATGGTCAGCATAGACTATGAAAATGCCAAAGCACGTCTACTTGCCTGGGCCAATGAACTGGGCTTTTTTAATGCGCTATTAACCTCACATCAAATCACTATCAATAGCAAAACACATCAAGCTAAAATTATCCTAGCAATGGATACCGGACCACGTGCGTATTTTAGCTCAGTCAGCTTTAATCAAAGCAAGCAAAATGACTCTGCACCTTATGCAAATTCATATTTAAAGCGCTTTATTCCCTTTAAAGCCAACACCCCCTACCAAGAATCAACACTTGTGCAATTACAAAACAATTTAATTGCAAGCAATTTATTTGATGAAGTTATCGTCAGTCGAGAAAAAATTCAAACGGATACTCCCCCCAAAGTTCCCTTAACCGTGACATTAACTCCTAAAAAGGCCAAACACTATAAGCTTGGTTTGGGTTATGGCACAGATACCGGCGTACGTGGCACCCTTGGTTTTGATTGGCGGCGCGTCACCGCTAGCGGTCAAAATCTCTCTAGCCAAATTCAGCTCTCACAGATTGCAACCCATTATAATATTGCTTATATTATCCCTGGCCAGAACCCATTAACCGATGCCACAACGCTCAGTGCTGCCGACTATTATGATCACCCTGACTCTTATACTAGCACCACTCAACAGATTGGGCTTGGCTATACCTCGACCTATGGCACCTGGACCTACCAAGCTAATCTAAAGCATCAGTGGGTGCAGTACAATATCAATAATGGCTTAAATCAAAACACCAACCTGACAATTCCTGAACTATCTCTTTCACAGGTTGTACCCACACAACAAGGCTTTTGGCACAACGGCTACCAGATCACTGCAAACCTGCAAGCCGGTATTCCAGCATTAAGTCCAATTAATTTTACACGTCTCACGCTCAATGCACGCCTTGCTCATAAACTAACAAAAAAAACCCGCATTTTACTTGGTGGAGCCTTTGGCTTGATAGAAACCAATGACTTTGACGAATTGCCACCTAATTTACGTTTTTTTGCCGGAGGCTCAAATAGCGTCCGAGGCTATGGCTATAAATCCCTCAGTACAACCTCCCCTAATGGCCAACAAATTGGAGGCCGCTATTTACTCACTGGCACTCTCGCCTATGAAATTCAATTACCGCACCAATTTGGCCTCAGTGCCTTTTATGATCTAGGCAATGCTTTTTATAACAAGCCAGAATCACTTGAGCTTATGCAAGGCACCGGTTTACAGCTTGCCTGGTATAGCCCAATCGGCCCAGTCAAGCTTGCAGTTGCTAAAGCACTCAGCGTATCGGGTACTCCCTGGCACATCCATTTTAGTATTGGTTTTTTCATATGAGAATCATCAAAATTATCAAATGGTCCATACGCATTCTAGTCGTTACCAGCTTGTTTCTAGCAATATCGCTATTTCTTCTGATCTGTACACCAACAGGAAGTCAGCTATTAATCAAAGCTAGCCAGTCACTGATTCCACCTTCAGTTCATTTAACTATTGATTATTTATCTGGTACAGTGCTGACAGGTGTTCATGCCAATATTACCTATTCCCAACCAGAAACAACAACCCCAGACTCTATTCAATTTAAAGCCACTCATGTGCAAATAAAAATTGATCTATTGCCTCTACTATCTGGAAATATTCGCTTATCTCAGCTGCAAGCCCAATCAATCGCCATCACAACCGAGCCTCAAACAAAAAAAATCACCACAAAGACTAAACTTAATCGAGGCAACCTAAATAAAAGCCAGCTCAGCACGCTTGTTACTCCTAAAATATTTATCAATCATTTTTTAATACAAACGCTCACATTCAAAGGCCAACATTTAAAAAACATCTCAGGGAATGCTTATTTTCATGCCAGTAATAATACGATTAATACCAGTGTACAAATACATGGTGCTTATCGCTCTCAAACATTTTACTTAAGCCTAAGTGGCTATGGTCCTAGCCAGCATTTTAACAGTCAGCTAACATTTATCAGTCACCAAGAGACTATTAAGCGCTTAACTCTCTTTGCCACAGGTCAAGGCAATTTAAGCCAAAACTATCAATTTAAATTAGCCGGTCAGGCACTTCAAAATACGCCGATCAAGGGCAACACAACATTTAACCTCACTAAAAAAACATGGCAGACTCAATTAAGCATCACAAAATTAAACCTTGCTCAGCTTAATTCACGCTATTCAAGCCAAATGAACATTCGCTTAACAGGCCAAGGTAGTGAACAAGCAGGACAGTTAAAGCTCCATCTTGATGGCACATTATTTAAAGAAAACATCTTCGCCTTAAGCAATTTAAGCTATAACCCTCACACCATCAATTTTAATATTCAAGCCCATAACGGCAATAATAAAATTATGCTGACGGGTACACCCAAGCAAGCAACGCTTAATATTAATTTAAAACAAATTGACCATATTCTTCCTGATAGTACTGGTCAAGTAAATATTCATGGAAATTTAAACCTTAATAAAATAAATCTCACAGGAGATATCAATCATTTAATTTTAAACGCCCCAGAGATACACCCTATTTTAAATAATTTTCGTATCAAACAAGCTCATTTTAGTCTCGATCAGAACAACATATCAAAGACAGCAACCGCCTCATTGCTTGTAAAAAATTTAATACTTTTTAAACTCCCGATTAAATCTATCAACAGTCAATTTAAATTAAAGTCCAAGCATTTTTTATTCTCAACAAGACTACAAACAAAAAAACTACAACTTGATCAACAAGCAAACGGCCAGTTAACTAAAAAAAATATAATTAATATTACATTAAATAAATTTACTATAGAAAATTTAGAAAAAAATAGCACTATAAGCCAATATATTAACTGGAGATTAGTTAAGCCAGTCACACTTAAATTTAATTTAACACAGCCAACCCTACTGACTGCCAGCCCCTTTATTTTAAAAAATAGCAACCTCAGTCAAGGCCTATCACTTGAGGTAATGCAGCCTAATACTCACAACATTTACACTATTCAGGCCAAACTTGACAAGTTTCCCTTAAGTTTCATTAATTTAATCACATTAAATAAACTGCAATTAACTGGCTCTTTATCCGGCATGCTGAATTTAAAGCTCAATCAAGCAACTCAAAAACTTATTCATATCAATACAATTCTTAGCAGCAGCGCAGGTGAGATTAACGCCATAAACCCTGCCAGTCAACGCATTAAAACCGTTCGCTTTCAGCCGTTATCACTCACCATCAAAGGTGATCAAAACAACCTCAGCACTCAGTTTGACTGGGCCTTAGGCCAAGCAGACTATATCAAGGCTAAGCTTTATTTAGATCACTTTAAAAATTTAGCCGGGCATGTTAACTACTCACTCAAAGCAGCCAATATTCTTGGCTTTATTCCAAATATTAATATTCAAAACCCAAAACTTACGGGCGCCCTTAAACTCTCTGGTCAGATCACTAAACCACGCGTTACAGGCAACACAACACTCATCGCTAACCTTTATTTACCCAGCACAGGTGTCGAGCTTAAACAAACTAAAATAACTCTCACAGCCGACGGCTCTTCTCACATTACCATTCAAGCGCAAGCCACCACGGAAACCAATCAAGGGCACCTGTCGCTACATGGCAACATTGACGTGACTCACTTACAACCACAAGCGACTCTCATCATTCAAGGCAGTAATGTTCAATTAATCGACCTACCCTATGCAACACTCTATGCTGACCCGAATATCACTATTGCTTATGGCAAGGGCTTGATCATCACCGGCAACTTGACGATGCAACAAGGGCGCATTCAAATTGACCAAGTCCCTCAGAACACAACACTCCCTAACGATATTAAGATCAAAGGTCAAACACAAAATCAACCACTGCCCATTAATACAGATATCACACTAACGCTCAGTAAAAACATTCACATCAACGGTTATGGTCTCAACACCCAAATTGAAGGGCAGCTTAATATTATCAGTCAACCTAACCAGCTCACCCGTGCGCATGGCAATTTAAAATTGCTTGATGGTACCTATCGATTACTCGGTCAAAATCTTAATATTACTCAAGGTCAACTTATTTTTGGTGGGAATGCGATTCAAAACCCCGGTTTAAATATCAATATTGAACGTCAAATTACCCCAAGCAATCCGGCTGACGAAGCTATCACTGCTGGTGTTAAAGTCACCGGCAATCTGAATAAACCAACATTAACCCCTTACTCCACGCCAACACTCTCTAAAGCAGATATCCTTTCTTATCTACTTTTCGGCACAGCTGTCCCTCAAACCAGTAGTGGCAATGCAGCAATTCTCGCTCAATTAGTGACTTCATCTAGCCTGTTTAATACAGGAACCGGTGGTATTGTTCAAGACATCAAAAAGACATTCGGCTTGTCAGAACTTAGCATTCAAAGTAATACTTCCACAACACAAACCACAACCGGCGAAGAAGAAGATAACTTAGATTCACTGCGCTCTAGTACCTCACTCGTCCTTGGCAAATATCTTGCACCTGACTTATATATCAGTTATAGCATTGGCTTTTTGGGCCAACAGATTGCCAGCGTCCGTTACCAGCTCAGTCCAAACTGGAGTATTAATACTGAAGCAGGCACAACCAGCGCTATCGATCTATTCTATAACATAGAGAAAGACTAAATACAAAGCAATAATTGGAATTAAACACGAGTGAAAGACAAGCCATCTCTGTTATTTATTTTACTTTTACTCTATAGCAACTTCACTGTTTACTCAGCCTATGCACTACAGCTTCCCTTGCCCAAAAACAATGAGTCTGTCATCGGCCATAGCCTACAAGTCACCGCTCAAAAAAATGATAATTTTATGCACCTCGCCCGCTTATATAGCTCAGGCTTTCATGAACTGATGGAAGCTAATGCCGATATTTCACCCTGGCATCCATTAAATGGTGAAAACGTGCTCATTCCTACCGAATTTATTCTGCCCGATGCGCCTCGAGACGGCATTATTATTAACTTAGCAGAGCTTAGACTGTATTATTTTGACCATCATAATAAACGTCTGTTCACTTATCCTGTCGGCGTTGGTAAACGTGGTTGGATGACACCTGTCGGCAAGCGCATGATCAGCCATAAACTGCATAAGCCCTACTGGCATGTTCCAGATAGTATTCGCGAGCATTACGCCAAACAAGGCAAATATCTAGCAAAGTCAGTTGCACCAGGTCCTAAAAACCCATTGGGCAAGCACGCAATGCGTTTAAGCCATTCAAGTTATCTTATTCATGGTACCAATAAAATCATGGGTATCAGTCGTCGCACCAGCTCTGGCTGCATCAGTTTATTTCCTGAAGATATTGAAAATTTATTTAACATCGTAAAAATTAACACACCCGTTTATATCGTTAATCAAGCGTATAAAATAGGGCAAAAAGATAATCAACTATTTTTGGAAGTTCACAAGCCTCTTTATGAATTTAAAGCCACACAAAACAAGCTTAACCAACAAGTCGTTTATGCCTTGCTTAAATATAATCAAAACCAACAATATCAGCTTAACTGGGATAAAATCACCAAGGTAATCAATGGACAGCGTGGCATACCAATTCTAATCAGCAACTAACACCGATACACTGCCTAACACTCAAAATATAAACTATAGTGCCACTGTTAGTCAAGACAAATCTTTTAACTGATTAATTCCTTTTATGCTGCCTCCAAAAATAACTGAGGTTGTAAATTACAGTAAACATCCATCGGTTTTTTGTAGTCAAGGGTTTGATGGAACCTTTTGTTATAGCTAAAACCTTATAAATTGACATAAT
>LVCQ01000056.1 GCA_001644975.1 Piscirickettsiaceae bacterium NZ-RLO1
CCATACATTTAGGATTTAGCTATATTAAAGTGGATTATATAAAAAAGTAATTATTATGATATAAAAAGAATGTAAATTTTAATAAAACATTTAAAATTATTAAGTTGATTTGTGTGCAAGTTTATTAAAAATAAATTTTTTTGTAAAAATTTTTTTAAAATGAGTTATATAATAATGTAGGAATAGCTAAAATCCCTCCTGCTTTGAATAGGCGCTTGTTTGGCTTATAGTTATGTTAAAATATGCATTTTTATCTAGTTTGATTGTGTTATGGCGAAAGCTATAAGTCATGTCTTAATTTTAATAAAATTCATAAAGCTTTGGAAATCTAAAACTAAGGTGCTGTCTTAAGATTTCTCTTGATAAATTCTGGCTTTTATCGCAAGTGTTGTTGCTGCCAAGCTTATGTTATAATTGGCCGCTTGATCGCTGTGGCTTGAAGAATATTAAATGATGAGGGTGATGTGAAGCAAAATACACGCATTGTTGTTGGAATGTCTGGAGGGGTAGACTCATCGGTCTCTGCTTACCTTTTAAAAGAGCAAGGATATGATGTTCAAGGGCTTTTCATGAAAAACTGGGAAGAGGATGATACGGATGAGTATTGCTCTGCCAGTGAAGATGTTGCTGATGCACAAAGTGTGTGTGATCGTTTAGGTTTAGCTTTGCATACGGCGAATTTTTCAGCTGAATATTGGGATAATGTTTTTGAACATTTTTTGGCGGAATTAAAGGCGGGGAGAACGCCAAATCCAGATATTCTGTGTAATAAAGAAATAAAATTTAAAGTATTTTTAGATTATGCCCAGCACTTACAAGCCGAGTTTATCGCAACGGGGCATTATGTGCGTAAAGATTATTGTGATGGCCGCTATCGTTTATTGCGAGGCCGTGATAATAATAAAGATCAAAGCTATTTTTTATACACTATTGGTCAAGAGCAGCTGGCAAGGTCACTGTTTCCGGTTGGAGAGCTTGAAAAACCAGCGGTGCGTGTGTTGGCTGAGCAAGCAAAGCTGGTCACACATAATAAGAAAGATAGCACAGGTATTTGTTTTATTGGTGAAAGAAAGTTTGCTGATTTTTTAAAGCGCTATTTGCCGGCACAGCCTGGGCAAATGAGGACACCTGAGGGTGAGTTCGTCGGCGAGCATCAGGGTCTGATGTATTATACCTTAGGCCAGCGTCAGGGTTTAGGTATTGGGGGGCGTCAAGGAGATGATGGGAAGCCATGGTATGTTTTAGCTAAAGACGTAACCTGTAATGAACTCATTGTCGGACAAGGGCATGATCACCCATTATTGCTTGCTGATGCTTTGCTTGCTAGCCAATTGCATTGGGTAAATGGTGAGGCTTTAGCTAGCGAATTTTTATGTACCGCAAAGACACGTTATCGGCAGATGGATCAGTCATGTCGGGTGAGGATAGCAAGTGATGGGCGGGTGCGAGTTGAGTTCGAGAAATCACAGTGGGCGATGACTCCAGGGCAGTCTGTGGTTTTTTATCAAGGAGATGTGTGTCTTGGTGGTGGTATAATTGAGAGCGTTCATTCGAAATAAAGCGAAAAGCTATGGGTAATAACCTGTAACATTAAAGTGCATAGCGTACTTTTTTATAACATAAAGTGAGGAATAAATAATATGTTTGAAAAATCAACACATAAAGAGTCTCAAGATCGTTTAACAGCTGTGTTCAATACTTCTGAGGGAAGTTTTGAGATCGAGCTCTATGCGCAAGAATGTCCTGAAACAGTATGGAATTTTGTTAATTTAGCTGAAGGCCGCCAAGAGAGTGTTAAAGAAGGCCCATTCTATAATGGCTTGATTTTTCATCGTATTATTTCTGGTTTTATGATTCAAGGCGGTTGTCCTGAAGGTAGTGGTGTGGGTGGACCGGGCTATCAATTTGCTGATGAATGCTCGAGTGATTTGCATCATGATGATGTTGGAGTGTTATCTATGGCCAATGCAGGCCCAGGAACTAATGGCTCACAGTTTTTTATTACATTAGCCGCTCAGCCTCACTTAGATGGACGTCATACGGTCTTTGGTAAAGTTAGCTCTGGCCTTGATATTGTGAAAAAAATTGGTCAAGTGCCGACTGGATTTATGGATAAGCCGGTTGATGATGTTGTGATCGAGTCGATTGAGATTAAGCGTTAAATTATATAACTAGCTAGTCGTTAGTATTTGGTCTTAGTTTATATTATTTTATGATTAGTTATGCAGTACTGCGAGGGTTTTTAATGCTTGCAGTGCTTTCTTTCGCGCCTTGTGAGCTATAGGTGTTTTCTTCAGCACCTTTAATTATATTAAGCATGGATGAGATTTGGGCTTGATTGATTTGAATGACTAGGCCGTTCGCTTCATTGATTTGTTTACATTTTTTTAGGGCTAAGGTCATATCTAGCCAGAGCTGTTTTGCTTGCGCTTGTTCCTTGCCGCTGACTTCTTGTTGGATATAATCTAGCATTCCCTCGTGTGTACAGTCGTAATTTTTTTCTATTAGCAAGTGTTCATGTGCCAAGGCAAGTGGAGAAAGTTGAGTTAAGCAGGTTTCTTTAGCTTTCGCAATTTGTTGTAACTCAGCTTGTGCTAAGTTTTGCAGTGCCAGAGTCTCTTGCTCAAGAAAATCAAGTAATTGATTAAGTAATATTAATTTTTTATCTAATAATGAGCATATATTTTTACTTTTCATCAATTATTCCTTTTGAGGGTTGAATATTGAGCTTTGAATATAATATTTTTACAGTTAAAGCTGATCTTTTAAAATGCCCTCAGCAGTTTGTAATATATTGATTTCATAGTCACCTTGTTGATAAAGGGCTTGTAAAGCTGCTATTTTTTCAGCTCGTTCAGCAGTAAATTCGCTGTCTTCACCATGGACTGATTGCACAAGCTCTGTCAATAATAAGCTGTCTTCACTGTTGGTTGTTGGTGAAGCTGTTGTTGCTGATGGGCTTGCTTGTTGCTTTTGTTGCTCAACAGCCTTTTCCTCAGCGTGAGTATTGGCTAAAGGAGGCAGCCCAGAATTTACTTTGTTGATTTCGCTCATGTTTATGCCCCTTATTCTCACCACTCATAATATCGGCAGTACTTCTATATACTTTAGCTTAAATTTAATAAATTACATCAACCACACCCTTGTCTGTGGCTTTACCTTTGATGATTTTTTGAGATTGCATGTTTTTTACTTCTACTTGTTGTCCGCGTAATGCATTTTGTAGAGCAATACCTAAGGAGGTAGCTTTTATATTGTTAATTTTTGCACGAATTTGAACGTGTTCTCCACGTTGTACCATATATTCTTTTTTTAATGAATACTCAGAAATGATGCTGCCTGATTTTATAGGGTATTTTGTATTTCGGCCAATAAGGTAGTCAAACTTTTGGTAGTAATTAGATCGCAACTCACGATAACTAATTGTTTTTAATTCAAGTTGATCACGGCGAATTAACGTATTTCTTGGAATTTGTTCTCTGGCGATAATCACTTGAGCATAGACAGTTAGTTTAACCGGCAAATAAGTGACCCAGTCATGTTCTGGGCAACGGATGCCAATACTGCGTGTTGAGAGTAATTTTTGATGTGCTGGTAAAAATGGTGTGAGCTGTTCTGTTTTACAGGCTTTTAATTTCACTCGGCTGGTTGGTTTATGAATGTCGAGTTGAAACTGTTTGGCATGGAGTCTGACTTGACCATAGAGGTAGTGGTAAGCAATTTTTTTTAAAACTATATCATCTTGTGTATTTTTTTTAGCATGGCTGCTTATAGAAAAAACTAATAATAAAGCAGCATAAATATAAGTGATAATGTGAATATGCATGAGTTATTTCTACGCTACCTTTAAATAAAATAATTTATATTCTTGATAAATTAAGTCGTCAAATTTTAATGTTAACAGTCTTACTTTGAAATGATTATGCAAAATTTATTCCTGATATTATGCTTTTATCTATTTATTTTTATTTATAAATTTAATTGTTATTAAAATAATTAAGTACTGTATATTCGATGTGATGCAGGTATTTTATATCTGGTTATTTTATATCTGCTTTGTTAAGTGATAAGAAAAAGCACTAAATAAAGGTACTAAATTTGCATGGTTTAACTAGTTAAAATAGATAATCAAGATAACTGGCTGATATAGCTGATAAGGTTGATAAATGATTAGTTTTGATAAAGTTGTCGGTGTTCATGAAAATGCACTTTACTTAAGAAATCAACGATTAAAAACGTTGTCTGATAATCTTGCAAATTCTGATACGCCGCATTATAAAGCGAAAGACTTTAATTTTAATCAAGCATTAAAAAATGCAACGTCACCAGTAGATCGAGATATTCACTTATCACGAACGAATGAGCGGCATATTAAATTATCGGTTGCATTTTCAGGTATTGATTTAAAATATCGCAATCCATTTCAGCCCGCTTTAGATGGTAATACCGTAGAGCTAGACGTTGAGCAAGCAAAATTTGCAGAAAATGCAATGCGCTATCAGGCAACATTATCATTTTTAGGTAAGAAGTTTTCTGGCATAAAGAATGCATTTAAGGATGAGTAAGTAAGCTAGTTATAGCTATAGTGATTAACGTAATTAAAAAGGTCGGTGTGTATGTTTTCAGTGTTTGAAATCGCAGGGTCTGCCATGATGGCGCAAAGTATTCGTTTGAATACGACTGCGAGTAATCTTGCTAATATTAATAGCGTAAGCAGCAGCATTGATACGACGTATCGCTCAAGACAGCCTGTCTTTGCACCGATTGCTGCAAGTATGCGAGATGAATTTTTTCCAAATCGCGCACCAGGGCGTGGAGTGCAGGTCCTTGGTATAGTTGAAAGTGACGCCCCTTTAGAGCAGCGTTTTGATCCAGATCACCCGATGGCCAATGAAGAGGGCTATATTTTCTTACCGAATGTGAATCCTGTTGAGGCGATGGTCAATATGATCTCAGCATCGCAGTCTTATCGGGTCAATGTTGAGGCATTTAATACTTCTAAGCAACTTATGCAGCAAACGCTACGGTTGGCGCAGCAGTAGGAGATGAATCATGGCAGAGATTAATTCAACCGATTCAGTTGCCAATCTTTATAAAAATTTAGGTTTAACGTCATCTGACACAACCTTAGAAAAGAAAGAGCTAGGCCAAGATGATTTTTTAAAACTATTAACGACGCAGCTTAAGCATCAAGATCCGATGCAGCCACAAGAAAACGGTGAGTTCTTAGCGCAGATGGCACAATTTAGTACGGTTGATGGTATTAATAGCATTAATGATGCCGTTGGTAGTTTAGTCGCCGAGTTAAAATCAACAACGGCATTACAAGCTTCAGCACTTGTTGGGCGTTCTGTGTTAGCTGAGTCAGACAAAGGCTTATTGATTGAAGGTGAAGAGTTTAAAGCAGATATCGAAGTACCGAAGAATGCCAAAGAGGTTAAAGTCAATATATTTACTGATGGTGGCAGTTTAGTCAGACAGGTTGAAATTGGTGATTTGGCCGATGGCAATTATAGCTTTGTTTGGGACGGCAAAGATGAAAGTGGCAAGCTAATGCCGCCAGGGCGCTATCAATTTGCCGCTGAGGCTCAAGTGGAAGGTGAAACTCAGCAATTACCACTTGCGGTGTATGCCAATATTGACAGCGTGATTTTGGGAAAAAATGGTGAGGAAACCCAGGTGAGTTTATCTGGCATCGGTCAGGTGAGTATTTCAGGAATTAAACAGCTTGGATAATGTAATTAATTGAAATAAAAAATAAATTAATAAATTTAATTAAAAATAAAAATTAATTTTAAACAGGGAAGTGGAGGGGCATTATGTCATTTAACATCGCTCTAAGTGGTTTACAAGCATCATCACAAGATTTAAGTGTGATTAGTAATAATATTGCTAATGCGTCAACCATTGGTTTTAAAAAGTCTCGTGCAGAATTTGGTGACGTCTATCAAACCTCAGGTTCTGGTAGTGCTGTGGGTTCTGGAGTACAGAGCTTGAGTGTCTCGCAAGACTTTGGTCAAGGGCCGCAAAAAAATACAGGGAGAAACCTTGATTTACGGATTAATGGTGAAGGTTTTTTCCGCGTGAGTGATGATGGTGCGTTAAAATACAGTCGTGCAGGTGCATTTCACTTGGATAAAGATGGTTTTATTGTGAACTCTTTGGAACATAATTTAACCGGCTTTACTGTGGATGAAGATGGTGTGTTAACCGGTGCGGTGGGTAACTTGCAAATTAGCACTGCGAATCAACAGCCTAAAGCGACGGATAACATTGTGCTAGAGATGAATTTGGATGCTGAGGTTAATGTACCTACACTGGAGTTTCAGCGTGGTTTTACCGCAGATAATCCACCGGATACTAATAGTTATAATAAATTAGAAAATACGGTGGTTTATGATTCTCTTGGCACTAGCCATATTTTATCGAAGTATTTCGTCAAGACAAATATTGATAATCGTTGGGATGTTTATGTTGGTATCGATGGCAATGATGTTACACCTGAGGCGGCGGCGGCTCCTGCGGTGACAGTGCCGATACCTGGGAATCCAAACTCTGGTAATAATCAAGGTAGTGATCCTATTCCTAAGCCGAACTCTGCAGATTGGCAAAATTATTCTCCTTTTACTGTGGTCTTTGATAATTTAGGTAAATTTATTGCTAATGACCCAAATGTGCCACCTAAATTATTACAGACACCGATTGCTTATTCACCATCGACAAATGCTTATGATGGGTCCAATCCACCAGGAAGTGAAAGCTTAACGGTAACGCCTGCGGTTAATAATCCATGGAAGATGGTATCAACTGTTACAGACCCTTCAACCTTAAAAGGGACCAATGGCAATAATCTTGCGATTGAGGTTCGTAATGCTAGCGGTGGTTTTACGTCTTATAATGTTGCAGCAATGACCGGCTCAGGTAATCCTACCGCACGCCGAATCTCGGATGCAATTAATGCAACGGGCACACTGAATACGCTAGTTGATGCGTATGCGTATACTGAGTTTGAATTGGGTGAGTACTTTCCTGGAACCGCTGTAGCAACATTTGATTTAACCGCAGCCGGGACCAATGCAACGGCAACAAGTACCATTACCATCCCAATAGGAACGAATGTGGCTGGTGTATTAGCGGCAATTAATGCAGAAACTGCAACAACAGGCGTGTATGCTGTGTCTCGTGATATTGCTGGGGATACGGCGAATGTTAATCGTAAGCGTATTGTCTTGGTTTCGGATGGTTATGATAGCACTGGCACGCCTTTAGGGGCGACGGCGATGGATTTATCTGGCCATAATATTACCTTAACAATGACTGGGACTTCAACAACACCGTTGTTTCAAAATTACGATACCTCATCAACCGGCCTTGCATTAACGCAACGTGGCGCTGTGACTGTCCGTGCCGAAACCGTCTCTGCTGATTTTAAGTTCTCTGGCAGTGATGCGAATGCCATGGGGTTTGAAACTGGACGCATTTATGAAGCTGTGGTGGATCAAGAAAATTCAGATGTTATTTCAATTAACTGGACACCAACAACGGCGGGACCTGCGACCAAGCCGACAGACCCACAGCAAATTATTATTAATATGGCGACCTCAACGCAGTATGGTGATCCGTTTGCTGTTACGGATAAAACCCAAGATGGCTTTACTACGGGTCGGCTCTCCGGTATCGAAGTGGATAAATCAGGTATTATTTTCGCCAGATACAGTAATGGGCAGTCTAGTACTTTAGGTAAAGTGGGCTTAGTGAATTTTCCTAATGAAAATGGCTTATCGCCTGTAGGCAATACCCAGTGGGTGGAAAGTTTTAGTTCAGGTCAACCTCTTATTGGTGAGCCACAAACGGCAAACTTTGGCTCGATTGAGGCGCTGACTTTAGAAGATTCCAATGTTGATTTAACTCAAGAGCTGGTATCGATGATTATTGCCCAGCGTAACTTCCAGGCCAATGCGCAAACGATTCGAACGTCTGATCAAGTCACACAAACGATTATTAATATTCGTTAATTAAAATCATAGATAATATTTATGCCTAAGTGAGCTGAGTGGTTCAGCTTGCTCTGGCATGTTCTATGCACCTGTTGTTATAAATCAAGGAGGTGATCATGGACCATGGAATTTACATTGCAATGAGTGGTGCTAAGCAGGCATTTACGAAACTTGCAATGAATAATAATAACTTATCGAACGCATCAACGACGGGTTTTCGTGAGGACTTACAGCAGTTTCGTACTCAGTCGGTGTTTGGCGATTACTTTCCGAGTCGGGCGTATGCGATGGTTGAACGTCCGGGTTATCGCACTGAAGCTGGGTCATTTATCACCACGGGCAGGAATTTAGATGCAGCGATCAAAGGTGATGGTTGGTTTGCGGTATTAGCGCCTGATGGTAATGAAAATTACACGCGGCGTGGTGATTTTAAGTTAACGCCAGAGGGGGCATTACTAACCGGTGATGGCCATCCTGTCATCGGAGATGGCGGGCCGATTTTCTTGCCGCCTGCTTCTGAGCTGCAAATTGCTGAAAACGGCCGTATTTTGATTAAAGCCGCAGGTGTGCAAAATGCCGAATTTGAAGTGGTGGGTCAGTTAAAACTTGTGAATGCACCTTCTCAAAACATGAATAAAAATAATTATGGTTTGTTTCAATTTGGCGAGAATATAGCGCTGGAATTAGACCCTAGCGTGGTGATTGAGTCGCGTGTTCTTGAAGGCAGTAATGTGAATCCTGTGGCGGCACTTGTCAATAATATTGAAATTTCCAGACAATATGAAACACAAGTGAAAATGATTGCAGCTCTGCGTTCAAATGCACAAGAATCGGTACGCATTATGCAAATTTAAGCTGTGAAGCAGGCAAGGTGAAAAATTATGATTCCAGCATTATGGATTAGTAAAACAGGGTTAGATGCTCAAAATTTAAAACTGCAAGTCGTGTCGAATAACCTGGCCAATGTCAGCACAACCGGCTTTAAAAAAGATCGGGCGGTTTTTCAAAGTTTATTTTATCAAAATGTGCGTCAAGCCGGTGCTGAAAATGCTGAAGGGGTGAGACTGCCCTCTGGTTTAATGCTAGGGCGTGGTGTAGCAGTTGGCGCAACGCTTAAACAGCATGATCCAGGCACGGTACAAATTACTAATCGAACACTTGATATTAGGATTAATGGCCGAGGTTTTTTTCAGATTACAATGCCAGATGGTACAACGCAATATACACGTAGTGGTCAGTTTACTCGTAATGAAAATGGCACCTTGGTGACGGCTGAAGGCAATCCTTTAGTACCACAAATCGATGTGCCGCAGGATGCATTGACCGTCTCGATCGGTGTCGATGGTCAGGTCTCTGCAACTACGCCAGGAACGGTCACGCCGACGGTGCTTGGGACGATTCAATTGGCAACCTTTGTGAATAATGCGGGCCTAGAACCGCAAGGAAATAACCTCTTTAAAGAAACAGTTGCCAGTGGCGCAGCAACTTTGGGTAATCCTGCTTCAGATGCGTATGGCAGTACACGTCAAGGTGAGCTTGAGGCTTCGAATGTTAATGTTGTTGAGGAATTGATTGGCTTAATTGAAACTCAGCGTGCATATGAGATGAACTCTAAGTCGATTTCAACAGCCGATGGCATGATGCAGTTCTTAAATCAGACGATATAAACTATTTAAAATAAGGAGTCTCGCATTAATATAACGATGAGGCGTGTATGGCAAGCAGCTCAGGTAGTTTTACTGGCTATTATGGCTGGTTTATTAAATGGCTGTAGCTATGTTGTTGGCCCTGAGCCAGGTGACCCTCGTTACGCGCCAATTCCCCCGGCAGCCGCACATATTCCCCAGTATCAAGGTGGGGCAATTTACCAAACGCGTTATGGCGCATCTTTATATAATACGACGCTGCCTTTTCAAGTCGGTGATGTTCTAACCGTTGAGTTTAATGAAAGCAATAAAGCTTCGAAAAAAGCGGATAATAAAATCGAGAAAAAGGATGAATTAACCATGGATGGCAGTGCTTTGCCTGCCGCTGCTAAATCGATTCCATTTTTAGGTCATTTAGTTGATGAAAATTGGCAAGTAAGCCAAGAAAGAAAGTTTCAGGGTAAAGGCGATGCCAAACAAGAAAATAGCCTGAGCGGTTCGATTACTGTGACTGTTTCGCGCATTTTAGCGAATGGTAATTTGGTTATTCGTGGTGAAAAATGGATGAAGTTAAATTCAGGGCGAGAGTATATTCGTTTATCTGGCATTGTACGCGCGGATGATATTGACGCGAGTAATACCATCCAATCCACTAAAATTGCGGATGCGAGAATCGCTTACAGTGGTACGGGTTCATTCGCTGACTCTAGCCGGCAAGGTTGGCTATCGCGCTTCTTTGGTAGTGTGATATGGCCATTCTAGGGCAAATAAAATTAGTTTGTCGGGATAACTTATTATTTATCTTATCCTTACCTTTACCCTTACCTTTACCCTTATATTTAGTCTTATCTTTAGTCTTTGTATTTAGCGGTATTTTTATAAGCCCGGGCGTAACTTATGCTGAGCAGCGCATTAAGGATATCAGTAATATTGCCAGTGTGCGCAGTAACCAGTTAATCGGTTATGGTTTAGTCGTCGGTTTAAATGGTACGGGAGATAATGCGAATTTTACCATCGCCAGTTTCAAGCGTATGTTGTCGAATTTAGGCATTAAATTGCCTCCTGGTGTGGACCCGAAAATGAAAAATGTTGCGGCAGTGGCGTTAAGTGCAGAGTTGCCGGCATTTGCTAAGCCGGGTCAGCGTATTGACGTGACGGCATCATCGTTGGGTGATTCAAAAAGCCTTGTTGGTGGCACTTTATTAATGTCTCCTTTAAAAGGTGCAGATGGCCGTGTGTATGCACTCGCTCAAGGGGGGGTCGTTGTCGGTGGTTTAGGGGTGACTGGCAAGGATGGTTCGAAGTTGATTGTGAATGTGCCAAGTGTTGGGCGTATTCCGGGGGGTGCGATTGTTGAAAAGCAAGTGCCAACGCCTTTTAGTCATGATGACCATATTGTCTTTAATTTAAAATCACCAGATTTTACCACAGCAAAATGGATGGCGGATGTCATTAACCAATTTTTAGGACCAGGATCGGCGCGGCCATTAGATTCTACGTCAGTTTGGGTCAGTGCACCGAAAGACCCGGCACAAAAGGTAATGTTTGTTGCTGTATTAGAGAATTTAAAAGTCAAATCAGCAGAGGCCCCCGCGCGAGTGATTGTGAACTCACGTACCGGGACGGTAGTGATCAGTAAAAATGTTCGGGTCAGCCCTGCGGCGGTCACACATGGTAATTTAATTGTTACGATTGAAGAGACAACGAAAGTGAGTCAGCCAGGAGCATTGAGTGGTGGGGAGACCGTCACTGTGCCAGAGTCTGAAATTAATGCAGAACAGCAAAACAACCCGATGTTTGTCTTTAGTCCGGGGCCGACATTAAAAGATATCGTGCGAGCTGTCAATGAGGTAGGTGTGGGACCTGGAGACTTAATTGAAATTTTAGAGGCATTACAAGCTGCAGGGGCCTTACATGCAGAATTAGTGGTTATTTGATGTTGTTCTTTGAGCTGTTATTTATAGGGGAAAGGGAAAGATAAATGGATGCGATTCCTGTACAGCACGTTAGTAATGCGTTTGATTTTTCCGCATTTCAAAAATTAAAAGCCAATGTAAATAAAGCCGGCGAGGAAGATAAAACATTGCGGGCAGTTGCCGAGCAGTTTGAATCTATATTTATTAAAATGGCATTAGACAGCATGAGAAAAGCCAGTAAAGAGTTAGAAAGTGACTTATTTAAAAGCTCGTACCAAGATTTTTATCAAGATCTATATGATGACCAGTTAAGTTTAAACTTAGCCAATAATGGTGGCATTGGTTTGACGGATGCCTTAGTCCGCTATTTATCGCAGCAAGCGGGTCCTGAGCAGGTGTTAAATGTTAATAACACACTGAAAAAAGAGCAATCAGCGCAGGATGGACAAACTGCATTTAAGCGATTAATAGCAACGTTAGAGCCATATCTTGATGATTTATCAGAAAAATTAGGAGTGAGTAAAAAAGCCATGTTAAGCCATGCTATCGTTGAAACCGGTTGGGGCAGTGCGAATATGATGAAAAGAGGACATTTATCCAACTCAAATCAGGTGAATTTATTTGGTAGTCCGCAGCGCTTTGGCTTAGCGCTAAGCCAAGGAAGTGGCGGTGGTTTTTTAACGGTTGATGAAGCGGTGAGTCACTATGATCAATTTTTAGAAAAATATTTAAATGTCAATCAACGCGATAATAAAGTTGATCCGGGAAAAGAAAAGAAAATAGCCGATGAAGATTTTTTCAAATTTATTCAATCGACATTATACCCAAAAGAGCCAGAAAAATTGCAGCAATTTTTAAATGTTGCAAAAAGTTCCTTATTAAATGGAATTTAAAGGTTTGTTTATGATGTCGATACAGCTAGGTGAGCTGCAGTTGCTTAAGCTTAGAACGAAGGGTGTATTATGGGTATCTTAGGTATTAGCGTCGCGGGGTTAAATGCCGCACGAACACAGCTTGATACGACTTCACATAACATTGCGAATGCCAGCACACCAGGCTATACGCGTCAACGTGTTTTGCAGTCCAGTGTGTTAGGTGATACGGTATCCGGACAGTATGTGGGGGCAGGTGTGCAAATCGATGCCATCCAACGTATGGCAGATCGCTTTGCGGTCGAGCAGCTACGAGATAGTACGACTGCCTTTGCAGAGAGTGATATTTTTCATAGTATTTCTTCTCGTGTTGATAATTTAGCCTCTAATGATGCAACGAGTCTATCGACTTCTTTATCGGGTTATTTTGAGACACTTAATGAAGGGGTGAATGAGCCAACATCGATTGCTTTGCGCCAGAGTATTTTAGGAGAAGCAAATAATTTAACCACACGTTTTCATACGATTGAGCGTGAGCTTAGTCAATTACGCGTAGAAATTAATCGTGACCTTGATGATGCGGCGCTAAATTTAACCCAATTAGGTAAGCGGGTAGCGATTATTAATGATCAAATTAGTCGAGCGGTGGGCAGTGCTGGAGGGGCCGCGCCGAATGATTTACTTGATGATCGGGATAGAGCCTTAAAAGAAATTGCTGAATTTGCGAATATTTCTGTATTTGAACACACGGATGGCAGTGTTGATGTGTCAATTGGTTCTGGTCAATCCTTGGTGGCTGGAACGAACTCTCTGACGATTGTTGCAGAACCAAATGCTGAGGATGCATCTAAGTCTAATCTTTTTGTTAAAGATCTGAATAAAAACGTTAGGTTTGATATTACGAATGAGGTTCAAAGTGGCCGGGTGAAGGGGTTAATCGATGTACGTGACAATGTGATTGACCAATCATTAAGGCAGTTAGGTCTTGTTGCTGTCGGTTTAATTCAGACCACTAATGAACAGCATAAATTAGGTATGGATTTTAATAGTGATCTCGGTGGAGATTTTTTCAATGATTTGAATAAATCAGCACTCATTGCTCAGCGTTACTTGCCGAATTCGGCGAATACGGGCAATGCGGCTTTAACAGTGGAGCTTGGTGAGTTCGCTGCTGATACCATTGCGGTGCCCAATAAGCCTGCGACGGGAATTAAAGACTTAGAAGCTGAAGAATATAATTTAATTATTACCGGGACCAGTTATGAGCTGATTCGTCAAAGTGATCAGGTCTCGATGACTTCAGGGGCCATTGCTGACTTTCCTATTCAAATAAATGGGATGAGAATTTCTTTAAATTCAGGTGGGTTTGCTGACCAGGATAGTTATGTGATTCGACCGCTGCAAGGGCTTGCGCGTGGCATTGATGTGCAAATTACTGACCCGAAAAAACTAGCTTTAGCTTGGCCGGTGGCAGCCAGTGAAAACGAAGCAAATTTAGGGTCAGGGAAGTTAACAGTGAGCGATATGGTGAGCACGAACCAGCCGATTAATTTTTCTGATTTGAGTACTGCTGCAAATACGGTAATGTCGTTTCAACCTGATTTAGTGAGTCGGTTAACCGATTTAAAGACACCTTTGGCGGGTGATTTATTATTTTCTGTTGCTGGAGGTACGCCTGATGATGTGGCAACACCGATTGCTATTGCGGATTCATCGGCACGTGCTTTGCTTGATGGGATTGCACTGAATGTTGCAGGCGTAACTCCTACTGCATCAACGACGTTGGATTTAGGGGCGTATAGTGATGGGATTTGGGGAGGTGCGGGTTCTGATATAACCTTTGAGAGTTTTGGTGGTACGGGTGTTAACTTACCATCGACAGCGCTGGGGATTGCAGCAGGAACACGCAATGCAGATGAAGTGGTCACTGCTATTACAGCACTCTCGGGCAATATCAGTGCGCGGGCAGATGTAGTAATTAAGTCAACCGTAGGTGAAAACTTAGCGATTAGCTTAGGTGCTAGTGCTACCGCGGCAGGTTTAGCTTTAAATAGTGTTGCACAAGATGAGATGAATCTAGGTAATTTTATTGAAGGCTCGACGATTAATGCGGGTGATTTAGTGATTAATGGTCAGAGTATTAGTGGGACCTTTGCGACAACAACGGCATTGCGTGATGCGATTCGTACGGCGGGTAGTAATAATACTATTACCAATAAATTCAGTGCGGATGCGCATATTATTGTGACTGAAAACCAGGGTAAAACGATTCAAATATCAACGACAGGCAATAACGGTGGCACGGGTGCAGCGAATTTTGAAAGCTTTTCTTTAAATGGTGCGGCGCATGAGGGCTATCAAAAAGGCCAGGTGACGGTTACTGCCGCGAATGTGACGGACTCTTTACTCATTTCTGGGAGTAATCCTGAACATGGCGGCTTTCTTGCTGGATTGTCTCTTAATGTTGCGAAAAATGCTTTCCATCCCGATCGTCCTGGTCAGCTAGACCCACCGATTCAAATTGAATTTTTAAGTCAAACGCGTTATCAAGTTTATCTAAGATCGGGGACTTTAAAGCCTATTGGTGGACCACAGCCTTATGATCCACTGAATCCTGATGTGTTTCCTTTGGTTGATACGACGACTGCGCCGCCAACAGATTATGATCCAGGGTATCGCATGCAGATCTCTGGCACACCCGAAAAAGGCGACATTTTCAATATCGAGTACAATACCAATGGGTTTGGTGATAATTCAAATGCAATTAAGCTTGCGAAAATAGAACAACAAGCGGTATTAACAGCAGATACTTCAGGCAACCCAACCAGTTCGATTAGTCAAGGTTATGAAAGTTTAGTGGCAAGTGTGGCTAGTGAGACAGAAACTTCGATTATTGATTTAAATGCCAGTGAGACCTTAAAAAGGCAGGCTCAGCAAAAGCGTGACTCGATTATGGGGGTGAACCTAGATGAAGAAGCGGCTAATTTAATTCAGTTTCAGCAAGCCTATCAGGCTTCAGCACGCGTGATTACGGTAGCACAGACGCTATTTAGTTCATTATTACAAGCGGTAGGCTAAATAAAATTAAAATGATAGAGGGCAGGTTTAGGAGATAAATTATGGTGACACGTGTTTCTACTTCTTCTATTTTTAATACGACGGTGGATAATATGGCGAAGCGTCAAGAAGAGCTAGCAAAAGTTCAAGACCAAATCGCCTCAAATAAGAAAATCTTAACAGCCGCTGATGATCCAATTGATGCTTTGCGTACATTGGCCTTAAAAAATAATATTGCACAAAAAAAACAATTTAGCGAAAACATGGATTTTTCCCGAAACCGCTTGGAATTAGAGGAAGCAACCCTAACAAGTCTGGCGGGCTTATTTAGAGAGGTAAAGGTCAGAGCGATTGAAGCGGGGAATGGAGGATATGCAACTTCTGATGTGCGTGAGGTGGGTCGTTCTATTGCCTCTTTATTAGAATCTATTGTTCAGCAAGCGAATTCCCGAGATAGAAATGGTGAGTATCTATTTTCAGGCTCAAAAATGACGCAGCAACCCTTTGTGCAAGATCAAAATGGGGCATACCTTTATCAAGGCAATGATACACAAGCGTTGGCACGTTTAGATGAGAACTTAGAAGTTCCGGTATCAGATAGTGGTCAGGCAGTATTTTTTTCACAAGCAATGTTTGCAAAAACACGTGCGCATGAGAATAATGCGATTAGTGTGACCAATAATAATCAGCAAGTGGCCAGCATTTCAGCCGGTTATGTCAAAGATGTGTTGAAATGGCAGAAATCTCAAGAAATTCCTGAGAGTTATATTATTCAATTTGAGCCGTTGACAGGGAGTGCCCCACCTGCTGCACCAACAGATGTTGATGTTAGCCCGACAAGCAATGATGCACAGACATTTTCCGTTTACTCGGCAACAACAGGCCAAATTGTTATTGGTGAAGATGGTCAGCCGATGACAGGATTACCGGTTAAGCGTCCGATATCAAGTACTGATCCTGCAGAGCCTACAGTGATTAATATTAATGGATTGGTTGTTGAAGTGACGATGGACCCGAATATTATTGATGCCGCCTCTGGATTGCCACGCGGGCCGCAGGTTGGTGATCGTTTTACTATTGAGCCAGAGCAGCAGCAAAATGTCATGAATGTTATCGATGATTTTGCTAAATTTTTATTAGGTTATGTTGGAGGTGAGCCTGAAGGTAATATTGCTTTAAATGAAAATATCCAGCGCATGATTGCAAGTATTGATGAAGCGGAAGGAACATTATTGTCAGTGACAACAGAAGTTGGCTTACGTCAATCGAATATTCATTTACAGCAAGAGGTGAGTAGTCATATTCAATTGAGCCAAAATAAAGCCTTGGGAGATTTATCTGATCTCGATTTTGCTAAAGCCGTGAGTGAATTATCGATTTTACAAACAACACTACAGGCAACTCAGCTGGCCTTCTCCAGAGTACAGAATTTAACATTATTTAGTTTTTTATAAAATAGTGGATAAAAAACACTGAAAATAAGTAATTGCTCTACTCAGAGATTGCCAAGAAACTATTGGAATTACAGAGAAAGATAACTCTACCGCTGCGAGCCAAGGAGTGCAAAGCACGAGGTGAGTAGGCCGAGGTAGGTGAGGATTTTTAGCAGAGCGGAGTTGCGGAAGACCGTAAGGTCTGTAGCAAGCGTAACGAGTGTCTAAAAATCTTTACGAGCCGTAGCGCCATTTGAGAGCAGGGTATGTAGTGGCCGATTCAAGGCACGTAATGCCCTGTGACG
>LVCQ01000057.1 GCA_001644975.1 Piscirickettsiaceae bacterium NZ-RLO1
ACCGCTGCGAGCCAAGGAGTGCAAAGCACGGGGTGAGTAGGCCGAGGTAGGTGAGGATTTTTAGCAGAGCGGAGTTGCGGAAGAGCGTAAGGTCTGTAGCAAGCGTAACGAGTGTCTAAAAATCTTTACGAGCCGTAGCGCCATTTGAGAGCAGGGTATGTAGTGGCCGATTCAAGGCACGTAATGCCCTGTGACGAGGGCAGCCGAGGGTTTATAGTCGTCGCGTTTTGCTCGGCGATTTTGCATCATTGGATGTGCAAAATACCTACCGAGGTAGCGACGCTTACGATTAAACGCCCGGCCCTCGCCAACGCCAGAATGGAGCACTATGATGGTAATGTTGTTATCTTTCGTTACCTGGATCACAAAACTAAACAGCAGAAAATGAAAAAGCAGAGTATCGACGATTTTATTGATCGCCTTACCCAGCACATCCCGGACAAGTTCTTTAAAATGATCCGCTATTATGGATTTCTAAGCTATCGCACTCGGACAATAATACTACCAAAAATTTATGATTTGGTCGGACAAACTATTGAGGCATATCAGCAGGTCACCTTTACTTCACTGATGAAAAGTAATTTCAACTACAACCCTCTTAAATGCATCTTGTGCGGCAATCAGTTAAGAAGGGTAAGCACCCAATTTGGTCTTACTCTTAGGGAAAAGTACAATTACTATGAAGAGCTAGCAACCAGCCGATTTAGAGGCTTCTAGTAGGGTAACTCCGCCCGAAATTAGAGAATTCGCCTATTTTCACCTAAAAAACCGCCTGCAGACATTATATTCGGTAATGGCCACAGCAATACTGACCAGAATTTAACATCCTCCTAAACATTGCCGCCAGGATCATTTTTTTGAAATTCCTGAATCTTTAACATCCTCCTAAACATTGCCGCCAGGATCATTTTTTTGAAATTCCTGAATCTAAAGGCAAAGACGAAGGAAGTACGGGAGATTTAACATAATACTCTTGTAGCTCTAATTTTCCTTGACGCAACGGTGCTTGCAAAGCAATAGGCAATTGAAAGCTCAGCTGATTATACTGAAACCTGTGCCCAACTGGTGCAATCGCTGTACGATAGCACAAACTACTTAACTTATTCGGACATGCATACACATGAGGATAATCAGAATAAGGCGCCACTTTTGACACCGTACTCGCACAGCCTGACACCAATAAAATAACAGCCAGAAAAAACACCAAGTATCGCATCACCGCATTATAACCCCATGAACCAACAAACAATTATTATGAGCCCCATCCTGTTTATTGCAAGTTAACAAATTCTATCCATACTCAAAGTAAGGGCTAAAAGCGCCTAGTGCAAGGAGAATTACACAACATGTATGATTATCACATCCATTTATATTACGACATGAGCACGCGCCCGGTGGCTAAACTACTGCGCAATAACTTATATACCATGTTAGAAGGTGTTGCTAAAGTCAGTCTATTACACGACAAACCACCCTATCCGCACCCACAACCGATGTTTGAAATTGCCTTCCCCAAGGACTTATTACCCAAACTCACACAATGGTTTAAAGCCCACCGCAATGGCCTAAGCGTATTACTCCACCCTGTGCAAAGCAGCGAAACCGATGCCTACCACAGCAAAGGACGTTGGATGGGCCAGCCGCTTATCTCTGTTTAAATCTCAGCACAACCACAATCACCCATTGATCCTAAGCGGCTAGATCACTTACTATTATTAACTTATTAACATGCAAACTAGAGTTAGTTTTAGATTTAAATTTAAAAACAATGAGAGCAACGACTGTTACTAACTTAGTTATATATATTTGTACTTATCTAACTTATATAACCAGCGCTTTTTGTTACTTTTTTATTCATAACACCATCAGCTACAGCCGCAACATTATTTACACTTGGCAAGATACACAAGGCGTCATATCATTTAGCAATCATCCACATCCAAGTGCAACAACCCTAGAATTATCTTCCCCCATAACGCTATCTAGCAGCCAACCCACAATACACACTCCAGACACTAGCCCAGCTAGACCCAGCTTAACGGTTACCGCGCCTAGCAATCACCAAACGCTTCATCATGCCTCAGGTAACCTGACAGTAACAGTCCGGCCCAAGCCAGGTATTCAATATTATCATTACTACATTGACGGCAAACTGATCAAACGATCAACCGAGTCTTCTGTAACTTTATATCACCTTGACCGTGGCCAACATCAATTAAAGGTCATCGCGACCAATACGCTCCATACATTAACCAGCAACGCACTGACCTTTTATCTGCATAGAGCCTCTATTTTTAACAATAACCTACTACCCAATCATCATTGATAACTAACAGCCAAAATAACTCATTTAGTCTGTAAACCCTAACAACTGCCTAATTTCTAAGTAGATCTTTTCTATATTTTTAATCGAACGCGGCGACACAAAAATAGCATCATCTCCAGCGAGCGTTCCTAGGATATCACTGTGCTTGGGATGAAAATCAAGCAATCGTGCCACCAACTGAGCAGCTCCCGGACTCGTATGCAAAACCACCATCACTTCGTTATGCTCTATTGATAAGACTAAATGAGCCAGTGCGCTATCGCTGGCAGGAGGGGATAACTCTTTAGACAAGCCATACACCAACCGCCCATCTTTTTGCACTTTAACAGCACCACATTGGCGCAATAAGCGGGAAATTTTAGACTGACTGACAGTAAAGTTTTGTGCTGCAAGTGACTGACAAATCTCCTCCTGACTGCTCATGCTTTCATCGCTGAGTAATTGCTGCACAGCCTCTAAAATCTTATTTCTATTTTTCATTAAAATCCATAAATTCTAAAAAATCAGAATAAAACTGTGCCTTTGGCAAGCCTTTGGCGACACAGCCCAAAAAAGCGCACTTAACCATTTCCATTGGCCCGACAGCATACACATCAAACCCATGTAAAGTCTCAAAATCATCCAAGACCGCCTGATGAATTAAGCCTCGGCGACCACCCCAACGATCATGCCCTACTGCCTGCGACAATACCGGTACATAATGAAAATATTGATACTCTGCTAACCAGTCTTTCACCTGTTGATGTAAATATAAGCTCTCACGATGGCGCCCACCCCAATATAAATAAACCGCTGCTTCACTGTCTTTTTCTTTATCGAGAAAAATCTGTTCAAGCAATGCCTTGCACTGAGAAAAACCAGTCCCACCAGCAATCAATAACTGAGGCCGCGCATTTAAATTGTTAGCAACCACTTGACCCTTAGGGCCGCGAATGCGCAGTTGTTTTTTCTTTACCGCTTGCTCAAGAACCCAATTACCCCAACTGGGTATCGTATGTGTTTTACGAACATGCAACTCGATAACACCTGAATGTACATGGGGTGCATTAGCAATCGATAAAGGACAGCAAATCTCTTCATTAACAATTACATCGATATATTGGCCTGCTTGATATAAGAAGCTCGCCTCATGCTGTAAAGTCAGACGATAGATATCATCACCCACGCTATCCTGACTTAATACTGTCATTATCACTTCTTGCGCATCAAATTGACCCTTGCATGGCTGAGGAGGTGTATACAAGCTATTTCCATCCATTTTTAATATAATATCAGTGGTAATTTTAGCACTGCAGGTCAAAACAAACCCTGCCGACTCTTCTTCAGGTAATAAACCAAAAATTTCGATAGCACCATAATCAACGTCACCTGCACTCACTTGACCGCGACAAGCGCCACAAACTCCGGCCTGACAACTAAAAGGCAAATCAATACCCTGTCGCAACGCCGCGTCAAGAATCGTTTCATCTTCTTCAACATTAAAATAATTATCTGAATTTTCTATTGTTACTTGATTAGGCATCGCTACAATCCAAGATCGGCCCATAAACAGTCAATTTTCTTAACCACAACATCACTCATTATAATTGGTACTCCCCATTCACGGCTGGTCTCACCCGGCCACTTATTGGTTGCATCTGAGCCCATTTTTGAACCTAAACCTGATACGGGGGAGGCAAAGTCAAGGTAATCAATCGGTGTATGGTCAATCATTGTCGTATCACGTACTGGATCCATGCGTGTCGTCATCGCCCAAATCACATCCTGCCAATCACGCACGTTGACATCATCATCAACAACAATCACCCACTTGGTATACATGAACTGGCGCAAAAATGACCAAACGCCCATCATAACACGCTTAGCATGCCCCGGATATTGCTTTTTAATCGAGACAATCGCTAAACGATAAGAGCAGCCCTCAGGGGGCAAATAAAAATCAACAATCTCAGGAAACTGTTTTTGAATTAATGGCACAAAGACTTCATTTAAGGCAACTCCCAATATCGCTGGCTCATCCGGTGGCCGCCCAGTATAGGTCGTATGATAAATTGGCTGTTCACGCATCGTTAGACGTTCAACAGTAAATACAGGAAAACTCTCAACTTCATTATAATAACCAGTGTGATCACCAAAAGGACCCTCTGGCGCGATATCCTCTGGATCAATATAGCCCTCAAGCACAATTTCAGCCCGTGCCGGCACCTCTAGATCATTACCTAAGCACTTCACTAATTCGGTTTTATGGCCACGCAATAAGCCAGCAAAAGCATATTCTGATAGTGTATCGGGAATTGGTGTCACCGCAGCCAAAACCGTTGCCGGGTCACAGCCTAAGGTCACTGCAACAGGAAATTTTTCACCCGGATGCGCTTTACACCACTCTTGAAAGTCCAATGCTCCTCCACGATGAGAAAGCCAACGCATAATGACACGATTTGATCCGATCACCTGCTGGCGGTAAATACCCATATTCATACGTGACTTATAAGGACCGCGTGTCGTCACAAGCCCCCAAGTAATTAACGGGCCGGCATCATCAGGCCAGCAAGTTTGTATCGGTAACGCACTTAAATCCACCTCACTGCCTTCTAAGACAATTTGCTGGCAAGGCGCATTATTCACCTTTTTAGGTGCCATCGTTAAAATTTTCTTAAAAATAGGCAAACTCGCCCAGGCTTCTTTTAACCCCTTCGGCGGCTCGGGCTCTTTTAAAAAAGCCAGCAACTGACCGATTTCACGCAACGCCTGAGTATCCTCCGCCCCCATGCCTAAGGCCACACGCTTAACAGTGCCAAATAAATTCGTCAGCGCTGGAATACTAGAGTTCGTCGGTCTTTCAAATAACAGTGCAGGGCCTTCTGCATGCAAAACACGTTGACTAACTTCTGTCATTTCTAAATAAGGGTTAATCTCAGGGCCAATGCGCTTTAGCTCTCCGACCACTTCCAATTGCTCGATAAAATCACGTAAATCTCGGTATTGCATGCCTTTACTCTAAAACCTTAAATCAGGAAAATTCTGGCTTATGATACTGCGATCTTCTACAAATTAAAACCAACCACTTTAGCCGCCAACTTAAAAAACAGATCCAATACGCTTAAACTTAATAGCTATAGTTATAGTTATAGATTTATAAAAATCTAAAAAATAGAGAGCACTTGCGCATTCCTCAAGTGACTCATAACAATAACAAGCTACAATAAAATTACAGATCGATAATATATAACAAGAATCCATAGCAAATTTTATGTACGAATATGAAATCAGCCTAGAGCAATTGCCACAATGCACAAAATTTATCGTCAACCTGCCAAAGGTTAATCAAGCAAATTGGTATTTTCGCTGTGAGCGCAATTTGCTTATCGTTGACTTTTATCTTCAGGAAGACAATGAATATATCATGCTGTCTCGCCCAATGGCCATGGCTAAAAATCTAATCATCACCACACTTGATATTCATCAAAAACAATTACAAGCATTAGCGAAAGTCAGTTATGGCATGATCAAAGATTCCGGTGCACTTAAATCACTCTCCTCACCATAACTCTAAATAAAAAACCTCGCTAATTTAGCAGTCAGTAGGCCAACTCAATTACTCTAAATTATTAACAATTTTTGTGGATAATCATGTGGATAAAATGGGTACAGACATTTTTTACAGCTTCCTTCGGAAGTTGATCAAAATTTAACCACAGTCACAAATAAAGCTTACTCACCCTTCCCTGAATAGACAACTATTTAGTTTAGTAACGTTGATACTTAAAATATGGCAAGCAAAACAAATAAAAAAGAGCCTTATTCTTAAGGCTCTTAAATCTTAGAAGAAACATGAAAATTAAATGTTAAATGTTATTGGTAAGCTGCTGTAAAGGTTAAAGTTCCCGCATAATCACCCGCCACAGTATCATGCATTAAGTCTTTTATAGTACCTGTCACATCAACAGCCAATTGACCATCTTCATCTAAATTATCCTTTATATCACTTTTACCACCACCTTTGGTGACAACAGAAACTTCAAGGCTGTCACTGCCACTGTTAATGTCTGTTTTTGCCGGCCAAGTGACTTTCACTGCGCTTCCTGGAGCACCATACACTGTCATTTGACCATCGGCACTAGCATCTTCTTTTACTCCTGCTTTATTCGGTAAAATAATGTCACCAAACGCCATTGCTGTGGTTTGTTCAATCGCAATGCCAGAAACAATTTTCGCTGTAATATTAAGTTTGCCTGTTGCAGACTCTGCCGCAAAACTATTCACACTTGTTGCCACTAAAAATGCTGTAACACCTATAAAACTTTTTTTCATAGACATGAATTAAGCCTCCTTGTGATCGTTTATGAACCGCCAAAGTTCACTTTCATCCTACCACTCTTCACTGGCTTAAAACAATCACTAATCCAAGCAAACATTAATAAAAATATATATAAATATAAAACATTAAAAACAATCATATTCTGTTAAAAGTAAATAAAAAATTATAAATAAACTTAGACAATTCAAATTATTTAATCTAAAAAATAAAAGACAGACAAAAATTTAATTACGCTTACTATAAAGTAAATGATAATGAATAAAACACACTCAGGACTTCTTTTTATATTGGCCTTAATAGCCTCAAAGCCAACATTTTCTCTGATTGAATCTCATACGATTGCTTATGAGTACAATTGGCCACCTTATAGCTATCAATTAAACTCAGGAAAACTAGAAGGTATTATCATTGATATCGTACGTATCGCACTATCGCGAGCTGACTTGCAAAGCGAGGCAACCAGTTTTCCACTCGATCAAGCTAAAGCACTAGTTAAAGAAAACATCATTAGCGGCTTTATTACCACAGCTGATAAAATTCCTGCTCCAGCAATATCAAGCCCAAATGAAAAAGAAAATAAAAGCAAAAATCAGGAAAGCAGCATCGCTGTACTCATTTCATCTGAACCGATCATCACCATACGATCTAAAGCGTTTGTACTTAAAAAAAACAAAGATTTAATTAATCTAAAAAAAACATCATCCTTTAATGAGCTAGAACCATTGAAAATTTGCATTGACCGAAATAATAATTGGGCTAAACAACAGGTTAAATCTCACCAAATAAAAGCTCTCTTTAGCAAAAATCAAGCCGATTGTTTTCGTAAAATCGCCCTCAATCGTTATGACTTAACGATCACTCAAGAAACACTAGGCAAACAGCTATTAACAATGATGGAACTAGAAAAAAAGTTTACTCTCTTACCTTATAGTTACCGCACATTACGTATTGTATTAGTCACTCATCAACAATCTGAGCTTGCTGAAAGTTTGCCTAAATTCAATGCTGCTATTAAAGAAATGCGCAAAGATGGCACAATTCAAAACGTCATTCAGACTTATGCTCGCTAGCGCGCCATTAATTAAACACTCACATTCGCGAGTCTAGATTGACTATTCATTCTAGACGCTTTTGACTAATTCGATTACCCTGTCTCAATTATATAAACGTTGTATTAAGATGTATGAGACTGGTTGCTATGAATATTAGCCTGAAAATTGCAAACGAACTCACTGTCAAAGAATGGCAGGTCACAGCAGCAATGGCGCTACTGGATGAAGGTGCGACCGTACCTTTTATCGCCCGCTATCGTAAAGAGGTCACCGGCACGCTTGATGACTCACAACTACGCACATTAGAAGAACGCCTACGCTACCTCAGAGAACTCGAAGAACGTCGAGAGAGCATATTAAAAAGCATCAATGAACAAGACAAACTGACCCCTGAGTTAAAGACCAGTATTATTGAAGCAGAGACCAAACATCAGCTTGAAGACCTTTATCTGCCTTACAAACCCAAACGTCGTACTAAAGGTCAAATTGCCATAGAAGCTGGCCTAGAGCCCTTAGCTGATGCTTTATTTCATGACCCGAGTTTAACCCCTGAGACAGAGGCTGAAAAATATATCAATCAAGATCAATCGATTACTGATACTAAAAAAGCCTTAGAAGGTGCTCGTTATATTTTAATGGAGCGCTTTGCAGAAGACGCCGCACTGATTGAAACCCTCCGCCAATTCTTAAAAGATGCCGCCCAAATTCAAGCGACGGTCATTGGCGGGCAAGAAGAAACTGGCGCAAAGTTTAAAGATTATTTCGAATTCTCAGAAGCCGTCAGCAAAATTCCCTCACATCGTGCTTTAGCCCTGTTTCGTGGGCGTAGCGAGGGTGTATTAACTCTACAGCTCTTACCTGAGCCTAGTGAAACAGACTCAGGACAAAGTGAAGCGTTGATTATGCACCACTTAAATTTTAGCCATCAGGGACGCCCTGCTGATCACTGGCTACAAGAAACCATACGCTGGACCTGGCGTATTAAATTACTCACCCGTTTAGAGTCCGAGTTTTTTAGTTTAATTCGTGAACGTGCCGAAGAAGGCGCCATCAAAGTCTTTGCAACCAACCTCAAAGATTTGCTATTAGCCGCGCCAGCCGGCGCGCGCTCGACTTTAGGTTTAGACCCGGGCCTACGCACCGGCGTCAAAGTGGTTGCAGTTGATGCTACAGGTAAACTGATTGAGCATACAACGATTTTCCCCCACGTACCGAAAAATCAATGGGATCAGTCCATTCATGTCATTGCCGCATTGATCAAAAAACACAATATTGAACTGGTCAGCATCGGCAATGGTACAGCATCACGAGAAACTGACCAACTCGTCACAGCCGTTAAAAAGCAGTTTCCTGAACTAAAATTCACCCAGATTATGATTTCAGAAGCCGGCGCCTCAGTGTATTCTGCCTCTGAACTAGCTGCCCTGGAATTTCCAGAGCTGGATGTTTCTTTTCGTGGTGCAGTCTCCATTGCCCGTCGCCTGCAAGACCCTTTAGCAGAACTGGTTAAAATAGAGCCCAAAGCCATTGGTGTAGGTCAATACCAACATGATGTCAATCAAGTTCAGCTCGCCCGCTCTTTGGACGGTGTTGTTGAAGACTGTGTTAACCGCATCGGGGTTGATGTTAATATGGCCTCAGCACCGCTACTTACCCGCATCGCTGGCCTAAATACCACTACTGCTCAAAATATCGTCGCCTACCGCAATGAGCAAGGCCCTTTTAAAAACCGCACAGCATTAAAAAAAGTCCCACGCTTAGGGGCTAAAGCCTTTGAACAAGCCGCAGGCTTTTTACGTATTAATAACGGTGATAACTTACTCGATGCGTCTGCTGTCCACCCTGAGACCTACGCCGTTGTTAAAGCAATTGCAGCTAAAAACGACCAAAGCATTAAAGATTTGATTGGCAATCACTCATTTTTAAGTACATTAAAGGCCCAAGATTATATTAATGATCAGTTTGGTGAGCCGACAATTAAAGACATTATCAGCGAACTTGATAAACCCGGCCGTGACCCACGCCCAGAGTTTAAAACAGCAACCTTTAAAGACGATGTTCACGATATTAAAGATCTAAAGGAAAACATGATCCTTGAAGGGGTAGTCACCAATGTCACGAATTTTGGCGCCTTTGTTGATGTCGGTGTGCACCAAGATGGGCTCGTACATATTTCGGTACTGGCAAATCACTTTGTTAGTGATCCGCATGAAGTCGTTAAAGCAGGTGACATTGTCAAAGTCAAAGTCGTTGATATTGATCTTGCTCGTCGCCGTATTGCTTTATCGATGCGCCTAGATGACTCAGCAAGCAATCAACAAAATAAGCAACCTAAACAAGCCGGAAATACAACCAATATGACAAAGTATAATAATAAAACGACTAAAAAATCACCACCACCCCAAGGCGAATCAGCCATGGCCGCGGCTTTTGCTAAGCTCAATTTAAATAAGCGCTAAACTTAGAGCTTTACCACTATTTTGAGATCTATTTAACCCCTGTCGGCAATTGCTGAATAGGGGTTAAAAATAAACCAATACCAAGATAAATACTGCAAGAGCCTTTTTTAATTACTGATTTAATGTTGCCCCATACCAGAATCAAGATCAAAATCATCCTCTGAACACTTGCGATAATGACCACCTAACTGCTCGTCTAAAAACTGACTTGAGGTAGAATACGGGTTGCCTGAACTATTCGTTGCAAAATAATTTTCATAGGCCTGGTTCACAGGCTTATTATGAGAATCAAATCCATTTAAGCTACCATTGTAAGCAAAATAACGCATTGCTTTATTACTATAATCAGGCTTACAACCACCAAATGGCGTCAATAACTCTTGCAGCTCATGGTATTTTTCCGGGTTAGCACTAACAATGTCTTTGATGTAGCCCATGGTTCGTGTGCGCCCAGTTCTTGTTGAATAACAATGCAAACCTCTTTTAAAACAAGCTTCTTTCAATATTTCTTGAAATGCTTGATCAGGATTCCCACAATAGATATCCGTGATACTAGTATGCTTTTGCAAGTCTTTAGGGTTATACCGGTGAAGCTTTGCAAGTAGCTCATTGCGAAATTGTAGTAAAGTTTCGTAGTTTATCTCCATGCCTATTCCTATCACTATATTCATCGTTTTAATCCCTTCAGATAGTTTCAACAAAAACAAATGTAAATAATATATAACAACTAATTAAAATTATGAGTATAAGGTTATTTCGCTGTAACAAGCACAACTCACAAGCATAGACATATTCTCGCTTGGCTATATCTCTAGATTTAGACATCACCTTTGAAAATATAGAATAAAATTTATTAAAATATATACTCTAAGTAAACTATGTGCTTGCTTTAAAAGATTTCCAAAAATTTAATACCTAAATATACAATATATTTTTTGATATTTTAATATTCACAAACAGCAGTATTCAGGCAGCAAGAAGTTTCCAGCCTTTCAAATTGTAAAGCTAGACAACCTTACTTTTTTTTAATGATAATACCAAATTATATATGTAAGCGCTTTTCTTATTATTTTATATTAAAAATTATAATAATAAAATTTTAGAATGGCACTTTACTATACTTTATCTGCTCTACCTTGATCCATTGGGCGCATTTTAAGGGAAGTACTAATGAAAATAGCTCAGCCCACATCACGTCATTTGCATCGCTTGCATAACACAAGTTATCAACACGAAGCTGACAAACATCGTCACTTTTGATAGAATCCCTTAGCAATTCTCTAACATGATGGGACTATTCACTCCCCAAGCATTAACGAAAGTGAGCAATAATTATGATTGAATCCGTTCTCCACGGTATCCTGGGGCTACTAGGCTTTTGCCTACTTGCCTTTATTTTTAGTGAAAATAAACGTGCGATCAAATGGAAACCAGTCGGCTATGGGCTAATCGCTCAAGTTATTATTGCCCTTATTCTCTTTTATGTCCCGCTATTTAGCCTAGCATTTGCTAAAATGAATGAAGTCATTATCGCTCTACAGCAGTCGGTAATCGAAGCGACCTCCACCGTCTTTGGTTATATTGGCGGTGGACCCTCGCCCTTTGAGGTCAAGCCGGGTGGCAATACCTTTATCTTAGCATTGCAAGCTTTACCGATGGTCATTGTCATCGGTGCCATTGGTGCTATCTTAACCTATTGGGGCATTATTCCTTTTATCATTCGTCATATTTCCAAAGCCTTACACCGCTTTGCTGGCATTGGCGGCGCCCTTGGCACAGTGCTTTCTGCAAATATTTTCTTAGGTTTTCCTGAGGCTCAGCTCACTATTCGCGGCTACCTTAAACACTTAACCCGCAGTGAAATCTTCACTATGATGACCATGGGCCTTGCTGCCGTCGCCGGTACAGTAATGGGGTTATATGTAATTTTCTTGCAACCTATATTTCCGAACGGCGTGATTGGCTATGTGATTACATCTGTCGTTATGGGTATCCCTGCAGTCATTACCATCTCTCGCATCATGGTACCAGAGACCGAAACGGTCACAACCAACCAAACTGACCTAACTCATGAGTCAGCTTCCAGCACCATGGACGCCTTAACACAAGGTATTTTTGAGGGCGGTAAAACGCTGATGGCCATTATCATTATGATGCTTGCTGCGCTTGCTTTAGTCAGCTTCATCAATCACGGCCTCGCCTTACTACCACAAATCTATGGCCATACAGTCAGCGTACAGCTATTGCTCAGTTATCTACTTGTGCCTTTTATGTGGCTGATGGGAATTCCCTGGGAACATGCACAAATGGCCGCAGAACTGATGGCCACTAAACTTGCCACCAATGAACTCATCGCTTATAGCCAACTTGCGACCATGCACCATTTAGATTCACGAGTACAGATTATGATGGTCTTTGCCATGTGTGGCTTTGCCAACTTCGGTAGCATCGGCAGCATGTTGGGTAGTTTTACCAGCTTAATGCCCCAAAAGCGCAAAATCATTGTGAACTTCGGCTTTAAAGCCATGCTAGCTGGAACCATTGTCACCTGTATGAATGGAACAGTTGTTGGCGCCTTATATAGCCTAGGTGTGCCAATTATTCATAATTAAATCAATATATTATTTATTCTCAGTCAAACGATGGTAACGCGCCCACAGAGTCTCTTCATTTTCAGGGTTCTCTGGGTCAATAATAATACAATCAACCGGACAAACTTCTACGCATTGCTGCGTCTTAAAATGACCCAAGCAATGCGTGCATTTATCAGGGTCAATCTCATAAATGTCCTCGCCCTGATAAATAGCCTCATTGGGACATTCAGGCTCGCAGACATCACAATTAATACATTCATCAAAGATTTTTAACGCCATCGCTCTGTACTACTTCTTAATCAAATTACTTAAATTTTATTTTTTTACTTCATCACTGTTTTTTTCTGCTATATCTACAAATTTACCCTGTAAGGCTTTAGCAACATTTGCGGCAACAAAAGCAGACACATCACCACCCAAACTCGATACTTCACGCACTAAGGTTGAGGAAATAAACGAGTACTTCTCAGAAGGAGTCAGAAACATTGTTTCAACATCAGGGGCGAGTTGGCGATTCATCGCCGCAAGCTGAAACTCATACTCAAAATCAGACACTGCACGTAAACCACGAATTAATAAATGAACTTGCTGCTTTTGCACATAGTCTGCTAACAAGCCCTGGAATGCACATACTTCAACATTATTTAAATGCATCAATGCCTCTGTAGCCATGTGCACACGCTCATCAACAGTAAATAGCGGCGTTTTGCTGGGATGCGTCACATGGGCAACAGCCACCACAACCTTAGAGAAAAGGCGTGACGCACGCTCAACTAAATCAGTATGGCCATTGGTAATCGGATCAAATGTTCCAGGGTAAATAGCGGTTACCTTCATCACATCCTCAATAAATAGCAATAACAAAAAAATGTGGCATCATCGCTCACTTAAACTTTGCGAAGATCATACCACATTTCATCGTTATTATGCTGAAAGTCACTGCAGTCATGTACTAAGAAAAAATCTCAGTTAAGCAAAACCTCTATAAACAGCAACGGCTAACCACTTAGTATTTAGCAGCAGTACGCATTTTTTCTTCAAGGAGGACCGTATCTTTAGCAAAGCGACGAATACCATCAGCCAGCTTTTCCTCAGCCATCGGGTTTTGATTCATAGCCCAACGAAACTTAGCTTCTGTCATTGCAGCAATTTTGGGATCATCACTAGCAACGGCAATATCATTGACTAAAGCACGCTCAAAACCGGCTGTTTTCTCTTGTAATTGAGCTAATACCTTGGGTGGAATCGTCAAACGATCACAACCGGATAAAGCCACCACTTCATCACTACTACGAAAACTCGCTGCCATCACCACAGTTTTAAAATCAGCCTGCTTAAAACAACAATGAATCTCTCGTACCAAGTCAATGCCTGGGTGCCCATCATAGGCAATACTCTTTTCTTTATACCAATCTTGCACCCGCCCAACAAAAGGTGAGATCAAATAAGCATCCGCCTCAGCACAAGCAATTGCCTGCTCTTTAGAGAAAACCAAAGTCATATTGCAATGAATACCTTGCTGTTCCAGCACTCGTGCAGCAACAATACCTTCCCAAGTGCTGGCAATTTTGATCAAAACACGTGTTTTGTCAATACCATAATCATGGTATAAAGCAATTAAGCGCTCTGCACGCGCAATCATCGCCTCACTATCAAAGGACAAACGTGCATCAATCTCTGTCGATACCACACCAGGGATTAGCTGTAGTAGCTCACGACCAATCGCCACCGCCAACACATCCAAGCATAAATCTACATCAAAACCCGCCGAAAACATTGCCCGGTCAATCGCCTCTTTTACTAAAGGCACATATTCTTGCTTCTCAGCCACTTGATACAGCAACGACGGGTTGGTTGTCACGTCTTTCGGCTGATAATTAACAAAACTAGCAATATCTCCCGTATCTGCAACCACCTCTGAGAATTGGCGTAATTGTTCGAGCTGATTCAGCTGCGGATTGAATGCGGTACGCTCAACACACCCGTCAGTCATTCTATAAATCTCCTAACGTAAAAAAGCCATTGACAATGCTCCATTTCCTGTATACTACGGCATTGTAGTTTGTTTAATAGAGAAATGTAGATGTCAGATCAAAATAAAGTGCCAGCGGCTCTCCTCTTTCAACGTGCCTGGGGACTATACAAACACGCCTTTGCGCGACTTTTTCCAATCGCCTTTGCAACATTCGCACTGGCATCACTCTATCGCTACACTATCATGACACAGCTAGTAAGCTCAAGTTCCATGCAAAAAACAACAACAGTCGCGATTATGATTGCCTCTCAGCTGGTTTTTTTCTGCATGATCGCCTTAAGCCAAAACGCTCAATTATTCACTTTACAAGAGCATTATATGAACCAGCAGACGCCCTTTCGTCAGATTATCAAACAGTCAGCTGCACGCTTTATTCCCATGCTGGCGCTGATCTTATTGCTATTAATTAGCATTCAAGTTGTCGCATTTGGCGTAGGTTGGTTAATCAGTCAAGTTCTACCTGCTGCCATGTTCTTTGTCCCCTTACTGGTTATTTTAATCAGCACAAGCTTTGTCCTCTTTTCTCCTTGTATTTTATTATTTGAAAAGCAAAATATTATGAAGAGCATTCGTTTTAGCATTCAGCGTTGCAAAAGTATCTGGCGTAGTAATTTTTTCTTACTACTCCCCCCACTACTCGCTTATATGCTTGTTAGCAGTATACTCGCCAATATTAATAATTCTCTAGGCAACATTTCAGCCGCAGGATTTGGTATTGAAGAGGTTGTAACCATTTTCACCGACGCACTTATCTTTCCATTTTTAATAACACTGATCTTCACCCAATATATTCATTATCTGCCGAAAGCAACCCCAGCAGACAATCAAGACTCCAGCCAAAACCAAGAAGCAGATAAAAATTAAAAGATAAATAATAGGTGTTTAGCCCTCTTATATTATAGTTATAGAGAAATTAATAAAAACAGGCTTGACTTGATTAATTCAAGCCTGGTCAGAGCCTCAAATTACCCTTCCCAACAAAGCCAAAAAGTACTAAAACTTTAACAACGACATCCATAGAAGCATTCTTTAGCTCTAGATCCCAGCCAAATTAAAACGCCATAAAACATTAACCACAAAACAAAATAATATATTTAATATTTATTAAATTTCATTAAAAATGACAATAAAAATATTTAATTTAATTTTAATTTAAAAATTAAATTTTTATTATATAACTATAATATATAAGAGCTTTCTTCTTAAAAATTTAAAA
>LVCQ01000058.1 GCA_001644975.1 Piscirickettsiaceae bacterium NZ-RLO1
CTATACTATACAAGCATTCTGATGTAGATTTGTTGCAAGCTTTGTTAAAAAATAAATGTGTAGTTGATTCAGTGAGTGAAGCCAAAGCAATCTCTGCACTTTTAGAAGGGTCGACAGTTACAGCAAGTTTAGTTACAGAACAAAATATTAGTTTAGTTAAGGGAAGTCCTGAGTTAAGCCGATCTTTAGCATTGCTTTATAACCTGTTAGGTTCTGATTACTTTGACGGTAATACAGCGGATACAGACGATAAAAAAGAGAAAATTCGAGAATTTATACGAGAACTAATCGCTTGTGAAGACAAAAGCCCACAGTCCATTCAGGCTAAAATGCAAGAACATATCGAATGGTCAGTCGCAAACCTTACTACTCAATTTGACAGACTAGGTATTGAGAGTGCGACACCTTTTTTTGCTAGGAATCAATCTGGCTCTGAACTTGGGCAATGCATGACTGAATTACATAAATCGTCACTACAATAATTATAAAAATATATATTAATTATTTTTTGAAATATAAATATATTGTTTATATTAAATTTTTTGATTTTAATGAAAATATATAGATTAATCTGTGAGGCTAGGTAGTATGCCAAAGTTACAGTGGGACTCGCTTGAGCAAAGAAGTAAAGAATGGGAAATAGCAACGTTACATCTTGCAGGGAAGTCTGATGGAATAAAGCTTAAGCGCTCTAAAGAAGGTCCAAGGCAAACACTTTATATTGATAGAGATTTAAAAAAACACCCACTTTTTCACTCTTTTATGAATATTAATGGCCAAATTTTGGCTCTAGCAGGTAAGGGAAGAATTCTAGGTCAAGGTGCTTTTGGTAAGGTTAAGCTTGCAGAAGATGAGCAGAGCCGCTTATATGTAATGAAAATTGGTTTAACAGATAATGTGGATGAGAATGAGTTAAATATATTAGGAGATCTCAATCTTTTAAGAGGGAGTGGAAGAAGGAGCGGGAAACAATATGTTGCTTTAGATTTTCTTGGTAAAAGCTTAGATAAGGTTGATTTTAAAAGTGATAAACAAAGGCTGGAAGTTAGTTTAAAGCTTGTTGAGGCAGTTCGTCAATTAAATGCAGGTGAAGTATCAAAATCTGCAACTAAGATTTATCATAATGATATTAAGCCTGAAAATGTAGTTTTAAGTGAAGATGGTAAAGTATCATTAATTGATTTTGGGTTAAGTCATAATAAAACTATACTTGGAGGAACATTCGATTTTTTAGCTCCAGAAGCTTTATCAGAAGAGGGGAAAGCCTTGCTGGCAAAAGAAAAGGATATGGGCAGTGCCGAGTTTGTGAAGGAATTGGAGGGGATTTATTATGTTAAGGATGGATATCCAGCCTCTGCACAAACAGACTGTTACTCTCTGGGGCTAACTTTAAAGGAATTTGTGCCAACAGGGGCAAGGCTTTATCACACATTAGGCTTGATGCAGGCAGATGAGCCTTTGATGCGACCAAGCCTAGATGTTGTAAAGGTTGTGATCTTGGCTGAATTGCATAAAGGTTCTGATCTAGACTTGCATCAGGCGTTATTGGAGAGTCAATATATTGCGGATACGGTGAATGGAGCCAAAGCAATCTCTGCGCTTTTAGAAGGGTCGACAGTTACAGCAAGTTTAGTTACAGAACAAAATATTAGTTTAGTTAAGGAAAGTCCTGAGTTAAGCCGATCTTTAGCATTGCTTTATAACCTGTTAGGTTCTGATTACTTTGACCGTAATACAGCGGATACAGGCGATAAAAAAGAAAAAATTCGAGGGTTTATACAAGAACTAATCGCTTGTGAAGACAAAAGCCCAAACTCCATTCAGGCTAAAATGCAAGAACATACCGAATGGTCAGTAGTAAACCTTACTACTCAATTTGACGGACTAGCCATTGCGAGTGCGACGCCTTTTTTTGCTAGGAATCAATCTGGCTCTGAATTTGGGCAATGCATGACTGAATTACACAAATCGTCACTACAATAATTATAAAAATGTATATTAATTATTTTTTGATTTTAATGAAAATATATAGATTAATCTGTGAGGCTAGGTAGTATGCCAAAGTTGCACTGGGACTCGGCTCAGCAAGAAAGTAAAGAGTGGGAAATAGCAAAGCGGAACTTAGATCAAAGCTTTGATGGGGTAAAACTTAGAAGATCTAGAGACTTAAAGCCACTGTATTATACAGATAGCAAGTATAAGGGCCAGCCACTGAGACACTCGTTTATGAGGATAAGTGGAAAAATTTATGCTTTTGCAGGTAAAGGAGAACTTTTAGGTCAAGGTACGTTTGGTAAAGTCAAGCTTGTTGAAAATGAGCAAGGTGACTTATATGCGATGAAAGTTATCCCCTTAGAGCAGGTAAAGGAGCAGGAGTTAGAGGTTCTAGAGGACTTAAGCCTTTTAAAGGGGCATGTGAGACGTGTGACATTTGTGGAAAATGAAAAGGAAAAAATAAAGGAAAAGAAGCAATATATTTTATTAGATTATCTAGGTGACAGTCTCACTAAAGTTAAGTTACATAGTGATCAAGAAAAGTTAGGTGTTGGCATTCAGATTATTGATGCTGTGCATCAATTACATTCTGGTGTTGCATCAAGGTCTGGAAGCCGGGTTTATCATAATGATATTAAGCCTGAGAATATAGTTATTGATGAGAGAGGAAAAGCGTCACTAATTGACTTTGGTACTAGCGATAGTGGCTATGTTATAGGGGGAACACCTCCGCTGCGAGCCAAGGAGTGCAAAGCACGGGGTGAGTAGGCCGAGGTAGGTGAGGATTTTTAGCAGAGCGGAGTTGCGGAAGAGCGTAAGGTCTGTAGCAAGCGTAACGAGTGTCTAAAAATCTTTACGAGCCGTAGCGCCATTTGAGAGCAGGGTATGTAGTGGCCGATTCAAGGCACGTAATGCCCTGTGACGAGGGCAGCCGAGGGTTTATAGTCGTCGCGTTTTGCTCGGCGATTTTGCATCATTGGATGTGCAAAATACCTACCGAGGTAGCGACGCTTACGACTTTATGGCACCAGAGGCGCAGGTAGCGATAGAAAATTTGGAGGCCATGGAAACCGCAGACATTATAAGGGCATTGGAAGCGACTAATCCCGTTGAGCTTAGGTGTCCTGCCTCTACGAAAACAGATTGTTACTCTCTGGGTTTAACTTTAAAAGAAATTGTTTCATCAAAGTCAAGGCTACATCATACACTAGATTTGATGTGCGCACAGAAGCCTGAAATTAGGCCAGATTTAGATGTAGTTAAAATTGATTTTTTAAGTGAATTGCATAAAAACGCTGATAAAAACTTGAGACAGGCTTTAGTTGAGCATCAATGTATTACATTGGACCCCAGGACAGCTAAAGCCATCTGTGCACTTTTGGCAGGATCGACCACTACAATTAATTTAGCAACAGAGTTAAATATTGCTTTAGTTAAAGAGTATGCAGAGTTAGCAAGATATTTGAGTATTTTCTATCGTATTTTAAGTGTTGAGCACATTGACCAAGGTTTAACACATGGTGATTATAAAAGCCAGGTGCGAGAAGCGATAAGAGATTTGATGGTTTGTGAAGATAAAAGCCCTAATAGTATTAAATCGATAATGCAAGAGTCTATGAAAAAATTAGGCTTGGCAGAAAGTCTCTTAGACCCTTACCGGCTATCAGATCTTAATGTGACGCCCTTTTTTAGCAGGAGTCAAGAAGGGCAACACGCAAGTCTTCACCAAGTTCAAGCAGCTAAATTTTAACGGCCTGAAATAAATAGGCTTGGGGCTGCTAGATCAGTCAGCCCCGTTTATTGTTTTAAGCGTGTTGAGAGCAACCTAGTAATTTATTTAAATTATCTACAGGTTTTTTTGCTAACACAGTTAGTCCTTGTGTAAGTTTATAAATTTCTTCTAAAGAAGAGGTGGTGTCACAATAGTGAGTTTTGTTCGTTGCTGTTTGTGGCATAATAAATGTTGAAGCATAGACTTTATTATTTTTAATCGTTGTGATGACCTTGAAATAACCTTTCGGTATCATTAAAGTGCCGCTATAGTTTGGAAAGGCTTTGACTGGTTTTTGGCCTTTCTCATAGTAAGGACCGGTAATGACATAAACAGGACCATATTTTTTAGCATATGCTCTTACCGCGTTTTCTAAATGATTCCAAGGGCCTTGATTCAGCCTTGCTTGTTGAGGCGTGATATTGGATAAATAATTGGTAACATAATAATTATCTGCTCCTCTAAAGGATCCCAGTGGTGCTTGATGGCCACGATCAACATTAAACAGCGCATTTGCCCCTCTATAGGCTGAAGGAGGTAAAGTTGTATTTCCAGGTAAAGCGGGGTCTTGTTGCCATTCTCTTGTTCGTGATGGGCCATTAATGTAATCAGGCCGTACGATATAGGCAACCCAGTCAGCAAATTTAGATTCAGGGTTGTTGGCTAGAATAATAATTTTATGATTGACGATCTGGTCTTTTGGGCTGTAGCCAGAGGGGCACGTATTTAATAGACAAAGGTTGCTGTGAACCAAAGTAACCTCTTGTTTTTCTTTTATAATGTTTTTTTGCTCTGTAAATGTGTGGCACCCTTGTAATAGAGCAGGTAGTAAGGCCAGAGACAATAACTTCTTTTTCATAAAAATATATTAAATTTTTTGTTTAATTAGTAATTAAGCGAGTTTAAGTTTTTTATTAATTATAAGTAATATTAAAATTTTAATTAAAATTTGTATTTTTATAATTAAAAAAATTGTTTATTGAAAATTTAATCGCCTGGCCTGTATATGTTTCTTGGAGCTTAATATGTAAGTAATAGTAGTGTGTCTTTGTTAGTGGAGAAAAATTGAATACTCCCCCTGAATAGTGGGATAATAGCAAATTATTTAGCATAGAGAGTTAAGTCAAATGAGCTTGGGGTTAATAATTGCTGTTTTTGTTTGTGAAGAGAGTCTTTCATTAGTTGAAAATTGGGATTTGCTAAAAAGTGATTTTCAGTTACAAAAAGTGTTAGCTGCTTTTTAATCCTACAAAGATTAATCTATCTGAGAATTGGGCGTTAATTAAAAATAATCGTGGACTACAAGATAAGGATCCTTGCTCTTAACGAGGCAAAGATTGAGCTAACTGAACGTTGGGAATCTTAAAAGATAGTTTTTTACAGCAAGCGTCGATTACCGCTGCTAAAGGTTTTGATTCTGTAAACTATCGTGACGAAGGTTAGGTCTGGGTGGAGAGCAAGAGGCCGTAGGGGGCTTTGTAAAGCGAGAGGCAAGTGCTAGGAAAAATATAATAATTCAATTAACTATATAAGCTTACTGGCGATATACAGCCTAAAGGCTCAAAATGTAATAGTGAAGAGCTTCGTGAGAGTAAAAAAGAGTTTCTGCTAAAATTTAAAGAGATGCTAACAAGGGAATCTGAAGCAACATCGCTAGTTCAGTTGCTCAACTTATATGTAGACTTTGAAAATGGCAGAACTAGCAGTCGCTGCGAGCCAAGGAGTGCAAAGCACGGGGTGAGTAGGCCGAGGTAGGTGAGGATTTTAGCAGAGCGGAGTTGCGGAAGACCGTAAGGTCTGTAGCAAGCGGAACGAGTGTCTAAAAATCTTTACGAGCCGTAGCGCCATTTGAGAGCAGGGTATGTAGTGGCCGATTCAAGGCACGTAATGCCCTGTGACGAGGGCAGCCGAGGGTTTATAGTCGTCGCGTTTTGCTCGGCGATTTTGCATCATTGGATGTGCAAAATACCTACCGAGGTAGCGACGCTTACGAATTCACACCCCTTGAGTTGCCTTTGTAAAGAACAAGGTCTTCACTCATTCTTTGAGGCTTCTGGACGAACAGCAACTTGGCAAGGAGCTCTTTCTCATATAAAAGAAAATATTTCGGAAAGGTTGTATAACCCACTTAGAGGCAGTAGTTTAGGTATCAATTAGATATACAAATAACTTAGTATAAAAAACGTTACAGTCTTTGAACTTGATTATAAGTCGGTTCAAGGCTGTATCTGTTTTTAATGATAATTGAGTTATGGCATTAAACTAACTGAATATCGAATGGCTAATCGTTGATATAATAAAAACACTGGCTAAAAGCAGCAATACTATACCTGATAAACGGTCAATTAGCTGAGCTTTATTTTTTAGAATACTGAGCACCTTGGGATTGGATAGAATAAAGGCGATTAAGGTATACCAAAGCCCATCAACCAGTGTTGGGGTTGCAACGATAATGACTTGGCTCGATAATTGGTGCCCTACAGAGATAAATTGACTAAACAGCGCGAGGAAAAATAGCGCAAGTTTTGGATTGAGTAATGAGATCATAAAGCCTTCTCGGCAGCTGTCTTTCAGTGGTGTTGGCTGGCCAAGATTAAGCTTAGAGTCAATACCGCCTTTAGAGCGTAATGCATTTATTCCTAGATAGATTAAATAGCCAGCGCCAGCATAGCTGATGATGGTAAATAATATGGGCGATTTTTTTAGTAATACAGCTAAGCCTAATAAGGTAAGTGTGGCGTATAAACCAACACCTAGTGCGTGAGACCATGAAGTGACAATACCGTGCCAGCGGCCATTGGTTAAGCTATGTTTGGCGACAATGGCAAGGCTAGGCCCTGGAGACATTGCACCTAATATACATACAGCAAATAAAGATAGCCAAATGCCAAATGTCATTATTTCTACTCCTTATCTTTATTTTTAATCCCGAGTTTTCAAGGAATAAAGACATAAAATCTAGGTTATTAAATGAATTGATGGTATATAAAATATTCTGTATAAATAGAGTTTTTTGTTAAGGTTGAAGCTTATTCTAACATATTTTAGGGTGAGGTGGCTGTTTTTGTAATAGTGGCTTTACTCAGGTAACTCAGCACCTTCTGTTTTTGTTTATAATGAGGGTGGTTATTTGCAGTAAAATGGTCTACATCTATTAAAAGAACAAGGAGAGTCAGTTATGTTCACCAGACAGAAAAAATCATTAGCAAAATTTGCAGCAGAGTCTGCTGGAACCGTTGAAGCTGTAGAGGCTTTTCATCGTGAGCCTGTGTGTGAGCTTGTCTTTTCCGTATGTGATCAAGAAATTAGTCAATGCATCGATTTACTATATGATGCGGGTCATAATATTCACAACCTAAAAAAATACGCACCCATTGAATTTAGGAATTATATTTACGAGGAATTTCTAATGAGATTGGAGAGTCCGGCAGTGGATGTCCAAAGAGAGCTGGCTCGTGAAGTGTTTATGGGTTATTTAGAGACGAAGTTGAAATTTGATATGGCGATAGCGCGAGAAATTATTAAAATTTCTGGGTGAAATGATTAGTATATTGTGATTAATTTAATTTTTAGTGCGTTAAGTAAGACGCTTGAAAAGTTTTAATCTGGTTTGACGCTGTGGCATGTAAATAAGCGACTCAACTAGCAAACTTCTTTACTAGTTGAGAGTGTGGCGATAGGTAAATATATAGTTAATTTATTAATATTAATGATTAACATGATTTTTTTCATTAACCTGTAACACTGCTTTGTTATATTACGTTGAAAAAGCTATTTTAAGCGTAAGTTGTATGCCGCACACAGTAGAATTAGAGGAAGTTTACCAGGGAAAAAGGTTTGAGAGTGAGCGTAAACGTTATCAAGAGTGCTTTAATGCAGCAGATGCATTGGCTGATTCTGTTTATTTATCTGAAAGCATACTTGGTTATTTTGAAGACGTATCAGGAGATGAATTAGATTTTAACAATGATGTGACCTACTGTTTTTCATTCAGTTTATTTGCCTTACTCGGCATCTTTGGTGCTTTTAAAGCGCGTGCGCATTTTGACAAAAATGAAAATATTGATAAATATTATAAAAAGTTAAGGACGACCTTAAGTGGTGTGAAAAATGGTCGACATGCAATTGTTAACATATCAAGTGTAGTTTCAATATTTTCTCATCATACTATTGCGAGTTCTGTTATTTCACCTGCAGGTGCGCTAGGGTTTGCCATTGGTATTTTGTTAGCGGCAAATAATCTATATAAGTTAAAGCTTGAAGAAAAAAGAAATAGTAATCTTAAGGCAATGGAGCAATACGTTCTTAATTTTGATAGGCCAGAATTTGCTCAGGATTTCAAAAAAATTGCTCCACCTAACGTTAAAAATAATCGTAAGTTAATTTATACCAATATTATTGATGGATTGACTGATGGTCTTTATCTTGTTGGTAATGCGTTTATGTTATTGGGTCTTTGTGGTGCAACATCGACTGTTCCACCTGTTGCGATTGGTTTGTGTGTTGCTTATGGGATATATACTTTAGGGTCTATTATAAATAAATACTTCAAAGAAAAAGAGGTGCAGTTAAAAGAAGAATTTATTTATTTAAAATTTTTGAAGAATTTAGAAAGCCAAGGAAAACTAGTAGAATACCATGATCGGTTTAAAAGTGATCCTAATTATAAAAAATATATTAGTGATTTGAGTGAAAATAACAGTGCTGAAGAGATTAAAAATAAATTAGGGCTTGCATTAAAAATAAAAGAAAAAGAGCTGAATACGAAAAAAGAGAAGCTGCAAAGTAATACGTTCTACAAAATATACAAAATGATATCAAAGCCATTTTCAACAGTCAGAAGTTATGTTAATACGATTAAAAATTCACTAGCTACAGTGACAGGCATCGATATTTTAGCAAGTCAGCACCCATTAGCACAGGCAGCTGTTTCTTTAGGTTGTATTATTGGCGGTTGTGCAGTGGCGGTACCTTTTCTTGTATATAAAACATATTGTTCATTTGGATCGACCTACCAACTAAGGCCTCAGCAAGATTTAGATTATCCGGACTTGTTATACTTTTTTAATGAATATGCCAAACCTGGCTATTTAAAAAAACACAATCATCAAGAGTTAATTGACAGGTTAACTGATGATTATCAAGATTATAGAGAAAATTACCTGCATATCTTCTGTGCAGTGAATGAGTATATTGCTGATCATTATCGCAATATTAATCAAAAAGGAGAGCTGTTTCTTCGCTATCAGGCGGCTAAGGACTATATCCTTTGTAAGCATAAAGATTGTTCTTCTATGATTAAGCAGTTGTGTAAAGAGTTTCATCATTATTCTGGTCTTAGTATTAATAGTGATAGCGATGATGTTTTTATAAAAAACATACAGGGTTTATTAAAGCTCTATCCTGCTACAACAAAAAAAGAGGTTGTAGAAAGTTTGGCGATCTTTAGTTTGGATCGCCAAATAGCAATCATAACTGCCTTGCCTGAGCTTATAGATGACCATCAGGTTATAATGGATCTAAACGGATTTTTAAGCGCAATAAAAAAACCAGCAAGGGAAAAAAATCATCCTTGGTTAAATAAAGCACATAAAAAAGCTCAGCAGGGCTTTTTCAATGCTATGTTACAGAGTTATCTTGATAAAGGAGTGGTGAATCAAAGTGAGTGTGCAGCGTTAGTGATGAATATTAATAAACTATTAAACTCTGAGTTGCTTTACCCAATGCCTGTAAAAACTATTAACTTTTACCTGCATGAGGCTGCGGTTAACTATTTAACAACCTCTGCTAGTAAAATTCTAAAAAATGAAAATTTATTGATTCAACAAAAATTAGCGCTTTATCAAAGTCAACATGATGAGTTATTAAGGTTGTTGCCAAATATGATGAAAAGTTATGCGCAGCGAGATAGTCATGATTCACTGAAAGTTGATGAGAGTCAATTTGAAGAGTTTTTGGTAAGAGCAAAAAATTACCGTTCTAACTCTAACTCTTGTTTTACCAATATGATGTTTTATCATAGCCAGGTAGATACTATGGAGCCTGTTAGTTCTCACCGGCTAGTTTTAGGGGTGTAGTCTCTTGACTGAGGTCATTTTTGATTGTTGATGAATTTTTTTGTACATTGTCTTGATTGCCTGATTGATTGCTTTTTTTAGTAAATATGTCATTTTGTCTGAGTCTTGTTGAACCGTCAGATGGCTGGCTGTGATTTCAAATAAATTGATATTCACCGGGACTGTGAGGATGATTAAGCCAGCTTGGCGTAATTCAGCCTTAAATTTGACTTGGGCATGATAATGGCTCGCCCCTATGTAAGGTGTGTATTGAGCATTTGGATCCATGAGTTCTTTGGCAACGCCTGGTTTTTTTGATACTTGAATGGATTGGATGATACCAGTAATCACATAATGCTGGGTTGCATGAGGTGCGTTGCTGCCGTTTTCTTGGCCCATGGTTCGCATCGTTGTTTGTAGGTAGATGGGTAATTCAGGCTGGGTTTTACCACTGAAAATACCTGAAGGTAGTTTTTTCTTAAAATAGCGTTTGAGTGCTATTTTTTGTATCTTAGGACGGCCATCAAAAAAACGCTGAATACGTAAATCGCCTAGTGGAGAGTAGTGACTTTTTTTAGTTTCAGTGTCGTAATCAGCGTGTAGTTGCATGGTTGGCACGCTACATGCCTTGAGCATTATTAAGGTACTAAGACAAAAAAGTAACTTTAAACATAATTTAAAATAAAAACTAATGTGTAGCAAAATCGTTGGTTCTTATGTGAGCTGATATCTATGTATCAAAGTATAAGTGACTTTTACTGTGCTTTCCTTATACTCGTATTTTTATGAATGAATCTTGGAGAGAGTTGCTTGTGCATGAATTGATCACTTTTTTTATCACCTTACTTGCGTTAACTAATCCTTTTGGCAATTTGGCGATTTTTATCGGTCTAGTGGAAGGACGTGATATTAAGGAGCAACGCGGCATTGCCTTTAAAGCCGGCATTGCTGTTGCGATTATCTTAATCGTTGTTACGTTGTTTGGCCAAAATATTCTTGATTTTTTTGGTATTTCCATCGGTGCGTTTGAAGTTGCGGGAGGGCTGGTTATTTTGTTATTAGGTTTATCGATGTTGAATATGAAAACAGAGCATCAGCCTCATACCAAAAGCGAGCATACATTAGCTGAAGAAAAGCCTGCCATTGCTGTTGTGCCGTTGGCAATGCCGATTATTGCAGGGCCGGGTGCTTTGGCTGCAGTGATTATTCATACTCAAAGCCACGTTGCTGATCGCTTGTTTGCTAAGTTGCCTTATGTAGGGGGTGATATTGCGATTGCTGCAGTCGTGACTGGAGTTTTATTATTTGCGCCGTTTTTCCATAAACTGCTAGGTGTAGCAGGCTTAAAGATCGTTGAGCGTATTATGGGCTTAATTTTGATGGCAATGGCAGTTACTATGATGGCCTCAGGTGTTCACTCGTTGTTTCCTATGCCTGCGGCCTAATGATTAAAATTATTTTTAAAATATAGCAGACAAGGTTACTCAGGAGAGTAACCTTGTTCTTGAGCGTTTGTTACACATGACTCTTCGCTGTCGAAGGTTTCTGTTGATGCTCCTAAAAAGCGACCATTGGGATCGGAGCAGGACCACTGCCATTGACCTTTGCTATTTTTAAAAATATCCCATTTGTTTTCTGGGCGGCTAAGCTCTGACATATCAAACATCCTTGTTTCTTGATTTCTATATAGTAATTTTATGGCAAAGTGCTAAAAAAATAAAATTAATAGTATTACCTTAATTGGCCAATCACGTTATAGATTGGCTGAAGTACGCTGGCACCAAGCTGTTCACTGCGTTCAGCAGACCAGCCAAACTCTTTGCAAGGCAAGTCGGCATTATCTTTAAAGGGCATTTCAATAGTAAATGCTAAGCAATCAAAGGTTTGGCCAATATTATTACAGGCGACAGTTAGATTCGCTTGACCGGGTTGATCTTTATCGTAACCATATTGATCTTGAAAATCAGGATTCGTTTGCTTAAAAGCATCTTTAAATTGCTCTTCGAGGCTTTGAATGCGTGCTGAGTACGATGGATTACCTTCAGTGCCTGCAACAAAGTTATAGGGGAGAGCTTCATCGCCGTGAATATCTAAGAACAGATCAATACCTGTTTCTTGCATTTTTTCTTTAACATAATAGACTTCAGGGCTTTTTGTAATGGAGGGAGTTTGCCACTCTCGGTTTAAATTTGCTCCCGCCGCATTAGTGCGTAAGTTACCACGGACACTGCCGTCTGGGTTCATATTGGGAACAACATAAAAAACAGCTTTGCTTAACAATACCTGCGCCAGTGCGTTGTTTTCATCGAGTAAAGCACCTAAAAAACCTTCGATAAACCATTCGGCCATAGTTTCACCTGGGTGTTGGCGAGCAATAAGCCAGATTTTTTTCTTATGGTGATGATCTGAATCTGATTGGTCTGGTTGACCTAGTGTAAGTAAATCTAGGTCACGACCATCCACTGTCTGACTTAATAGGCTAACTTCACATTGGTTATGTTGCTGGGCATGACCGATGAGCTCTTGATGGCGTTCAAATGAGTAAGGAGTAAAATAAGCATAATAGATGCTGTTTGCTTCAGGAGTATGCTTGATGATTAGTGCGTTGCCATCATAATGACTTGGAATGCGGAACCAATGCTCTTTATCATAGCTGGCGACGATATTATAATTTTGCCAACCTTGTGGGTAAGAACATGCGCTGGCGTTAAGTATTTTTAGTGTACATGCCTGATTTTTAGCGCCATGAAGACGAAAGTGGAACCACTGTAAAAAATCGGACTGGTTATCTTTACGTATTTTAAGTTGTATATTATTAATTGATTCGGCAGAGATAACCTCAATATTGCCTGCATCAAACTGTGAGCTGATTCTCATCATACCTACTCCTAGATTACCCTTTAGTCTTGCGCTGCGAGCCAAGGAGTGCAAAGCACGGGGTGAGTAGGCCGAGGTAGGTGAGGATTTTTAGCAGAGCGGAGTTGCGGAAGAGCGTAAGGTCTGTAGCAAGCGTAACGAGTGTCTAAAAATCTTTACGAGCCGTAGCGCCATTTGAGAGCAGGGTATGTAGTGGCCGATTCAAGGCACGTAATGCCCTGTGACGAGGGCAGCCGAGGGTTTATAGTCGTCGCGTTTTGCTCGGCGATTTTGCATCATTGGATGTGCAAAATACCTACCGAGGTAGCGACGCTTACGTTAGTCTTAATATTTTTAGTTTTCCATTAGATCAATTTGTTTTTAGAGCGTCAATATTAGCGAAACCCAGTGTTCAGTGAAGTAATGGTAGTGAATAGTGGCAGTGATGATGGAAAACAGGTAGACTACGGTGCGGCTATTACGGGTACTGCCGCATATTTAGTTTTTGCAAATTTATGAATAAATTAAGATAAGATTAAGAGTAAGAGATAGTTTATGAGTTTTTCCTCCTTGGGTTTGTCTGTGCCACTGCTTGATGCAATTGCTGAGCAAAACTATAAAGAGCCATCAGCCATTCAGGCACAAGCGATTCCTGCGGTGCTTTCAGGTCGTGATGTCATGGCGGCAGCGCAAACTGGGACAGGTAAAACTGCAAGCTTTACCTTGCCGTTGTTAGAGCGTTTATCTAAGGGTGAACAAGTTCGCGCCAATCAAGTGCGCGCGCTAGTTTTAACACCCACGCGTGAGTTGGCGATTCAAGTTGCTGAAAGTGTTGCTGTGTATGGAAAAAATATGCCGTTACGTTCAACGGCGGTGTTTGGTGGAGTTAAAATTAATCCACAAATGATGAGGCTACGACGGGGGGTGGATATACTGGTTGCAACGCCTGGTCGTTTATTGGACCTTTATAGTCAAAATGCAATTAAATTTAAACAATTAGAAGTTCTTGTGTTGGATGAAGCCGATCGTATGTTGGATATGGGCTTCATTCATGATCTTCGTAAAATTATGGCACTATTGCCAAAACAACGACAGAACTTACTATTTTCAGCAACTTTTTCCAAAGAGATACGTGCACTTGCAAAAACATTTGTGCACCAGCCGCTGGAAATTTCTGTTACTCCACGTAATACCACAGCAAAAACAGTCAAGCAATGGATTTGTCCGGTTGATAAAAAACAAAAGTCAGCATTGCTCATGTACCTTATTAGCCATCACCAATGGCAGCAGGTGCTCGTCTTTTCAAAAACAAAACATGGTGCTAATCGGCTAGCGCGTTATCTATATGATCAAGGAGTGACAGCAGCGGCGATTCATGGCAATAAGAGTCAAGGCGCACGGACTAAAGCGCTTGCTGACTTTAAGCAAGGTGAGGTTCGAATATTAGTTGCAACAGACATTGCTGCACGTGGCTTAGATATCGACCAATTGCCTCAAGTTGTTAATTTTGACTTGCCGAATGTACCAGAAGACTATGTACACCGGATTGGTCGTACTGGGCGAGCGGGTGCGTGTGGGCAAGCCGTTTCTCTGGTGAGTGCTGATGAGATCAAACAATTATCTGATATTGAACATTTAATCGGACAGTTATTAGCTCGTAAACTCGTTGATGGATTTGAGCCGGTGCATGATGTGCCTATTTCTAGCTTAGATCGCAGATCAAAAGCGCCTAAAAAACCACAAATCGAGCATCAAGGAGGGCAGCGCTTGGGAGGCAGCACGCAAGGAAAACGCAGGGAAGATCATCGTAATAATCAGCAACAGCCAAGTCGAAGACGTCGAAGACCTCAACTGTGTCGGTCTAAATAAAGCGAGCGGGCTATAGTGCGTTGCGTTGTCTCGCTTTTAGTTTTAATAGTTTAGCGCGTCTGCCTATAAAAAGATAAAAATTAAAGAGTTTGATATTTTTTCTGAAAAATTTATAAATGAGCCGAGCTGAGTTTAGCTTAAGCGATTAGTGAAATTCATTGCGAGGAATTTAGTGTAATAGCGTGGAATGTGTACCTAAAATTTTAAGTACAGTGCTAGTTAGTTAAGCTCAAGTAAGGTGTTAGATTAAATCAGAGCTACTACAGTTTACCTTAAACAAAGCCACTATCATACCACCAGTTCAATTTGCGACAGAACCAAACTCAGCACATTGCCGAACATTTCTTGAAGTTATATGAATTGACACCTATCTTTAATTCAAGCTCCTTCTTTGTTGGTCTATATAACTTATGTTTAACTCAACTCTCAAAGAAAATTTACTTTTTTTTAATTTTTTAATTTTTTTTGTTGCACAAGCTTTATATATATCTACATATGCGGCGCCTAGTAATACGCCAGTAATTACTGCCACAGTATCTGATGATGCGGTAGTGACTGAGTCAGGTCTTTTTGGAAGTCTAGTTATTAATAGGTCTCCTGTTGATTTTGATCCAGATTCTCAAACTTCTGGTTCTGCGTCTGTTGCACTATCAGCTGCAGATACAGTGAGACTGACTATTGATAATGGCTTGAGAACAGACCCAACAAATGTCTCTATTAACGTTAATTTGGAAAGTTTAGGGTCTGATAAGGTTTTAACCGGTGGTAATGGTTTAGGGCCGATCACTTCAGTTTCAAATGGTGGAGGTGGAGCTGCTTTAGAATTTGTAATAGACGTTGATGTTCATACTAATATCACGATTGAGTCTGATGCTATTGGAGGCCAAGATGCTTTTGGAGCGGATAGCAGCATTGCAAACGGGGTTGCTGGTAGTGGTCAGAATAATGGGAGTGCTTTATTCTTGAACATCTCAGCTGGAACTAATCCTGCTTTATTTACAGAAAATATAGCTAAAACCTTATAAATTGACATAATGTAGATGTTCTAAAAAAAGATCTTCGATACTACAGTGATACTTTCTTCGAATGGCTTTAGCTTCTGCCCATTTTCTCTCAATCGGGTTAAGGTCAGGGCTATAAGATGGTAAATACTCAAGTGTATGCCCTTGCTCTTCAATTGCTTCAATCATATCAGAGCGTTTGTGAAAACGCGCATTATCCATAACAATTACTGAATGTGCTGGCAATTTAGGCAATAAATCTTTAACTAGCCATGCATAAAACACATCAGAATTAATTGACCCAGTAAATAATATAAT
>LVCQ01000059.1 GCA_001644975.1 Piscirickettsiaceae bacterium NZ-RLO1
CTATAACCGATTGTATGCTAAGGCTTTAGATGCTGTATTGAATAGACACAGTTACCACTATTACCATGAGCGCTTTACTTCTTTGGCTGAGTGCAACTTGGCTGAAGATAAGCTAGTTACTGCCGGTGATACTGCGAAAAATAGGAATATATTCGCCTATTTAGCCTATCAGCGCTTAAAGCAACAACATAATAACCCACATTTAAGTGCTGGGGATGTTGTTTCAACGGTGACCTCACACAAGCGCTTATTACAATCTGCTGATATGAGCCAAATGGCAGTGGATTATGGCTTAGAGAGTGCGCTTGTGAGCGTAACCGCAGCTTTATATAGTGCGGCAAAAACACCTGGATACCGAGCTCAAGTGAGTTTAAAAGCAGAGGGTCGGATGCTCAAGCAAGTGACTTGGCCGATAGTATCTGCAGACTATACACATGTGGTTGTCACTGGCAAAGACTTTAATAGACTCGGTCAGCGAGTTACACAACATAATGCAGAGAATCAGGGAATTGTTTGTGTTGCCTATGCGATGGCAAAAGGTCAGCGGTGTTTTTACTATTTTAACCAAGATCAACTGGATGAGGTTCAGTCTGAAGGCTGGCATTACCGACAGCAAGTACAAGAATTCCTTGCTGCACAGCAATCTGTTAGCCAGCAACAGGGGCAAACTGCGACGGCCGTAGCTTATGCAAAAGAAAAATTTAACGAGTTTTTAGGTCAGGAAGAAATCAATATTGTTGATTTTGATGATCATAATCAAGAGCAGCAAATTACGCTTTGTGAAGTTTTACTCATTAGCAAGGACCCTTTATTAAAAAAAGACCCGGTTAGATTTGTTTCAACGGCTTTATTAAATCGTTTAGCTGCACCGAAACTCTCTTTAGGTCAAGTGTCTGAGTTGGGTGTTAATGTCTCGATTACTTTAGGTCTGACAGTGAAAGAACGCATGAGCTTAGGCACTGTGCGTGGTTATAATGAGTTAACAAATAAGCTCATTGATGGCTATCAGCGCTTAAAACATCGTTTAGATCGTATTAATATTACCAAGGATATAAAAATATCCGATAAAGGGCCCACATGGGGTGGCAGACTTCGTAATACTCAAGGCAAAAAAGCGGCGAGGGGTTCTCTATTAAGTCGTGCTGAGGCACTTACGAGTGATGATGATAATGAAGGCAATCTTCTGAACCTAGCTACAGATGACATCTCAGGTAGTTTTAATGTTTGGGGCATCAAAGATAAAGCACAGGGTGATTTTCGTTGGTATGATATTCAAGGTGATGCTGCCGCACAGTTTATGCGTTACACTGCGGATGCAGCAACACGCATGCATTTGGATCATAATGCCTTATTAATTAATAGCCATGCTAAAGCTGAAGTGGATGCATTCACTGGTAATTGCCAGGTGAGTAGTTACTTTCCGAATAAACAGGGTTGGCATGCTGCATTTGAATTAGTTGCCAAAGAAGAGCGTTTTCAGCGACCGCTTGCGCAGAGCTATCACCCATTAGATGTGATTAATTGTGGGCGTTTTTTTGTAAAACTAGAAAGTGAGCTCTCTGCTGTTGTCGCGGCGACTGGCTCATTATATGCAAATGCGGTGGTACATTTTAAACGCTTTCGAACTAAAGATGGCCGCTCGCGTATGCTAGCACAAATGGTACCTCTAACCGATAAAGAGCATGCTGAATATCAAAGTAGTAAAAAGAAAGTTGTTCCAGAAAAAGCATTAAAACGGATAAAAACCATAAAGCCAAGCATCAAAACAGACATTGGTGTTAAAGCGTTTGCTGGTGCTGAGTTGGGTGCAACGATTCAAGGGGCGATTTATTGGCAGGACCCAGGCTTAGTACCTGAAAAACCAAAATCACGTTTCAACCCAGATTCTTCCTATGCATATTATCGCGAGCAGCAATTAAAACAACAAACCCCTTATTTTAGAAAAATGATGAGTGTGACTCTTGGTGTCGACGGCGCATTGGGTGCGGGTTTAGAGTATGCTTTTCGTGTGCATTATAGTGCTCAATTACAGCGTTTTATCTTGGTTTTTAAAGCAGAAGCAGTTTGTGGTATTGGTTTTGGTGGACATTTTGAATGCATTGTCGAAGGCAAAGAAATAGAGCAATTTGCCCTATTTTTATATCACCAGTTAAGCCAGATTGATTTTAGTCATGTGGATTTTCAAAAGACAATAGATAAATTATTTTACTCAGGTTATGAACAACGGCAAAGAGTAGATGGTTTTGCAACTTATTTGGGGTTTGGGATTTGTTATTTAAGTTCTATAGCTGGAGAAATAACATTAGATACAATGACAGCAGTTGATAAAATTTCTGATTGGGTTACTCAGCATTTAGAAGTGAATGGAAATCGATTAAACTTAGCTAAAAAAATTTTGGTTAACTCTGAGGCTAAAAATGAGGGGTTAAGCCGTATTAATATTGTAACGCCAGAATCTAAAGGTTTATTGCTGTATAAACTTTGTGAATATTATACTATATTTAAATCTCCTGATTCTGAGCCAATGAAAGCAATTTTTCAGCTTTTACATAGTTGTCAGTCATTGCAAGAGCTTGATTTATTATTTAAATATTGTGTGAATACAGAGTCAGATAAACGAATAGGTATTAAACGTCCTCAACCAAATAAAGATGCAAAAAAAGGTTTAGAAATATTATTTTCAGCATTTGCTAATCGTAATATTCATGCAGGAGAGGGGAAAAATTTTACTGAATTATTATTAAGCCATATTAATAACCAAAGAAGTATTCATGACTTTTATCAATCGATAGAGTCACTTAATAAAATAATAGTTGAAGTGCTGAATAAAAAACAAGCAATTATTAATATTGAAAATAATCAGCTTATTAGTAACGCCGCCTATTTAGGCTTAGCAACTATTTTTTCACCATCGAAAGTTACCTTTATGAGTAAGATGCCAAAAGAGAACGCTATAGGAATATGCAGAATACCTGATAAAAATGATAGTGATTTTGAGTTATTTAATGCAAAAGTAGAAACGTTAGGGCTGTTAGTCAAGCAGGTTTCACAGCTTCGGCCTATTAAGTTACCACAAGATGCAATTGACATCGAACAGGCTATTTTGAAACGGGGAGTTTATCAATCTGTAAGTTCGTTTGCTGTGGTTGCGAATCCTACATTCTACCAAGACTCGGTAGCAACAGTAAAATTTATAGATAATGTTGGATTGTTAAAATCTGAACTAGAAAAATATTTAAGAAAAGTAGTGCAATAGTTTAAAGGTTTAGTGATGAACATAAAAAAAAATCAATCGCAATTTTAGCTGTAGTTATATTAGTGGGTTGTAAAGATAAGGAAGAAGCCGGAGAGGCTAAAACAGAAGTTAAAACACCGAAGCAATTAGCAAAACAAGTTCTTGGGGATATGGTAAAAATTCCAGGTGGCACGTTTACCATGGGCACGGATAATATAAAATATGCAGATTTTTATGGATCAAACCAACACCCTCATCAAGTGACTGTTGATAGTTTTTATATGCAAAAATATTTAGTGACTATTGGGCAAATGAATATCTTTAAAAAAATGTATCATCAAAAAATAGATGACAAGCCTAGTTTAGCTCCAGAAACATGGGATTATCAATCTCCAGAAAATTTAGTTTCTTATCCACAAGCAGCTACTTTTTGTGCTTGGCTAGCTAAAAAGACAGGGCTGCTCTTTAAACTGCCCACAGAAGCACAGTGGATGTATGCAGCAACGGATAAAGGCACAATGATTGTTGCTACAAATAATGGGAAATGGGAGTACTGTAAAAATGCTCCATGCCTTGACCCAAAAGGACCTGAAACTGTTGATCAATATCCACCAAACCCGATGGGTATTAATATTATGATGCTACAGCATCAATGGACGCAAGATTGGTATGGTGATGGTTATTATTGGGTCTCCCCTAAAGACAATCCACAAGGTCCGAGCACAGGTATACAAAAAACCTTAGTTGGAGGGGGGGTACGCCTTTTATCGTATGGGAGAAAATATGTTAGCGGATATAGCATCATTCCGCTGTGTAATTAATACTTCAGGCCCGATTTACCCTAATAAACTGATGAAAGCACCTGTGTAGTGGTACATTTAAGAAAAATACTGACTTTAATTTTAGTTGTAGCCATATTAGTTGGTTGTAAAGATAAGGTGGAAACTGAAAATGCTAAAATAGAAGTTAAAACACCGGACCAATTAGCAAAACAAGTTCTGGGTGATATGGTAAAAATTCCAGGTGGCACGTTTATGATGGGCACAGATAATATAAAATATGCAGATTTTTATGGATCAAACCAACATCCTCATAAAGTCATTTTATATGCAAAGATATTTAGTGACTATTGGGCAAATGAATATCTTTAAAAAAACAGAAAGTAGAGTGGTAGAACAATTATCAGAAGTAGACTTAAAGTACTTAAGTTATAAAAGCCCTAAAGATGTCCCCTATCCACGCGCTGCTAGTTTTTGTACTTGGCTAGCTAAAAAAACAGGATTACCATTTAAGTTACCAACTGAAGCGCAATGGATGTATGTCGCAACTGACAAGGGGACAATGATTGTTGCTACAAATAATGGGAAATGGGAGTACTGTAAAAATGCTCCATGCCTTGACCCAAAAGGACCTGAAACTGTTGATCAATATCCACCAAACCCGATGGGTATTAATATTATGATGTTACAGCATCAATGGACGCAAGATTGGTATGGTGATGGTTATTATTGGGTCTCCCCTAAAGACAACCCACAAGGTCCGAGCACAGGTACTCAAAAAACTTTAGTTGGAGGGGGGGATACGTCTTTTACCGTATGGGAGGAAATTTACCAGGCGATGAAAATGGTTATTCTGGAGAGGCATTCCGGTGTGTAATTAATACTTCAGGGCCTATTTATCCGAATAAGTTAATAAAAGTGCCTGTATGATAATCAATTGAAAAAATTAGAAATGGTGTATCTTAGGGAAAGTATTTTCTTGGAAATTTAAAATACAGCAGAGATAAAATATCTGTAATCTGATAATTTACAAAATTATTAATAAAACACAATAGGTCTTTGTATCCTCTCTTCCATGCTTTTGATCTAATTTATAGCTATCGATTTCTTTGCCTGTAGTTTTTTGGTAAAGATTAAGTGTCTATAAGCTAGAGGTTAAAGTTTTATGCCAACGTTTAAAAAAGTAGTTTTGTGGGATTTTGATGGTCCAATAAATTACTATAATCCGAACTGCTCTGATAATCATCATATTCCTAGAGGTCTAGATATGCCTGCAGAGTTAGGTATTTCAGTCAACTATACTCGTCAGATGGAGGTCGTATTTAGAACACTACATGAAAATGGCATTCTTTCGGTTCCTGCATCGCAACGCTGTGCCTATGCAAATGGTACTCGTGAGGCTGGTCTAAAAATAGCAATGTATAGGTCACTTAATGAGTGTTTTGGAGAGAGCCGTGAATATTTATTGGAAAAACACGGCGAGACTATTGCTGCAGGTGTTGATGCAGATAACACAGGCCGCTCAAAAAATCCCTATCTTGACAGAGTGAGTGATATCGCTGGTTGTAAGGGCATAGCTCCAGAAGATATTATCTTGGTGGATGATAATCCTAAATATCAAGCTCCTGCAGAAGCGGCGGGTTATCAATTTTTATTGGTTTCGAGAGAAGACGATATAGATTTAGCTTATAAGGATAAAGCCTATCTTATTCAGGTAATGAGAAAAGCTGGACTCAGTGATGAACAAATTTTAGCTGGTATTATCACAAATGCTGATAATCGCGATGTAAGAATGGATTTGCTTGATGTGTATATGAAAACTGGCCCTCACTCTGCTGAAGGCATTGGGTTAGCAAAGACAATCAAAGAAAGAGATCAAGAACTACAACAAGTTCAGGTAATGAGAAAAGCTGGATTCAGTGATGGGGAAATTTTAGAGGGTATTGTTAGAAAATTTGATGATTGTAATGTAAGAATGGATTTGCTTGATGTGTATATGAAAATCGGCCCACACTCTACAGAAGGTCTTATATTAGCAGAGGAAATCAAAACAAGGGATCAAGAACTACAACAAGATTATTATCCAAAACTTGCAGTGCTTGAAGGTCACTGTGCAAAACATGAGGAAAAACCAGCGGGTCCTCACTCTTCGAGGTGGCAACAAGTTGGAGAGTTCTCGGATAAGGCACGAGAGTGTGCAAAAGATTACCTACTTAATGGCTCAAATGATGATTTTCAACCACTGGAGAACTCTAAGGAAATGATGGCAAGTTTATCCAAGCATCGTACACACAAGGCTCTTCGGGTTGCAGGAACTATTGCTTTATCACTTATTTTTAGTGGTGTTGGTATAGGCTTACCTTGGGTTGCTTATAAGACAGGCCAAGCGGTATGGAATCGCTGGAAAGGAAAACCTGTTAATTTTTTGTTCCTTGGTGAGACTACATCAAGTATGCAAGCTCAGGCTATAAAATCTGCGGTCCCACAACCTGCTATTGCCTATTGATCTGCGAATAAGCTTATTTTGCAGGTGACTTTGTCACCGTATTTTAAATTTTGCAAAGGCCGCTACTTTATTTATATCGAGCCAGTTGCGCTAGGCTAATGATATGTTGTATGTAAAGGCGAGTTTTTTCACTGATTTGGCGAGGTTCTATAGTATAGACAATGGCATATTGTCCATCTGGACGGTTAAATATTTTATATACTTGCCATAGTTCTTGATTGCCCACGCAGTCTTTTAAGGTATTAGTAAAAACTAAATTATTTTTGTTTTTTTGATTAATTTAGTCTTCGTTATTTTGCATTTAGCATATTGATTGCCGCTGGCAACCTGTTGCATGGTCTGTATTAGAGGGGTGGTTATATGACGACCGTAGTGAACAATAATTTGTTGAGGCAGGTCATTTTGTTGATGTATTAGAATATAGTACTGAGTATAACCATCTTCATCGATTAAGCTGCGCTCAAGTTGCCATTGTGCTTGGTTTTTCAGTGGGAGTGAAATGTAATAAAGTGGTCTTGATTGGCTGTTTTGGTGGTAAGCTGCATATTGATCTAGTGAAGAAGAAGCACAGCCTGTAAACAGTAAAATTATTATACTGCCTATGATATAGGTGCTTGCTTGTTGTAAGAGGCTCATTCGCCATACCTTTTTATTTTTTCAAGAGTTTCACCTGTTGTGTCCATAACTTTAATTATAGAAAGAGATAAAGAAAAGGTGGTGGTGCTTGAGAGCGCTGTTAATACTTTTGGTGATGATTGAAAGTATTAGGGCTATTGATACAGTGTTTGCTTGATTTTATTTAGTTTAGCTGTGGATTATTGTCAGTTATGGTATGATGCGGCGGGAATTAAGTGAAAGAGGCCGGCCATGCAGCTAGAAGAATTGATTGAAAACTTTGACTTTATTGATGATTGGGAAGACCGTTACCGAGTGATTATTGAGCTTGGGCAAAATTTGCCAGCTATGCCTGATGCGCTGAAGACAAAAAATAGCTTGGTACCAGGGTGTATGAGTCAAGTGTGGATGGTTAGTCGGATGGACGGTGAGTATTTAGACATTATTGCAGATAGTGATGCGGCGATCGTCAAGGGTTTGATCGCTGTATTATTGATGGCATATGTTAATAAAACACCTCAAGAGATATTATTAGTTGATATAAAAGATATTTTTTCTAGATTAAATCTCGAGAGTCATTTAAGTCCAAATCGGCGTAATGGCTTTTATGCAATGGTTGCTCGTATTTGTGCGATGGCCAAAGTACTAGAGACTTAAATTTAGGGTTGAGTGAGTTTTTGCTGTTTTTGCACATCTTTGCTTAAGTCTGGGGCAGTGGGCTTTTTATCCGCAGAGAGTCCTGCGATAATAAGCGCAATGGTGATTGCAACAAATAAAATAATACGCATTCCTTCTTTCATGGCACAGGTCACTTAATGGCTGCTACGTTGAGTATAGCTAAGAATGCAATGAGAAAGTGAATGAATAAGGATAAGTTTTTGACTGTTACGAATAATGATGAATACAACTGAATATCAGGTTAAACATAATGACTGCCTTGCCGAATTACGTGAAATTGCAGAGAACTCGGTTGATCTAATTTATTTAGACCCACCTTTTTTTACGCAGCGTCAGATTAGCGGGCCGCCGCAGGGCAAGGAGGCCTCAGCCTATCAGTTTAATGATATATGGACAGGACGCCATGAGTATCTTTATTTTTTGCAGGTGCGACTTGTTGAGCTACAACGTATTTTAAAGCCAACAGGCTCACTGTTTTTTCATTGTGATCAGCGCGCTGGCCATTGGGTAAGAATGCTTTTGGATGATATTTTTTCAGTTGATCAGTTTCGTTCAGAGATTATTTGGCACTATAAGCGCTGGAGTAATGTGAAAAAAGGCTTACAGTCCACGCATCAAAAGATTTTCTTTTATACAAAAACGGATGACTTTACTTTTAATCACTTGTATGGCGAGTACTCACCAACGACAAATGTAGAGCAATTATTGCAAAAGCGTACACGTGATGAAGAGGGCAAGAGTGTGTATGCGAAGGATGAAAAAGGTGAGCATGTGCTTAATGAAGCAAAGCAAGGAGTGCCTTTGGGTGATGTGTGGGATGATATTCCTTATTTAAACCCAAATGCTAAAGAGCGTACAGGCTATCCGACACAAAAACCATTATTATTACTAGAACGGATTATTCAGTTAGCAAGCCATGCTGGTGATATTGTCTTAGATCCGTTTTGTGGCAGTGGCACAAGCTTAGTCGCAGCAAAATTATTAGGGCGCAATGCAGTGGGTATTGATAGCTCAGAAGAAGCTGTGACTTTAACGCAAGAGCGTTTGGAGACGATGATTCGTACGGATTCTAAAATAGTGCAGTTTGGTCGAGAATTTGTTTATAAAACAGAAGGTTATATTTTAGAAGCGGTGAAAGCATTGGGAGCGACTTTGGTATCACGAGATTCTCGAATTGATGGTTTATTAGCACAGCGCTTTCGCGGTATGCCAGTGCCGTTACGGGTACAGCGTTTAGGTGAAAGTTTACAGCGTGCAGTTGGGCGTTTAGTTCAGTATCGTGTGATGAATCAACAGGTCGAGCGTATGGTGTTGGTGCGTACAGACATGAAAGATCGAATTGAGTTACCAGAGAAGGTTGTTTTAGTTGATCATCCAAAGTTCTTTTTAAAAAATAAACTGTACTCGTACTTTTGATATTTTAAAGGCGTATCCTAATGTTACTGCATATTTTATATCTGATTGGTATCTCTGTTGAAGCAAGTTCAGGAGCGCTTGCCGCTGGTCGTAAGCATATGGATTTTTTTGGTGTGATTATGATTGCTGCTATCACCGCTTTAGGTGGTGGAACTGCTAGAGATGTGTTGATTGGTAATTATCCGTTAAGCTGGGTAGGGCACCCAGAATATTTGCTATTTACAACAACAGCAGCAGTGGTGACAATTTATTTGGCTCGCTTTATCTCCCGTTTATCTATTGTCTTTCTAGTTTTAGATGCACTTGGCCTAGTAACTTTTGCAATTATTGGCACAGAAAAAGGACTTGCTTTGTCCTTGCCTTTTTCTGTCTGTGCGATTATGGGGATGTGTACCGGTATTTTTGGTGGTGTAATGCGTGATATTTTATGTAATGATGTGCCGCTGGTTTTTCGTAAGGAAATTTATGCCTTGGTTGCATTGATCGCCGCTACTCTTTATATGTTGTTAAAGTATACTTCATTGCCTGGGAGCTTGACGGTAGTGATTACTTTGGTGAGTTGCTTTTTATTAAGACTAGCTGCTATTTTTTGGCATTTAGAGTTACCAAAGTTTAACTATGAGGGAGAGTAATTAAATATTATTTTTTAACAGATTGATAATTAATTAGATAAACTATACCCTAATTATTTATCAATGAAATTTTATTAGTTATATGGACAGATTAAAAATGAATCGAATATTACTTGGGCTCTTGATTGAGCTGCTAGTTTGGTGATAGTTCGATAGGGTTGCAAGTTTTAATATACAACTTCTTGGCTAAGGCTGAATCTATACTGGGATTGGTAAATAATATAACCAATGAAAATAAATTATTCTAATTCATTGCAGCTAATTATAAAGTTCCTGTTATATTTAATTTAGGCTCATACTTATTTTTTAATCATAGAGAAGTTAGAGTAGCTTATGTTGAATAAAAAAATTATGTTTTTATTTTTATTAATTACTTATATTATCTTCCCGTTTAAGCACTATGCAGAACAAATGACAGTAATGACTGAAGAGTGGCCACCTTATAATTATACTAAAAGTAATAAATTAACAGGGTTTTCAACTGAAATTGTTAGGGCGATTATGAAGCGGCTCGGGGTAGATTATAAAATTCATGTCTACCCTGGTGCCAGAGGCGAGCTTTATGCAAAAACAAAGCCAAATCACTTGCTATTTTCAATTTTTAGGACTCCTGCGCGTGAGTCACTTTATAAATGGATAGGGCCATTAGCTTCTGAAAACATCTATTTTTTTAAAATGAAAGATAAGAATATTAAAGCAACAACTTTCGATGAGATTATTAATATGAATTATACCGTCATGGCTAATCATGAAGGCTTTGTTTTAAATTCATTGATTAATAAGGGAATTGTTAATATTGACAAATCAGCATCTAGTACAGAAAAAAAATTAAGGTGTTAGCACAAGGTCGTGGTGATCTGATTCCCTTTACTGAACTTGGAGTGCGTTATATTTTAAAAAAAAGTGATATGCCATTAAATACTTTAGTCAATACTCAAATAAAGTTAGCGAGTTTTGATTTATATATCGCAGCTTCTAAATTAACAGATGATCGGATTATTAAACAATGGCAAGAAGCATTAGATAGTATAAAGCAGGAGGGTGAATTTAAAAAAATATATAATAGATATTTAAATTATAATTCTAGTTATTAATTCGATGATTTATTTAGAATTATCATTTTTATGATAATAGAATTTATTATACATTTTTTCTCAGATTAAGTCGGAACTTAATTTTTCAAAAAAACAACATAAAATTAAAAAAAAGATGGTTTGTTTTTATGTCTAACATAATTTTTATCATTTACTGTTTTAATAGAGCGTTAATTTTAACTTGAAAAGTGAAAAATTTATTTATTGTTTTATCGGAATTAATATGGAATATATAAGGAAAACCGCTTATGCCTGGAAGTGCTGGAGATGAGGTAATACTTGGAGAAAGAACTGAAGGAAATTGTGAGGATGATCGTGATGTTAGGCGTGGCTTTATTGATAAATTTAGAGCTAAGGATAAACCAAGGGGGTATGATGATCCTGAATATAGGAAAAAATTGACTCACTTGTTTGATAAAAGGGAAGAATTTATGGCCGTGCTTGAAGAGGCAGCAAGAAATGGAAGGATGGCCAACTTTTCTGGATGGACATTTGATGAGGGTTTTGTAGCAAGTTTGCAAGGAATGGTACCAAACATTGAGCGTGCTTGCTTTGATGGTGCAAAATTTAATTGTGCGAATATGCGTTGGATAAAGTGCAAAGATGTAACTTTTAGGAATGCTACTTTTCATAAGGTGAGGTTTGATTGTGCTGAGCTTGAGAATGCCAGTTTTGCCGGTGCAACGCTTGATAATGTAAATTTTTCATATATGAAAGTGAAGGGCAAGGTCGATTTTAATGGAGCAATTTTTAGTGGAGATATTGTTTTTGATGAGTCAAATTTTGATCAAAGGCAATTAAGTCCAGAACAAAGAGAACATGTATGTATAAAAGCTGATCATTTGATTGCTAGAGCTGAAAGAGCACATGTGAGGGCTAAAAATGCGATGCCATTTCTTAAAAAACATTTAGAACAAGTGCCAGAAGATGAGGCTCCTTTTATTAATGATTTTTTGAGACTATATAAAGAAGAACGAGGTTGGCGGCTTGTAAAAAGTAGAGTGCAAAAATATATGGATGAACATGGTGGCATTACTATTGAAGCAATAATAAAATTGGCTGATGAAGGAGAGCCGGATTGTGCTGCACAACGGGCGTTAGCTAGGGTAGATAGAGATTATGGCTTACAAAGTTCAGGGCTTGAGCCGAGTAGATGATTTCAATTAAAAATAAAGGTTAACGTATTATTAAGTTTTATACTAAATTAAAAAGTAAGTGATTTATAAATTTTTTAATTATGATGAAGCTTTATCTAAATTTAATTACTTTTTTTATTTTATTCATGGGTTTAACTTCTACTATTTTTGCAAATTTAACTAATGTTTATCGTGTGACCTTGTTGAATAAATCCGCGCGTACAGTTTATTTTCATGTGAGTGAAAAACATTGTATGCGCTATATCACTCCAGTTGATTTAATTATTGAGGAAAATAATGCTTTGGTTGTCCACTGGGTTAGCAGTGCAATTAATTGCCTTGGTCGCTTTGCGGTGATTAAATTTAGAGTTGAGCGAGAAGGCCTTGAAGATGCTTATTTGACTTTTGACGCAAAATTGTATGGTAAAGGAGAAGTAGGAGTTTTGTCTGGAGGAGTGCCGATTCGTTGCAAAATGACTGCTTATGTTCAGAATGAAAAAATGTATGAATTTCAATGTACTTTAACTTAGTTTTTTGAAATCTCTTGTACTTTTTTTATAGTGGTTTTTATGGTATGAAATTTGCTTTTAGTATTTTAATAAAAAAATAATTACTTTGGATTAACTCTGAATTTTTAGATAAGTTTAATATGATGAGTGCCAAGTGATAGAAGTGGTTAGAAATTATGGCTGGAATATTAGATACGGTTGATGCGAGAACACAGCTTGTTGGTAAAAATAGATTAGAGTCTTTGCTATTTAAGTTGGGCGATGAAAATATTTATGCTATGAATGTTTTTAAAATTCGAGAAGTATTGCAGCAGCAGCCTTTGACGATATTGCCTAATAGTCATCAGTGTGTATTAGGTGTTATGCATATGCGCGGACAGACGATTCCTATTATTGATCTGTCAAAAGAAATTGGTATGAAAAGTTTAGCCAATGATGATTCAGCGGTCATTGTTATTTCTGAGTATTATGGCTATACCCAGGGGTTTCTTGTCAGTAGTGTTGAGCGTATTATTAATATCGAATGGAATGAAATTAAGCAGCCGCCAAGTGGGTTAGGAAATTCTCATTATGTAACTGCAACATTGAATTTTGAGCGTAAAATTGTTCAGGTTGTTGATGTTGAAAAAGTATTAGCAGATATTATTGGATTTGAAGCGCATACTGATGATATTGAAATTGATAAGAGCCTTGATTTAAGCAGCGTTTCTTTATTGATTGTGGATGACTCAAGTTTTGCTAGAAATCATTTAATAAAAATTCTAAGTAAGCTTGATGTTAATGTTGTTGCTTGTAATAGCGGTGCTGATGCATTTACTTACCTTAAAAAAGTTGCTAATGAGGAGGGTGATATTGATATTAGTAAGAAAATTCCTCTTGTCATTACCGATGCTGAGATGCCAGAAATGGATGGTTATACATTAACGGTAAAATGTAGAGAAGATCCGAAACTAAAAGATTTATTTATTGTATTGCATACTTCTTTGAGTGGTGAGTTTAATAAAGCGATGGTCGAACATGTTGGTTGTAATGATTTTATTGCTAAGTTTGACCCGGCAAAAACACTGAATATTACTCAAGAGCGCCTAAAGGCTTTATTTTTCTAATATAAAAATGTGAATGGTGGCAAGTTGCTGCCGAGTGGGTAAGTTGTTATGTTTAGCTCTATAAGTAATAGAGCATTTTGACTTTGTTGAAAAAATAGGGTTAATCTCTTCTTCCATAGTTTCAGTTCCATAGTTTACAGATTCTACTCATTTGGTTACTATCTCGAGAAGGTCTTGAAGGTATGGAGTTGCAGTCATATCTTAGGTGAAATTCCTGCGGAATTCTAGTTAAAAGGATAGGAAAAAGTGACAACTAGTGTATTACTGTTAAAAAGGAAATTGCTGTATGAAATTTAGTAATCAAAAAAATGCTATTATTGCAAGTGATATGTATGGAATATTTGATTTGAATCAAAAAAAACTTAATTATATTGTCGACACTGAAAAATTACTTATCAAGTGTGGATATAATGTGACAGTTTGCTCAGTTCCTAACATTGCTGGCATTACAAATTTTACAAAAGAAAGCATGCACTCTCAGTATATTAGTACAGGAATTGAGAGAGCTGCGCATACTCTTGCTGAAAGTTGCCTATCTTATGATTTAGCTATTGGTTTTAGTGTTGGTGGTACTGTGTTTTGGAAAGCAAGTAAATACTTTGATAAATTTACTAAAGAGCTTATTTGTGTATCTTCAACTCGCTTACGTTATGAAAAAGAACCAATTATTGCAAAAACACACTTGATTTATGGAGGTAATGATATATATAAACCTGATATTATGTGCATGAAAGCTTTGGCTAATTCTTATCAAATTTTAGACAAGTTAGAGCATGAGTTTTATCGTAGCTATGATATAAGAAAAATTATATGTGAATGCTAATTGCTCTATGCGGGATGCGTTACAAATTATCAGTACTTTACTAAAAAAGTTATATTTGTAAGTAAAAATTAGGTATGATTGATTTTAATCATACTTTAAAGTAGAAACTTGTAGTAAAATGGCTTTGAGTATGTAAATAAATAACTAAGGTAGCAATTAATGTCTAGTTTGGATTTCTCAGTTAAAAGGATTATTTTTATGCTTTTTCAGCTTATTTATGTTTCGGTACATTGTGTATCTATACTAGTGTTTTTTTATTGGGCAGCATTAGATATAAGTGGTATTAGTATTTTATCAATTCACAGTATGATTTATCGATTTTTTTTAGTTTTTTGTAGCTGTTTAGCTATCGTATCTTCAGCATCTTGTATGTATTATGGCTATACAAGAAAAATGTTATGGTTTTCTACACTCAGTATAACAGTATCAACAGTACTTCAATTATCTGTATTTATTCATTCATTATTTACTCCTGTGATCGGTGGCCTTTATCATGAGCAATTTATTTATGAAATTCCTCAACTTTTAATGATGTTTATTTTTATTCTTCATGTCATTATGGTGATGCTGAATCGAGCTTGGAATGTTAAGAAAATATCTCATTTGTCTTAATTGATTATAATGGTGAAGATTTATTTTTCTAGCAGCTGATGACTTCTTAATAGAGTGTAAGCCATCGCTGCGAGCCAAGGAGTGCAAAGCACGGGGTGAGTAGGCCGAGGTAGGTGAGGATTTTTAGCAGAGCGGAGTTGCGGAAGACCGTAAGGTCTGTAGCAAGCGTAACGAGTGTCTAAAAATCTTTACGAGCCGTAGCGCCATTTGAGAGCAGGGTATGTAGTGGCCGATTCAAGGCACGTAATGCCCTGTGACGAGGGCAGCCGAGGGTTTATAGTCGTCGCGTTTTGCTCGGCGATTTTGCATCATTGGATGTGCAAAATACCTACCGAGGTAGCGACGCTTACGTTTAAAGATTTTAATTTTTTTAATGAATTATATGAATTAAAAAATATAGATATGTCTTTTAATTTAACTTTGAAATTCATAATGGTAGGGATTCACCGTGATTCTTGTTCACCTTACCTTTTTGCTTGCCTGAGGATGACTGGTTTTCGTGAGCTGGCTGTGATTAGAGC
>LVCQ01000060.1 GCA_001644975.1 Piscirickettsiaceae bacterium NZ-RLO1
GATATCTATTTCCTTTGATAAATCACAATTTTCATCTAGCCCCATTTCTTTTTTAAATAACTTCGCTACTTTTGATGAGCTTGTATACTCTTGCTCGATTTCAACTAGACAAAAAAACCATGCAGCATAGAGTCTTAACTTTTCCTCAACATTGATTGGATCTGAACTTGGGGGGCTAAAAGAACTTAGATTTTCTACGAATCTTTTTTCAGTAAAACAATCTTGACTTTGGTCTGAGAAAAGGCCTAACGTAGTTATTTTTTTAGTTGCTTGTTCAACTAAAATCAGTCCATAATTCCATCGCTGCGAGCCAAGGAGTGCAAAGCACGGGGTGAGTAGGCCGAGGTAGGTGAGGATTTTTAGCAGAGCGGAGTTGCGGAAGAGCGTAAGGTCTGTAGCAAGCGTAACGAGTGTCTAAAAATCTTTACGAGCCGTAGCGCCATTTGAGAGCAGGGTATGTAGTGGCCGATTCAAGGCACGTAATGCCCTGTGACGAGGGCAGCCGAGGGTTTATAGTCGTCGCGTTTTGCTCGGCGATTTTGCATCATTGGATGTGCAAAATACCTACCGAGGTAGCGACGCTTACGCTGGCAGCATGTAGTTTGGTGAGCTGTACTTTTTCATTTAGAGTCAACTCTAGATACTCTTGAAGGGAAAATGGGTTTCTGCTATCCCAGCCTGAGTTTTCACTATCTTCGCTTTTTTTTCAAGATGTGCGTCTTGTTCTTGAATAAATACCTTATTAATCTCTGTGTTTTGCTGACCTTTATTTGTTGGGTGAGAACTGAAATAAGACTGACCAGAAAAAGAGCATAAGCTACGGCCTTTACAACGGTCACTTTGACGGGGATCAAGGGAAACTTGTATTCCTGGATAGATGATAGGCATAGTCATACTCTCTATTCTGAAATATATTAATAATTATGAGATTTTATTTTTTAAAGTGGTTTTAAAATAATATAAATTAAATTTTATTTATCATATTGTTAGTTAAAATTCGCATATAAATTATATATATACCAAAAAAAGGTGATTTGGAATAATAAATTTAAATAAAATTAACTATTTGTTCCCAAGGTTTGATTTTCTGTACTTGATAACAAGTTATTTTTCATAGGTGAATTATGGGGAAATACTATGATGGTCGCCCTCTCATAATAAAGGCAATTAGGGTGAAGTCATGCAAAGTAGTCAGGAGAATATTAATAAGGCATTAACGAATGGTAAAATAAATCTGATAATCTGAGGTTAAACAGGATGTTAAAAATTTTATTCAGCTCTGGCTTTCTTTTAAGTGCTAAATTTCAGCTTGACCTTCGCTGCGAGCCAAGGAGTGCAAAGCACGGGGTGAGTAGGCCGAGGTAGGTGAGGATTTTTAGCAGAGCGGAGTTGCGGAAGAGCGTAAGGTCTGTAGCAAGCGTAACGAGTGTCTAAAAATCTTTACGAGCCGTAGCGCCATTTGAGAGCAGGGTATGTAGTGGCCGATTCAAGGCACGTAATGCCCTGTGACGAGGGCAGCCGAGGGTTTATAGTCGTCGCGTTTTGCTCGGCGATTTTGCATCATTGGATGTGCAAAATACCTACCGAGGTAGCGACGCTTACGAATACTTTATCTTATTTTAAATCTTATGTTTTTGATGTATATTTTAAGTTTGGGGTTAAATGACGTTATATAAGTTGTTTAAAGCTATTTGTGAAAATATAAGTAATTAAAAAATAATATATTTTATGAAATTTAGATTGAGAATACGATTATGCCTATCGTCTATCCAGGAGTACAAGTTTCTTTAGATACGAGTGAAAGCCTGGTCTGTAAACGCCAAAGTTCATTCTCTGATGATGAAGAGAATCGGAGTCTATCCTCTTTTGCCGGTCAATCCTACTTCTTGGGTGATGGTGATACAGAGGCGGCTGAGGCGGCTAGAGTGGCTGAGGCGGTGGCTAAGGCAGCGGCTAAAGGAATTGTGCTTGATATAAGGGAGAAAGTGGCTTCTTGTGCACAAGGTAGTGTAATTAATTCTTTTTTTATTAAAAAGCAAGCCGCTTTTTTTACCGGTAGGAGCTGGGATGATAGAAATGACTTTAGTTATGCCGAATATAGCGCCTTAACAGAACTGGAACAACTAAGGCTTAATAGGTTGCATGCAGTAAGGTGGAACTATGGGAGACTATTGTCAGAGGCTGAATGTAAAGAAATGAGCAAGGGGCCGTCTGGTGATGAGGACTTGAGGGGTAATTTGCAGGCAGAACGGGCTTTTTTACAGCGGTCAAAGGAGAATGAGGGCGCGCGCGAAATATGCACTAGAAAGTTATATGCGGGGTGGTGCATTTGGTATGTGAACAATAGACATGGTACCAATGAAGCAATAGTCATGAAGCTTTTATTGGAAAAAGTAGCAAGCTTAGTCAAGGAAGCAGAAGCTTTATTTGAGAAGAAAACCGCACTTGGCTTATTACAGTCTGACTTAGCAGTAATTAGCAGAAAATTAAGTGAGCTATTAAAAGTAGAAGTTACAATTAACTCAATTTCTGATTTGCAAATACTAAACCAGGAAATTCAAGATAAAAAAATTCCATCAACCGCAGAGCATCTATTCAAAAAAGAAATGCAGCTGGATGCGCATTGTGATTTATCAAAAGAAGTAAACATCGCAATAATGGTGGGTGAGTTTAGACGAAAGCTCGATGTACTCAAAGCGTTACCGATTAATCAATCTGATCCTAGAAAAGTAGCTATTAGCCAATATGAGGCAGCAGCAGTAACCAGTTTTGTTAACTACCAATCAGGGTACATGGATCAAGATAGCTTTATAAAAGAACTTCAAGCCGCAGAAAGTCAGTGTGCTAGAGTTCTAGATGATAGCTGTTCGAGAAAGTTACTGAAAGTAGCGGTCAATGCGTTAACCCTTTGTTTGACTCTTGGTATTGCCAATTTGATTCATAAAGCAAATACAGGTGAGTTTTTATTCTTTAATCAGTCAGCAGAAACCAAGCAAATGAAGGAAGCATCACAGGCTTTAAAGCATAGCACCGCTTGAATTGTTAAAAGATTAGCATTGACTAATGGAGGACTAGAGAGCTTATAATTTTCTTATTTTAGTCTTACTCCGAAGATAAAAGCCTATTAATTTTTTCTTGTATTGATCTATGATCATTTTAATTGTAATTGATTGGGTAGCTTTACTAATTGTGAGACAAGTTGAATGGGTTAGCCTTTGGGAGTGTCGAGTCTGAATGGCTTTATAGTTTAATTGCATATTTATGCTGTGATATAAAAATCATTACTTATGAATAAAGTTTATTTATTTTAATTTATTACAGTTAATTGGGGAACGCCTATCTGATTACACAGGGAAAGAGTGTAAGTTGTATCTTTGGTATTAGACTATTTTGATTGATGTCGAGAGAAACTTGTATTCATGGATAAGCTATAGGTATAGTCATGCTCTTTATCTAAGCGATTGACAATACATGCTTTGGCTTTAAAAGTAGTCTTGAAATCATAAGCTTGCTTTCTAATTGTAGTTATAAATTATAAGTCATTTCATAGTATGAAAAATATCATTTCTAGTAATAAAATTGATAGAAGCTTATTGGTGTTTTATTTTAAATAACATTAATTATTAATAGATTACATGTAAATTCATTGTTTGTTAGTTGTTTTTTATTTTAATTTTTAAAAGTTAATGTATATTTCCAATTGATTTTATTTTATTGTGAATTAAGTAATTTTATTTTACTGGTTTTGATAGACTATCTTAGTTGTTTAGGCTTTGTTTTGGTTAAAGGGGCTATAAACTTTATTGAGTAGATATTTTCTATATTTATTAGTATGTTGAAGTGATTGTTAGATCAAAATGAACTATTATTGGTTGCCTTTCAAAGATCATCGTCTGCATCCGGATGTATTAAATCGTATGGAGTGTACTGATGCCATACTGCCATTTGATAACGGTTTGCCTGCAGGTTTTCATCACTGGGGGATTAGTGCTACTGATAGGTGCTGGCAAGACATTAGCTATAATGATCAGATCTTTGTTGTCGGGCATGGGCATTTATATTCGACAAATAAGATTAGTTGGCAGATTGATAAAGACAATATAATTACTTTGGATATTTGTGAATTAGTAAATAAATTAGCTAATAATTTAGAACACGCAAAAAAATATAATTTGACCATTAATATCTTAGCTTGTTTTAGCGGTAATAATATTACAATTTTTTCAAAATCTTTAGGATATAAACTAGCAAATCAATTAAAACAACGTGAATTTAATGGTCAAGTTGTTTGTTATAAAGGTGCTATAGGGACATTAGGCGCCCGCGGTTATCAAACAGGCCAAAGTAGGGTCACGGCAAAATGTCATATACTTCGATCCGGTGTGAATACACGAGGCAGAACGACTGCAGAATCAGCTAAAATTTTTATAATTGAAGAAGAGCAGGTATCTTCTTTAACTCAAGGGCGCGCAGCAGAGAGCAAACAAGAGAATCAGCGATCTCAGGAGGTAAAGTTCACTGATCCAATAAGCTCACGTTATACCATGTCACGGTCAGAGTTGAAGAGTCGTGGCAAGTTTAAGCATCCAGATGTTGCAGTGTTTATTGTTGATGAGGAATATGAATTTTCTTGTGCTGCTGTATTGGAGTGCCCTGGTAATAAAATGAGTGAAAATTTGACAAGCCAAAAGCCAGCAACTGTATTTTTTGAAAAAAAGTCAAGTGATTTAACAGGTGGTGTTGTAGACTCAGAAGAAATTATTGAAAATGAAAATTAAATCTATTTAAAAAATGATCTGCATATCTAGCGCGTTTAATGTGAGTTGGTTTTGATTTAGTCTAATTGTTTTCATAAATTTTTTTAAAGATAATCTTATATTATAAAATTAGCTGATAAGAATTTTATAACTTGTTTTTCGATTAAAGTGTTTCTTTTTATTTTATAGCTGCTCTATTAGTTAGCTCTTAAAATATAGTTTTATTGAATATGTAAAAAATGATTAACTAAGGCTATTGCATTGCTACTATTTCATAGTATAAATTGTGTTTCATATTTTTTAATTTTATTAAAATGAGTATTGATATTACAAGATATTGCTAACTACGGTAGATACGATCAGTGAGGAAAAAATTTTGTTAAAAGTTTTATTCATTGTAATTTAGCAGATCTTTTTTTGGCTATGTAGAGAAAAATATATATAGAAGAGAAGCGAAGGTCGTATATGTAAATGGTGTTTTGTATCTGATTAAATTATAAAAAGTATATAAATTACTGTTTGTTTATTTTAAAAATAATAATATTTTTAGATTAAAGATATTTAATTTTAATGAATTTGTAGAGGGCTGATAACAATGTATATTCAAGCAGACTGAGAGTTAGCTGATGCTATCGCATTAACGATGATGGTCGGGTTGGCTGCGCGTCAAAAACGTTATGCTCGCCTTGGGGGTATCAAGGAGATGAACATCACCGGAGGATGGAGTCTGCATGGAAAGTGGCAGATGTTCAAGCAGCGCTCAGCGTTACTTAATTGGCTATATCCGTCGCCTTAGCAGGATCGCAAGTACCGTCATTAAGGTAAGGAGGAGTAGAAGGACACTGTTTACCTGAAAATTCAGCCACGGAGCTAGCAGCTGAGGAAAATTGTTTGCTGGATGAGCTTGAAGGCTTTAAAAAGATTTATAAAGGATTGGACGCTGCGCAAAACTCTTGGTTTAAGCGTATAGGTCTTAAAGCAGACAGTGACTTTACAATTGGTAATATCAATGCACGCTTAACACCTGATCGACAGCATACAAGGACTTATAAAGCGCTTACATTGTTAAGGCAAGTATGAAGGTGACTTGAAAAATTCGCAGCTTTTAAGAGAAATTTATGATTACGGCAGATATAATCAATGAGGTAAAAATTTTATAAAAGGTCCAGCAGCTTGGGGCTCAACCCGTCTCTTTTTTGACCATGCAGAACAGAATTTACATGGTAGAACGGCAGAGGTCGCACAGGCGCTTGGTATTAGTAGAGAGTAGTAATAAGTTGTAGTAATGCGGTTTAGATCTGACAGTTTTAAAATGTTTAGCAAATGACTACCAGGTTAGCTTTAGTTAACAGGTTATTTTTATTATATTTTACTACTTATTTCTAAGTATATTGTTTGCAAAAGTTATGCTGTTTTATAAAAATTTTCCTAAATTATATTAGGTCATGCTGAAATGACTACGCTTGTATTTTGTTGTGCTCAAGTCCATTTGTGGCTAAATGAAATTGATAATTAGCCTGTTCAAATTAAGTTGAAATTTTATCAGATTATATCTGACAACTTATAAATACATAAAAAAGACAGAATATTTACTGTGTAAACAATGTTTAAGATAAGTTAATGTATTGATGGCTGAAGTCTATATTTAATTTTTTGCTTTTGATTCTTTTTTGAATGTCGTAAATGACTAAGGTTAATCTATGCCAGGTAAAAATAAAGATAAATTAAAGTTTTCAATGCTAACGTGGAATACTGCCAATTTAGGTATTACTCGCAGACAAGCTTACCTTTTAAATGAAAAATTATTAAAACCTGACCCTGATGTTATATTTGTCGGTTTACAAGAACATAGCTCTAATAATAAGGGGGAGTACTTTTATCAAGGTAATTTTTGTGATTATAATAAAGTGGCATCAAGTAGTTTTAAAGTTATAACCAAACCACGGAAATTATCATCATTTCAGGCTATGTCAGTCTACACCAAAAAAGATATAAAAGTTAAGCAGTTGGCACAAGGAAGTTACACAGATGATTTGATGAGAAATAAAGGAGGACAGTATAATATATTGAAAATAGAAGGTGTGGTCTATGCGTTTTTAAATGTGCACTTAGATTCTTATGATAGAAAAAAAAGAAATAATGAAATGTTTCAACTTAGAAAAAAAATTCGTCAAGATCACCCGTATATTGATGAAATTATTATTCTCGGTGATTTTAATGAGCGAATAGTTGATCATGATAATCGTGAAAAAAATCCTTTTAATATCCCAAAGCAGGTTCCTTATGCAGAAGGTTTTTCTAAAGCGCACTCTAAAGCTACATACGAACAGCATGAAGGGAAATTCAATAATAAGAGAAAAGCTTATGATAAAGGCTCTCTAGACCAAGTTTTCACGGTCTCACAAATAAAGTATGAAAAGGATAAAACGGTTGTTAAGAAAGCGAAAACAGACTATAAACATGACAGTGATCATAACCCTGTATTTCGAGAGTTTACTCTAGATACAAAAAAAATTCTGTATAAAAAATCAAATTTAACAACAGATCGGTTGCGTAATTTATTAGAAAATACATCTGCTTGTGGAACAAACTATCGTGGTGGTCAAAGTATTACTTATGATAGTACCGTGTATACAGTGCCATATGGAATATATAGCACACTTAAAAAAATGGACCTACTTGTTGATACATCAATCTTTCAAAAAACTAAAATAGATAATAACAAATTAAAATCTCTAGAAGCAGATGAATTTACTAGAAAATTTAAAAAGAATATCAAAGATTATGCTAAAGATCATACTAGCCGTGGAGGTGTTTTTAGGAAACGAAATTTAGCCACAGCGGTGATGTATCGTTATTTTAGCGAGGAGGATGCAGGAGAGAAAGTTGATAGAGTATTTTGTAAAAGTCCTGTCTAAGGTGCTAGAGGGTGTCTTTAAACCCCTTTTTTGGTAGATTATTGATTATCTATCAGTATATTCGGTTATTTTGCATGCATTCACCTCTTTACCCCGACAACGTTAGCAATTCTGAGCGGACTTTGATAAGTAACTACTTGGTTAACAGCAAAAAACGAGGAGGGAGACCACCTAAATATGGGAAAAGAGTTATGTTTAATGCAATTTTGTATCTACTAAGAACAGAGTGTTCCTGGCGGCATCTACGAAAAGACTTTCCTCCCTGGAAGTCAGTGTATACACAGTATCGTAGTTGGGTTAAATGTAATATTTTTGCAAGAATACATGCTATTTTAAGGAATAAGCTAAGAAGTTTCTGTCGCAATTTGAAATTTTCATAGGAGAGTACTGTTCCCAGATATAGTTAGACTGCGAGCAAATAAAATTGCTCATAAGCTGGTTTATCTTGATGGTCGTTCATCTGTTTTTTCTTCAGCATACGGTGGAGTTCAACACCCGAAATCGTAGCTTTGGCACCTTGAACGGATTTAAACCCTAGCGCTGCTTTCATCTTCTTTTTGATCGGGCGATGGTCCTGCTCAATTATATTGTTAAGGTATTTTATTTGGATGATTTCTATCATCAAAAACCACAGACCTAAAGTGAAAAACAGATAATTAAACATCATAATACCCGCTGTATTTGCACCACTTTGATCAATCACAATCTTATCTGGAATCGCATTGCTTGAGGCCGTTGCTTTCTTTAAAAAAGTATAAGCAGCTTCTTCATCCCGGTGCTCTGAAAGGGTAAAATCTATAGTATCGCCATACTTATCAATGGCTCGATATAAATAATACCACTGGCCTTTGATCTTAATGTAGGTTTCATCCAGACGCCAACGGGTGGCAGGTTGACGCTTATAACGCTTTTTGAAATGCTCTTCTAATTGAGGCGCATATTTAACAATCCAGCGATGAATGGTTGAATGATCAACTTGGATGCCACGCTCTGCCATGAGTTCTTCGATATCACGATAACTGAGGGTATAAGCAACATACCAACGAATTGCCATTATAATCAGGCTTTTCTTGAAGTGACGACCATTGAAGTTGATCATGGTTTACCTTAAACAAAAACCAGCATCATATCATCAAATCAAATTGGGACAGAAACCTTGGAATTAGTAGGTAGATAATATCTGAGTAAATATTGAATATAACTGCGCGTCAGTGATTTTGGTTGTTAAAATGCTTAGTGTAAGTTTGATATAGTGTGAAAAAGCTAAAATCAGCGACTTTTTAAAAAAATACCGCTGATATTGAAAATAAAAATTAACGCAGTTTAAAATTTACTATCTACCTGGTGAGATTGTTGACATGCTTCTTTGCATTAACTCTACTACTTCGTTATTTACTTTTTGGGTTTTTTCACCAGAAGTTGCAACCTCTTTACCGAACAGCGCATGGTAAACTTGATAAGCACATCCTGTATTTTTATGGTGGCTTAGGTCTTGAATTAGCTCTGCACTTTCGCGTTTATAGTTATCAAAAGCTGCTTTGCTAACTTTTTGTCCACTTGTCTCAAATTGTTTAAGTAATGCTTGTGTTTTATCAATAAATTTTGTCAAATTTTCTGCTTTTCCTGCTCTGTCGGGATCTGGACTTGGTGGTTGCTTTTGTTGATATTTTTCTAGGCCTGCTAAATGTTTTTGTATACTCTTTATCAATTGTTGTTTAGCTTGCGTTTGCTTTGCAACCATGGCCTCTAATTGCCCAAGATGGTGTGTGCTTTTTACAGCAACTGTTGTATAGTGTGCACTTTTGGCAGCTTTAAGAGTCTGAGGTGAGTTATCTATTAACACTACATCTTTCAGGCTTTTTACACCGATGATAGTACTATTGACTGAAATATCTCTGAGTAAAAAGCTTTTGTTATCTGTAGGAGTAGAGCGAAAACTAAAGGCACTGGTGCCACGGTTGAATTCACGCTTGTATGCGGCATGTTGTTCTGGTGTAGCTTGATAAGATCTACTATCTTCCTCAGGAAGAGAGGTGCTGGGCTGCTTCTTTTTGTCTTCTGTGCGAGCCTTAAGCCTTTTATTTTCAGCAGTTAATCCAGCGGTAAAATCACGATCATCAGCAATCTCTATGGGATCACGCAGATACTCTGTTAGTACTTCTAGTTGTCGCCTAGCAAACTCCTTATCCGTTTCTCCATGAAGCGCCGCTTCTACATTGGGCTCTTTTTTAAGTTTTAAACCGAGTTCTTCTGCCAAATATCTATATAGGATACTTAATGAGGTTATATCTTTCGTGGACATGTTATCTTTAACTGCTGTAAAAACAACCTTATCACCATTTTTTAAAATATTTTTAATGATACTTCGTATTCTTTGTTGATATTTTCTGTCTGCAGGTGTGATAGATGTAAGGTCAAATACAAATACTTTTCTTCGCATAGTGATTATCCCCGATAATTTTTCTGAATGACTTTGCTATGTTTAATACAGTACAAAGCGAATAAGACTAAAAATATGGTAAAACTTTGACAATTTGTATGTTTTAGAGGTCTTTGTTGTAAATTTAAATATTGTTTTTAAATACAGGCAATCAATATTGCGAATAGATAACTTAATGATGTTAATAATTTATTTGTTAATATTTTTTAATAAAATAAAAAAAATAGAATAGATGAGATAGAGCAGCACCAAACGTTTTGAAAGTCAAAATATTTGGTGCGATCAGAGTATTCGTGTTGTTTATTTAATTTAAGGCTTTGCTGACAATTTCATAAACGTCTTTGCATAGTGCGGGTGTGTTGGCAATTGATTCGAGTGAGGCTTTCATCAAGCTGCCGCGTTTCTCATCATAGCGACGCCAGTTCATTAATGAACGGACTAGGCGCGCGGCAACTTGTGGGTTAATCGCTGAAAGCTCTTGGACTTTTTCTTCAATAAAGCGATAACCTGAGCCATCTTTTGCATGGAAGTGTTTCATATTGGCGGCAAAGCCAACTAAAAGGGCATAGACGTTATTTGGGGTTTTAATATCAAAAGCTGTATGTTGAGTGAGTGCTTTAACATCTGTTAAGGTGGATTCTGCACTGCTGCGTGCTTGAATCATCAGCCACTTATTAACGACTAATTCATGATATTGCCATTGTTGATAAAAGGCGGCTAACACTTGTTGACGCTCAGGTTGATTCGTATGGCTAAGGGCGGCAAGGGCTGCAAACTGGTTTGTCATGTTATTGGCTTGGTTAAATTGGTCAACCGCTAAGCGAATATGGTCAGGGTGGTCATCGAGTTCTAAAAGATAGCTTAGGCAGATATTTTGTAAGGCGCGTCTGGCGATATCTTTTTGGCTTAAGCTATAGGTTTTAATGCGATGACATTGAGTATAAATGGCGAGGAACTCTGGTTTTAAGCGCTCAGCCAAGGTATGTACAAGAATCTTGCGAGCTTCTAATAGCTCATCGACCCAAATGGTCGGCATTTCCTCAGCTAAAGCTTGCACGGTTGGAATACGCACTGCTTCAGTAATGAATGCGGCATCTAAGGTGGCTGAAGTTAAAATGTCGGCAAAGGCTTGGATAAGTTTGTCAGAAACAACAACCGCTTGATTAGCACGCAACTGGTCAACTGCATTTAAAATAAAACGCTTGAATAAAGTTTGTCCAGCATCCCAGCGATTAAAGGCGTTATTATCATACTTAAATAAAAAGCAGAGCTCGTCTTCGCTATATGGGTAATGCACTTTCACCGGCGCTGAAAAATCGCGCAGTAAGGAAGGAATGGGTTTCGTACTGATATGATCAAAGTGAAATTCTTGTTCTGATTCTTGAAGATTTAAAATCAGTTCTTTTAAAGGGCGCTGATTGGGCTGTTGAGTGTTATATTCGTTATTGCACTCTTTGCTAAGGTTTAGCTCCAGTGCGTCACCTTCTGCATCAAGTAAACCGACTTTAACTGGAATATGCATTGGTTGTTTCTGCGCTTGTCCAGGGGTTGGCGGGCAGTTTTGCTTAATACGCAAAGTATAGCGCTGTGTGCGTTCATCATAATCATCGGTAATATGTAAGGTGGGTGTGCCGGCTTGGCTGTACCAGAGTTTAAATTGATCCAGTGATCTTTGATTGGCATCTTCCATTGCACTGACAAAGTCATCGCAGGTGACCGCTTGGCCATCATGGCGTTTAAAATATAGCTGTATACCTGCTTGAAAGCCTTGCTCGCCAAGCAAGGTATGCAGCATACGAATCACTTCTGCGCCTTTATCATAGACGGTGACGGTATAGAAGTTATTCATCTCTATATAGGACTCTGGACGAATCGGATGGGCCATGGGACTAGCATCTTCAGCAAATTGGGCGCTACGAATGATATTGATATCTTGAATGCGTTTTACCGCTCGTGTGTTTAAATCAGCTGAGAACTCTTGATCACGAAAGACGGTTAGGCCTTCTTTGAGACTGAGTTGAAACCAGTCACGGCAGGTAACACGATTACCCGTCCAGTTATGGAAATATTCATGGCCAATGACTGATTCTACGGCGAGAAAATCATTATCAGTTGCTGTTTCGGCTTGGGCGAGGACATATTTAGTATTAAAGATATTTAGCCCTTTGTTTTCCATTGCCCCCATATTAAAGTCAGATACGGCAACAATCATGTAAATATCTAGGTCATATTCTAGATTAAAGCGCTCTTCATCCCAACGCATAGATTTTTTTAAGGATTCAAGGGCGTGTTGGCATTCATTAACCTTGCCATGTTCAGTGTAAATTTCTAAAGCGACTTCACGGCCAGAGCGGGTGGTAAATTGATCACGTAGACAATCCAAATCACCTGCAACTAGAGCAAAAAGATAACTGGGTTTTTTTAAAAGGGTCTTGCCAATAGGCAAAATGGCGACCATTGTCTAAAGGGCCTGAGTCAATTTTATTGCCATTGGATAATAAAACAGGATATTTTTTTTGGTCAGCGGTGATACGCGTGGTGAATGTTGCCATGACATCAGGACGGTCTAGATAGTAGCTAATGCGGCGAAAGCCTTCAGCCTCGCATTGAGTACAGAACATGCTGCCAGAGCGATAAAGTCCTTCAAGGGCGGTATTTTCTTGAGGTTTAGTTTTTGTGATGATTTCAAGTTCAGAGCGTTCAGGCAGGTTATGCAAAGTAAGGTCTATATCTGTGAGGGTGTAGTCATTTGGGTGTAATACTGTTTGATTTAAGCGCAGACTAATAAGCTCTAGATGCTCGCCATTTAGCACCAGTGTGTTATTAGGTGCAGGGTGTGCTGCATTACGCTCAAGGCCAAGCGTTGCTGTAACCAAGGCATGGTCTTCATAAAGGTCAATAGTAAGGTCGGTGGTATGAATCCAGTAATTAGGGGGCATATAATCTTTTAAAAACTTTTCTTTCACCTGGCTCATGGTATCTTCCTATAGTGGCTAATGATTGAGCTTAAAATAGCTAAAATTTCTTACCACTCTAACAAAGCTGGCACGGTGAGGGAAGCGCTTTAACCAGGGTATGAAAGCGGGAGTTTAACGTGGGTTTTGAAAAAGAGGGGTGTGAATAATTGAGTTTTTATGAGGGTATTATGAAAACAGTGCAATTAAGCAATGGAAAAATACAGCTTGGTTATCTTGTTGATGCTGGGCCACGTTTGACGTATTTGGCATTAAATGATGATGTTAATATTTTTGCCAAGCTAAGTGCAGCAAGTAAAGTGACAACAACCGCGGGTGATTTCATTTTCTATGGTGGTCATCGCTTATGGCATGCTCCTGAGGCCAAACCACGCAGTTATATGCCCGATAATATGCCACCTGAACTGCTTCAAAGTGATGACTTAACAGTGACAATGACAGGCCATATTGAAGCATACACGGGCTTGCAAAAACAGTTGCGCTTAAAGATGCATGAGAATCTGGCTGAGTTAGCGATTGATCATGTAATTTATAATCATGGGCTTTGGCCAGTTGAGTGTGCACCGTGGGGGATTACGCAGTTTAAAACAGGCGGTGTAGCAATTTTACCGCAATATAATCAGCCGCTTGATGAGCATGGTTTATTGCCTAATCGTCAGCTTAATTTCTGGCCCTACAGTGACTATCAAGATGAGCGCTTAGAATTGCATCACCAGGCTATTCTCATTCATGGCAAACCACTGGTCAGACCCTTTAAAATTGGTTATTTGAATTTGCTTGGTTGGTCGGCTTATCTTTATGGTAATACCCTGTTGATTAAGCAATTTGCGGTTGATGATTTGGCTAGATACCCTGATTTTAATTCAAATAATGAGGTTTATAGTGATCAGCAATGCCTGGAGCTAGAAACTCTTGCGCCGTTAAAAATGGTTCCACCTGGACAATGTCATATTCAAAAAGAAACTTGGCATTTATTTAATGTTGCAGGTGATACGATTAAACGCACACCTGAATATTTATTAAAGCTTTGTGTGGACATATTGAGTGATTAAAGTGATAAAGTTAAAACTGCATTTCGATCACCTGATCAGGAATAATTAGCGTTGCGGCAGTTTTTTGTTGAATTTCCTCACAGCTTACTCCCGGTGCACGTTCAAGAAGGTGAAAAGCGCCATCGGTTAACTTTAATACGGCAAGGTCAGTGACTACTGTTGTTACGCAGTTAACACCTGTGAGCGGTAGGGAACATTCTTTGAGGATTTTAGACTCACCGTGTTTATTGGCATGGGCCATAGCAACGATAATATTCTCAGCACCAGCGACTAAATCCATGGCACCACCCATGCCTTTAACGAGTTTGTTTGGAATCATCCATGAGGCAATATTGCCTTTTTGATCCACTTCAAAGGCACCTAAGATGGTTAAATCAACATGGCCACCACGAATCATGGCAAAACTTTCGGCAGATGAAAAAAAAGCGGCACCGGTTACTGCTGTGACGGTTTGCTTGCCAGCATTAATTAAGTCCGGATCGATTTGTTCTGCTGTTGGAAACTCTCCCATACCGAGCAGGCCGTTTTCAGATTGCAGTAAAATATCCATATCATTGGGGATATAGTTAGCGACGAGGGTGGGAATGCCGATGCCAAGATTAACGTAATAACCATTTTTGAGCTCTTTAGCAAGGCGCTGGGCAATTTGTTCTCGGGATAATGCCATGTGTCTTTCCTTGTTTATTTTTAGGCTGTTATTTTAAATTTTTATCTGGATATTTCTGCATTTTTATATAGTTTTAACCGTGCGCTGCTCGATGCGCTTTTCAAAGTTACCTTGAATTAGACGCTGCACATAAATGCCGGGTGTGTGGATTTGATTCGGGTCTAATTCCCCCGGTTCGACAATCTCTTCAACTTCAACAACAGTGATTTTACCTGCAGTTGCAATCATTGGGTTAAAGTTCATGGCGGTATTTTTATAAATTAAATTACCCATCGTATCCGCTTTCCAAGCTTTAACTAGGGCAAAATCGGCATGAAAAGCCTCTTCTAGAATATAATCCCGATTATTAAACTGCTTGACTTCCTTGCCTTTAGCTATGTCAGTACCGACACCGGTGGCTGTATAAAAGGCTGGAATGCCAGCGCCGCCAGCGCGTATTTTCTCAGCGAGAGTGCCTTGTGGGGTTAAGACAATTTCAAGTTCGCCATTTAAGACTTGTTGCTCAAATAGAGCATTTTCACCGACATAAGAAGCATACATTTTTTTGATCATTTTTTTTGCAACCAAAAGCCTAAGCCAAAGTCATCAACACCAGCATTATTAGAAATGCATGTTAGGCCCGTTGGTTCAAGTTCAGCGATTTTTTTAATTAAGCCTTCTGGAATGCCACATAAACCAAATCCACCAATCATGATGGTCATATCGTCGCTCACACCTGCAAGTGCTTCATCATAGGAAGCAACAACTTTATTAAATCCTCTCATTACGACT
>LVCQ01000061.1 GCA_001644975.1 Piscirickettsiaceae bacterium NZ-RLO1
AAAAACGTAAGCGTCGCTACCTCGGTAGGTATTTTGCACATCCAATGATGCAAAATCGCCGAGCAAAACGCGACGACTATAAACCCTCGGCTGCCCTCGTCACAGGGCATTACGTGCCTTGAATCGGCCACTACATACCCTGCTCTCAAATGGCGCTACGGCTCGTAAAGATTTTTAGTCACTCGTTACGCTTGCTACAGACCTTACGCTCTTCCGCAACTCCGCTCTGCTAAAAATCCTCACCTACCTCGGCCTACTCACCCCGTGCTTTGCACTCCTTGGCTCGCAGCGACAGATGCACTGCCATCAAGATAAAGCAACTTACCAGCAATTTTACTTGCTCGCAGCCTAACTATGCCTGAAGAAAAGTGCCTCTCTGTGAAAATTTCAAATTGCGACAGAACCAGGAAATGTCTGAACAAGTCAAAACCATGCTTAAAAAAATGGATGCATTTTTATACGAGATGAAAGAAGACGAGCCTAGTCCATTTGCTACAATAACTAAAAGAGAGTTCACACGAGTCAAAACCACAGCTTATCTGCGCTATGAAAAATTGAAAGAAGACATTGGTGAAGCAGCTGATGATATTAGAAGGGTCGCAGCCGCTGCCAATAGGCGGGCAGATTGGCAAGCAGGGCTTTCCAATAGTGAAATTACTGAAATAGAAGCCGATGCAGGTAGAAAACGCCGCGCCGTTAACCGTGCGTTGAGAATGGCTGAAAATTACTGGGATGAATTCTCATCTGAACCAAACCGACGCTATAGACGACTATCCAGAGAATTTAGTGGTGATCAAGAAATTAAGTGGGTAGAAGAAGCACTCACTTATCAAGCAACTCACGGCAATGAACTTAGCGCCTCACTCATAGCAAATGCCAAAGAACTGGCCAAATTGGGCGACTGGACACCCACAGGTTCATCTATCCCTATCAAGCTCGCATTTCCAAGTTCGACCAAGTTTGCTAATCAATCAAATAAAGATGGTTGGACAGAAATTTCCATCTCTTCTACAGACTATCAAAGACTGGCAAACAGCCTAAAAGTTAATGTCGATGTTGGCGGTGGATCAAGCTTTGGCTTGTGGAGTCTAAAAGCTGATGGCGGCTACGAACATAGTAAAGATAATAGCTCAATTGAATCAGACGACATGAGAATCACAATGGAAGTCAGCTTTGTCAATATCTCAAGACCATGGCTGGATGCAACGATTTTCAGTGAGTATGTTAGATGGAATGCTGGCCGCGATCAACCCGCGGGCTCTGTTTCTTCCGGTGATATCAAAGCACAGCAAGATAGCCACCTGCTGCCTTTAATTCCGATGCAAATGATCGTCGCCCGTAATGTCACATTGCATGCAAAATGGTCTAAAGAAGATGAAGAATTTATTGCAAATTCTTCTCGTAGCAAAGTATCTGCTGGCTGGGGGCCATTTTCTCTCAATGCGAATCATAAGCACGGTGACTCACAATCAAAAGAACACAAAAACTCTCGAGAGGCAGGACTTAAATTCTCTGGCATTCAATGCCTTGGCTTTATCTCATGGATACCACCATATTCAGCACCAGATGCAGGTGATGATCAGGGCAATGCATTTATTCTTGCAGAAACTGATGGAGTAGAAGCTGCTCATACCCTGATTGAAAATATGCAAGCAGCTCCAGATCAACGAGAGGACTTAGATAAGCTCATTTATAATTAATTATCACTAAGTATCGGCACCGACTCACAAAGAATCGTCATGTCATCAGACAACAGATTAATTTGGCAAGGGTAGGTGCCATTTTTACTTAATTATTGATACTATAATTAATAGTATTAAATGATTTCTATAAAAAAAATTTTAACGCCTTATCTAATTTTTAAAATAGGCATAAAAATATATATTTTAGATATTAGATAAATATTAAGTTACGGGGTGATCGTGTTGATTAAGTCTATTCGGGATTGGCTCATCTTAGCAGCCCTCCCCCTATTAATCTGTACATCGTGTGCACTTAAGCAACCATCACAGACACCTTCCGTAACATATCAACAAATCGAAAAATTCTCCAAGACACTGGCGACTGATTTTCAATCTGCAATTAATTTTAAATCACCCAGCCTTAATGTTGAAGTCTCACTACTGCTAGCACCTACTCTCGATATTAAGCAGTTTAAAAATGCCAGAAGCATCTCCAATCCAAATGGGCTCAATGCAGCAAGTCATGATTTTTTTATAACATTCGATGGCTTATTTCCTCTTGCTGGTAATCGTAGTTTATTTAGAACCTATAAAGCAATCGTTGCTGCAGCCAAATGTGTGCATGGCAAAGAAAACTACCCCGGTTGTATCTTCTTACGACAAACGGTGAAGTACCTGAGTGAAACACCCAAACGAAATCCTAGTTTATTTAGACAAGGATGGCCAGACTGGCTTCCCATTGATGCAAACCCTATTCATTGGGCAGATAACAGTACTCAATGGATACCTCTTACAATTACCATTGGCAAAGCTAGCTTGACAACAAAGTATCTCTATGTGAATTTAATTCGCCCATGGTTTTCTGAAGAGTTCATCACTAGCCATGATTGGTATATCCCAGGCTATTGCCGTGGTTTTATCTCAAGTGGAAAATTAAATAAGGGCACTATACCAAGCCATGAACTTTTACCAATTGTCCCAACAGGCTTAATCATTACAAAAGATCTGATAATTAAGGAAAATGGCATAACCAAGTTTAGCTTGATTTCTACCCACCTCTCTGGCTGGGTGTATAAAAAGTTACCACTGATACCACAGGATGCTGACCCAAATGATAAGCACTGCATAATCAACGATATTAACTAAGAACTAGCAAAAACAATCTGGCTAAAATATTTATTTTTAGTTTTTTTCTAACGACACCCTCGAGTGCCCTGCACTCTAGGCTAACTAATAATAAACAAGATAACCTATACTATTTTAAGAAAAATTTTCGTAATATGCTTTACCTATAAAGTAAAACTCTAAATCATTTTTCAGTTTTAATATCTTTAATTTAACATAAGATTAACCCTGTATTATAAGAATAAGATAGGGAAGGCAGCATGCCAAAAATCACAACAAAAGATGATAAATCACCAATAACTTCAACCGTTTGGAATACCCCTTCATACCGGCATCTCAATGGCTTAGTACCCCCGATAAAATTACTTAACACGCCTATTAATCAGTCAAAAATGAGCACTCCTCTAGACAACACTCAAAAGCACACAGTATCCGTCACCAAACCTCGCTCTCATTCGGATGGTGATGAGCTGTTATTTACAACCACACCTCTAATGAACGCATATCACTTCCACCAAAGCGAAGACGAGCAAAAAGATTGCTGCATTTTACTGTAGCTATAGTATTTTAATTCGGAGATAAAATATGTCACAACAGGAAAATGAACTGAGGAAGTTACTCGACTCACCACCACAAAAAAACTATAAGCTCGACAAACACCTCTATACAGAACTTAACAATTCTTTCACAGAAGACTCTAAATCAAGCCCCACAGACCTAAAACCCACAGCCTACGATGACCTTGATCTATTCCATTCATATATGGCTAAACAAGCCTCAACAGACTTACAAAAAGAAGACGAGTCATCATCTTGCTGCACCATTTTATAATCGATTTACTCGCTTAAAATTCATCAGATGTTATCTATTTTTGCGGCGGGTGACTGCGTCATCTGCCTCTATTTACTCATTAAACGCTCTTAGTTAAAGCCATCCAACTCTCACTAACCAAGGGTAAAAATCTACTAAATAGAGCTGCCGTTAAACGGCCTGAAGCCTAGAACATAGAAGAATGATTCTCAATAAAAAATATAGATAAGCGATTATTTCTTCTTAGTTTATTGTTTTTAATCGCTATATATTTATGACTAGACCTTAAGTTACACAGAGTAAAGCTTAAAATATTCACTCCCGAGCCTAAAGCCTACTCCTAGCTCTCTTTTTTTAATCAACCAGGCTACTTACTTTATTATCAATTACCACATCAAATCATCAGGAATTTCATAGTCTGCGTATTCGTCGTTCGTATTGTTTAAATCAACTTCGTCTTTTTGGCAAATAAAAGTAAAAACATCGCCATCAAAGCCTTTGACTTTATCTGCCACCTCAATCGGCACTAAATTTGGCTGATCCTCAAAGACAATAATTGCAAAAGATTGATTTAAAATACCATTACGCTGAGCGACTGTCACATCAATCTCATAAGCTTTATTATTATAATTAAAGTGATAACGTTGATCCGCTGTTTTAGGGTTACTGTTTAAGCGGTGTACTTTTAATATATCAAGTATTTGTGCCTTTCTTGCTCGCTTTTCCTTGTCCAGCTTCGTCATATCTACTTTCTGAGTGCGCTTTTGCTGTGCTTGCTGCTGCTTCTGCTGTGCTTGTTCTGCCGCTAATTCAGCCTTCGCTTTTTTAGACAGCTTATTTTGCTTCGCATTTTTCTGTCTTTTTTCCTGTGCAGCCTTTCTTGCCGCATCTTTTGATACAGCACCGCTTTTAACTAATTGGTCCCTTAAGTTCATTGTTTTCACCCCTATTTACAGCAATCTATCTACAGCAAAATCGCTGTGATTATAGCACTTTCATTGACGGATACCAATGCGTCCAAAAGACCATAGCCTTTCTCTAGTTTTGACACTTTTTATAGCAAAAACAATCAATCGTATGATCGTTCACCATACCCGTTGCCTGCATAAACGCATAGCAAATAGTCGAACCAACAAAGGAGAAGCCCAAACGCTTGAGCTCTTTTGCCATCTGATCAGAGTACTCAGTCCTAGCTGGGACCTCCTGAATACATTGCCACTGATTTACTATTGGCTCACCATCGACAAAACTCCATAAAAAATCAGAAAAATTAATGCCTTGCTCTTGCATAGCTAGGAAAGCACGTGCATTTTTAACCGCGCTCATCACTTTTAAGCGATTGCGAATAATGCCAGGATTTTGCAATAACTGATTGATTTTAGCTTCATTAAAACTGGCAATGTTTACAGGATCAAAACCCATATAGGCGTGCCGATAATGCTCACGTTTTCTAAGCACGGTAATCCAACTTAGTCCAGCTTGTGCGCCTTCTAGCAACAAAAATTCAAACAGCCCTTTCTGATCATGAACCGGCACCCCCCATACATTATCATGGTAGTGCTGATACAAATCATCACCTTTTGGCACCCAAGCACAACGCACCTTATCCACACCAATTCTCCCCGCCAAATCACCAACCAGCACAGCTACACAACCAAATTTATTTATAATCACTTTAAATTATTATTGCTAAGCTACTCTATCGCCCCTTAACAAAATTTGCTAGGATTGTCGTCTATTCTTCTCTTTTAAGCAGAACAAACAGTATAAATAATCACAGTATTGGATTAAAAAATAACGATAAGCAGAGGTTTTAACATGGCGGTGCAAAAGTTTAAACTCGAACTCAAATCAGCCAAAATGATGACTCCAGGCATACGCCATATGGCGTTTACCCGTACAGATAACCAGCCTTTAGATTATAAGCCTGGGCAATTCATCAGCTTTTTATTCAACGTTGATGGCAAAACTAAGCGGCGCAGCTTTAGCATTGCAACCATTCCAGGCCAAACGGATGAAATAGAAATTGCCATCTCCTATGTTAAAGGAGGTCTTGCCAGCGAAGCTTTGTTTAACCTAGAGCCCGGCCAAACACTAGATGCCATGGGTCCTGCAGGTCGTCTCATTCTTCAAGAAGAACCGGCGAAACGCATTCTATTAACCGGCACGGGCACTGGCATTGCACCTTATCGCTGTATGCTCCCACAAATTATAGAAAAACTGGCAACCAACCCAACACTGACGATAACAGTCATCCTTGGTGTGCAATACCGTCAGGATGCTCTTTATGCTAAAGATTTCCGTGACTTTGCCAAACAGCATGAACGCTTAGAGTTTCGTGTTTGCTATAGTCGTGAAGACATAAAGCAAGAACAATCCCCTACTGCACCCCTGATTACTGATGAATACAGCGGCTATGTACAACATCAATTCGATGGCCTAAATATGAACCATGACAATGATATCGTTTATCTATGCGGTAATCCCAATATGATCGATGATAGTTTCAACAAGCTCACAGCAATGGGCTTTGCCATGAAACAAGTCCGCCGTGAAAAATACATTTCGCCCAACTAAATAATAAAAAAATATCAGAAATTTATTATATATTAAGAGATCGTTAAATAGAGTATAAAGGGGAAGAGTTCTTACAAAATTCGATAACCACCAGTTTTGTAACGTCCCCAATTTTTATTAGCTTTTTTTATTTACGTCTTAATAAGAAGCTCACAGACTAACTAATACAAATATAATCAATCTTCCGCTTTAGCTAAAGTCAACATAAAAGAACAGGTTGCTACACTACGTACATATGAATTGTAAATATAACTTAATACTACCAAAAACCATTTTCATTAATAAAAAAATATATTATATTACAACTATATACTAATATATTTTATAAAGAAAAAATACATACAGATTATAACATAAAAAAAATAACTGGCAATATAAAATTTAAATCATTTAACTACAGCTTGCCATTAGATTAGATGTAGATTAATGACTTAAGGCTGATGACTACCAGTGTGCCTTTTGCACTTTTGAGTAAGAAAATGAGGTTGTAGTATGAAAATAGCAGACCTTAAACGCAGCTTCACCCCTGTTTTAGACATGATAATTCAGCTTCTTCAAAATCAAGGTGGCTCCTTAAAGTGGCAACACCAATATAATCTATCATGTGATCAGGATTTATTTCAGGCCAAAGAAGAGCTACTGCTCCCTTTTCTTAAAAACCTGCACTGTACTTTTACTGACAGCCAAATACCAAGCCAACATGACAGCGCCAATGCTCGTATTCAAAGAAATATTAAAATAGTGTTGGAAGAACCAGAGATCTCTGACAAATTAAAACAATTAAGCGGACACCATATTGCCTTATTTCAAATGGTCAGTACCCATATATTAGGTATAAATGACCCCAGCTTAACGCTATGCATACAAGCGCTTATAGATAAACAAAATTTAAATTCGCAGCAGGTTTGTATTTACAAGTGTAGGGCTTTAACTGATTTAAATCAGCGCTTTAATCTAGGCACTAATATTCCTTCCGCAGAAAATCTTATCGCTAATTTGAGTAAAGAAGTAGGCCAACTCAATGCTCAGATACGCGTCAATCAATCAGAGTTAGATCGTATTAATAGCTTAGAAAGCAGTTTAGCAGATAAAGAACAAGAACTGGCCACAGAGAAGCAGCAATTTATTCAAAGTCAGCGCGACCTACTTATACAGATTGCCAAACTATATATTTCTGGCAGCCCCAAAGATCAATTAAAAAAACATAATAAAAATTATTTTGACAAGATCTTTAAACCTCATGTCAGCTTTAATCACGGCGACCCTAAAATCACGAGTGAAGATGATGAATTTGAATTTGGTAGAATTATTGGCGACATACTTTTCAACTGTGCAAAGCACCGAACCCTCTTTGCAAGAATGGGCCAGCAACTCCAAGCAGGAAAGTTTTCGGACATTCTTATAAAACAAGCAACTGCAGCATCTAACAGCACTGGTTTGAAAATCATCTCAGGAGGTATTCGCAAAGAGGTTCACTTTTATGCTGAAGACATTAGCCATATTAAAGTCGCCACACAAAAGCTTGATGAGGCAAAAGCTAATTTCCTCCAGGAAGAGCAACCCCAACAATTAAAGCTACCACAAGTTATTTCAGCACTGCAGTCTAAAAAAAAGGCCTTCTTCAAAAATTTTGAGCAACAGATTGATAAGCATGGACATAAACTAGGATGCGCCTACAAAATACGAGCAAGTTACCCACTCCCTATAGAAAATAGCCCAACTGAATTAGCAAGCCAGACTAAGTCAAGTCAAACCACCGCGCCTTCATTGGAGCAAGAACTTAATGCATTACTTGATACACTAGAGGAAGAACTCGCCAAGGCTAAAAATAAGGATCAGTCTCTCGACATCATCTTAAGGCATATTGCGGATATAGATGACAATTCGTCACTAAGAACAGTACATAGCCTACTGGCAAAGCACAACGGCTTAGTCAAGCATAAATTATGGAATACGCGTAGCACAACAATGTACGGCGATGAAACGAGGTGTAGCACACTATGGGAGAAAATAGAGCAAGCCTTTGCAAAAAGAATGTTCGCCAATCTCTACAAAGAAAGCGACACCTTAAATGAAGAAAAAATAGCAACATTAATTGAGCACAACCCTTTTTTAAAAAGGCACCATTCTATGATTGAAGCCATCCTCAATACCCCCGTGACAGCTCAGCTATTTTCCTCTCGCTTAGCTGCAGTCGCCCAACCGGCGATCGAGCCCGCAGAGGATGTCATGTACTTATATCCACTCCATCGCTAACCAGGTACGTCTTTTAGGACTAACAACTAAAAAATCAAATAATAATCAATAAAGCAACTATGATCAGGCTCTAAACAGCCTGTTTTGTTTTTTAAATTTACATAGGCATACCGACTTCGCTCATCCTCTTCTCTTTAACTAATGATATACTCGGACGATACTCTCACTGTTGAGCTGTTGAACTGATTAAAATAATTAAGGAACTCTCATGCGTAGAAATTTTTATTTAGGGTTTGGTATTATCACACTGATTATTATCGCCCTGCTGGTTCTCTGGCATGCCCCTTTTCCAATTTTTGCTGCACTTTTTATCATTTTTGCTTTAATCATCTTTCATGACATCAAACAAAAAGACCATGCGCTATTAAGAAACTTCCCAATTTTAGGTCATATCCGTTACTTGCTTGAATTTTTCCGTCCAGAAATTCAACAGTATTTTATTGCTGACAATGTCAGTGAACGCCCTTTTGACCGTGAAACCCGCTCACTGATTTACCAGCGTGCAAAGCACGACCGTGAAACTATCCCTTTTGGTACACAGCGAGAAATTAATGCACACGGCTATGAATGGGTAGAGCAATCCTTATCACCCGTTGCCGCCAGTGAGGTTGAACCACGTATTAATATTGGTGGCCCTGACTGCAAACAGCCTTATTCCGCAGCCTATCTAAACATTTCAGCCATGAGTTTCGGTGCATTGTCCAAAAATGCCATTTTGGCTTTAAATCAAGGCGCAAAACTCGGTGGCTTTGCTCACAATACCGGTGAAGGTGGTTTAAGCCCCCATCACCTGGCTGGTGGTGGTGATATTATCTGGCAAATCGGCACCGGCTATTTTGGTTGCCGAACTGAAGAAGGTCATTTTAACGCTGAACTTTTTCGTGAAAAAGCAGCACATGATCAAGTTAAAATGATCGAAATTAAGCTCTCGCAAGGGGCAAAGCCAGCACATGGCGGAATTTTACCTGCGGCAAAAATCACGCCAGAGATTGCCAAAATTCGCCATGTCCCCATGAGTAAAGATGTCCTATCCCCTCCAGCACATAGCGCCTTTAACTCACCTGAAGGCTTATTGCAATTTGTTGCAAGACTAAGAGAACTCTCTAATGGCAAGCCCGTGGGCTTTAAACTATGCTTGGGCCGACGTAGTGAATTTCTTGGCATTTGTAAAGCCATGGTCAAAACCAATATTTTGCCCGACTTCATTACTGTCGATGGCGCTGAAGGCGGTACCGGAGCTGCGCCCGTAGAATTTAGCAATCATGTTGGTACACCACTTAATGAGGGTATAGTCTATATTCATAATGCTTTAATTGGCATCGGTGTCCGCGATAAAATTCGCCTGATTGCCAGCGGTAAAATTGCTACCGGCTTTGATATGATTTCCAAGGTCGCTCTAGGCGCAGATTTATGCAATGCTGCCCGCTCCTTTATGCTGTCTTTAGGTTGTATTCAATCCCAACAATGTAATACCAATCACTGCCCAACCGGTGTTGCGACTCAAAACCCTCGCCTAATACGTGGCCTTGTAGTAGAAAGTAAAAAATACCGCGTTGTCAATTTCCAAAATGCCACCGTACATAGCTTTATGGAACTACTTGGCAGCATGGGAGTAACAACACCTCAAGACTTACAACCGAGCTATATTCAGCGCCGCACGGGCCCTGGCCAAGTTAAAAACTATGCTGAAATCTATGGTTATATTCCTGAGGGTGTGCTATTAACTGAAGAAGCACCTGAGTATTTAAAAAAGGATTGGGAGCGCGCCTGTGCTGAGAATTTTTAAACTTTCACCGGAATCCAGTTGTGTTAGAATAGCCCACCCAATAAAAAAGATCAGCTCATAACATATGAGTTTAAAAAAGTAACAAGCCAGGTTAGCATGAGTACTCCAAAGCATCCATCATACAAATCCAACATGACCCCTGTGGTCGCTGCCATTGGTGAAATGCACTTTGCTGGGCTAACCTTGCCAGAAACCTGGTTTAATGTCATTACCACAGTCAATGCCAAACCAGATATAGATGCCATCTTGCTCTTGGCTGAAATTATTAGTTGGTATCGCCCTATCGAATCGCGCTGCCCTGATAGCGGGCGCTTAATCGGTTATAAACGCCGCTTTCCACTACACAAGTTACAGCGCAGCTATAAAGAGCTTGGCGATAAATTTGCTATCAGCCCAAAGCGTACCGCAGATGCCATCTCACGGCTAGTGGCTATGGAACTAATTACACTAGAAGTTCAAGTAGAAGGCATTAAAAATAAACAAGTCGAGCGCTTATTTTTCGAACCTGTCCCAAGCACAATTCACCATATTAGCTGTCATACCCAAACCATGCCTGAATATATCTACCGCACCCCAAAAAGTGCGGAAGAGCTCGATTTAAAAGCACCAAAACCACAAAAAAAAGCCTCCTCAATTGCCTTTGATACTTTTTGGGAAGCCTATCCAGATGGCTTTCGTGATAGTCGCTCAACGATGTTTAACCTCTGGCAACGACGTGGCCTCGAAAGCGATAGCGAGCACATTATCCGTGATGTATTAACGCGTAAAGCAAAAGATGGCAACTGGGCTGATCATATTATTCCGCGCATGCAAACCTACATTAACCAACGCCGTTGGGAAGCGGATATTGCACCAATAATTCCGCAAAACAGCTTTAATAACCGTTTTACTCCCCGTGTTACCAATCCACTCAGTCAATCCTATTATCATGAGCAACAACAAATGGCCGGTTTGACCGAAACAACCCATAATAAAGAACCTTTTAAAAAGCCCTATCTTAACAGTGCAAGTGAAAATGGCGACAATCACGACGGTGAGCTCTACGAACCTGGCATAGACTATGAGGAGAAGTGATATGTCAGAAACACAAAGTATGGAAAGTGTCATCGCTCTTGCCAAACAAGCACAAGATAAACTCAAGCGTGAAAAACAACTGCATCAGGTCCGTTTACAGCAAAGCCGTCAACAAGCCAAGGTCAAATCACACACCCAAAGCAATGATCAAAAACAAGAGCAGAAAAATAACAGTAATAATACAACACCAACAACAAAATCACTGTATTTATTTGCACAGTTCGATTTAATCTTTGGCGCACTTTGGGAGCGTCAACACTACCAAGATCAAAATAAACTAACCGCTTATATCGAGAAATGGAATACTATTCTTGACAATATCCCTCAACGCTATATTGAAATTGCCTGTGAAAAAATGAGCATGATGCCACAAAAAGAATTGCGCTGGATTCCACGCTTTGGTGATTTTCTTGGTCTATGTAACCAAGTGCGGCCACAAGAACTTGGTTTTTTAAGCACACGTTTAGCCTATGCTGAAGCCTATATTTTAGTTAAGCAACCACAAAAACACCCGAACCGGCACTGGAGCCATCCGGTTATTTTCGTCACAGCAACAACACTATTTAACAAAGAAAAGCCTAACCACAGCATTAATAAAAGCGAATATGCTATTTTTAAAGGTTTATATATCGAAAACATCAAGCGCTTTTTAAACGGTGAGTCTTTCCCTAACCCAACACTTGCCCAACATAGTCTTACTCACAAGCCCAAACGCAGTGCTGGCCTAGCTAACAGTCACTTGAGCAAACTCAAAGCACAGTTTACAAAAGCTTAGTCTAGGTCCTGTAAAGTTTAATTAGAGCCTACAACGCCTCATTATTAATAGTCAGAATTCACAATGACTTTCTCACCAAAGCGACCGTTATAGGGCATGGGTTTATTAGTTGAGTTCAATGGACGTAGTACTCGAATACCTTCCGCCCCAGCCTGACGCGCATCAGTCATATCGCCATCAGAATCACCATAATACAGCTTAATATGCAACTTATTAATATACGGTGCTTTTGCCCCATGTTTAGGCCCTGCAAAAATTACAGCATGCATTTTAGCCTTAGGAATATTAAAATCATGCTGTAAAATCGCCGTTACTGTTTCAGTTTTAGTTTTAGGCCGGCCGGTAATAAAATAAATATGATCACCTCGCTTTAAGTGCATACTAATTAATTTAATCGCTGACTGCTTAGGAATAGAAAATTTATCCCAACCATTATTTACTTTTTGCCAAAACTTTGGATTGTTTAAGTAAGCCATGCTATTAGGCGAAAATTCTTGCTTCCCTCGATAAAAACCAGGACTTGAAAAAAGCACGGTATCATCTATATCAAAGCCCACATTCATCACCGGCTGGCCTTGTAAACTCCGAGCAATTTGAGCGATAGAAACCCAATGAATCGGTTGACGGTGTGTTATCTGGCTCATAGTAACACCTGAATTTAATTGAGCTGTTGGTGATGTCGCTTGAATCAATAGAGGAAAACTAGCAGCTGACAATAACATTAAAATTTTAATAGTATTTTTTATTTTTATCACTAAAACTACCCTAGCATTAACCGATGTCACTTTTATTCTCACTAAAATAATCAATAGCCTATCATTGTAATTTTTCTAGCTCATGTGATTAATCTTAACGATACCCATACCTATGCCAAGTACCTTAACATAAATCACATTCAATTTCTTACAACCATAACCAAATAACTCTCTCACCTATGACCATTTTTCACTTTATCCCCAAGCCCACTTCACATTAGTGATTAGCGCTTGGTACATGTGCACTGCTATTTTCTACTTGGCTCGATTGACCATTGCTAAAGCGCCCCTCGAAAATACAAGGATTCTTACCACCACTTGCCCCAAGGCTACTTTTATTTGGTCGGCAAAACTCACTGATTGACTGATTTAGTAACTCAACCGCTTGACCTTGGCTAGCAATTTTCTTATCCATAGCGGTGATGAGTTTATCTTTAGAGGCAACAGTTTTCTCTAGCTCAACAATTGTTTTATTTTTACATCCAATTTTTCCTTCTAACCTTATAATTTCCTTATTTTTAGATTCCACGACCTTATCTGTAGATTTAAGAGCCTGATTTGCTGCTGCAATTACTTCTTCTAACTTTGTCAAAGTTGCACTTTTGGAAACAAGCACTTTCTCTGTTGCTGTAATTATTTCCTCTCTAGCAACAGCATTTGCTTCTAACTCAGCAATAGTATCAATTTTAGATTCAACTGATTTTTTTAAGTAACCAATATCAACAGCGGCTAAGCCTTCAGTAAGCTTAAGCTCTCTTATTTCCGCTTTATTCCCTTTAACTTGGTCTTCCAACTCTTTTATTTTATGGCTAGCAACACCTGCATCAAAGCATCGCTGTATATTTCCGAGTAACTCAACAATCTCCAAATGAGCTTTATGAGCTTTATGAGCTTTATGAGCTTTATGAGCTTTATGAGCTTTTGATGTTACAAGCCCTTTGTTATCAATAATAGAAGCGAGCGCTTTTTTAAGATTACAAACTACCAACTCTAACTGAGATGGCAGCATAGGTAGCGCATGCCCATTGGCAGTTTGAGCTGATATTTTTTTCAACGCCTCTAAAGAAGTCTTTACTTTAATGAGGTCCGCTCTACAGCTTCCATCTATTGGTAGCCCGAATAAAAATTGACCAAAAGGTTGAAAAATAGGGGATGGCTTAGGTGACTGTAACGATCGTAGAAATTGAAGAGAGGCAAAAGAGCGAGAAGGCTGCATAGAGCCAAAAGGCTGAAAAGATGCAAAAGGGAGAGAAGGCTGCATAGAGCCAGAAAGCTGAAAAGATGCACAAAGGTGAGAAAATTGCATAGAGCCAAAAGGCTGAAAAGATTGAAGAGATTGAAAGGAGTTAAGAGAAGCTTGTGGTTTTCTCTGTGCAGACTGGCCACTACTAGACAATTCTAATAATAATTTTCTAAGCTTCATCTCCAACTGGTTTACTTCTTTTTGAGCCAATATCTCAGGCATAATCTCCCCCCCTTAAATCATTTATTGCCTAACATTTTTAATTTAAATCAATTTAATATAAAAAAATAGAAAATTTTATTTTTTTTAATTTTTAAACTAACAAAAATAAAAATAAAAACATTTATAAAATTAAATTATTTTTACAATATATAAAAATAAATTATAAAATACATATCATCTATAAATTAGAACAATATTTTGAATTAAGACAATATTCACCATTTTAAGGAAAAATCGGTGGTTTATCCCATGGTTTTTCCTATGTACATGCGGCGATGGCAACTACTAGCAAATTAGGCTGTTGGAATGCGGTACTAAAGAAAGTAAGCGAATGGGGTGGCAACCTACATGCTCTAAATCAGGAGGTTTTTCTGCAAGATCAAAGCACCGAGCCTAAATCAAAACAACAAAAGACTCTTGGATATTTATTCGAACGTATAATATATTATATTTTGTTTCATCATGAACCTAAGGTAATGACCAATAATTATGGTGAGCCCCTTCGGCAAAAAGACCTACCTGAGGTTTTCGAAATTTATGATTCAGACTCTAAGTAATGACTATCAATAAAGAAAGAGCAATCATAGGGTAATTTCTGGAGCTTGGGATGATGATGAGTTAATAAAACTACTCACTCCAGAAAATCTAGAAAGCAATATGTGCATTTTAGACGGAGGCAAGCATAGTTGCTCTTTAAGGCATACTAATAATACATTTTACTTCTATGCCCCAAACTTTACAGATGGAGAACGAAGCTTTCAATCAATCGACGTTTTAACTCCAACCCTACGAGCATCTTTATCTGCGGGAATATCGATTAAATTAATTGACGTAAAAAAACAAAACTCATCAGGATTAAAAGCTTTTAATAAACTTGTACTGAAATTAAGTCACCTTAAAGGGACAGGACTTCTAGAGTTCATACGTCAACAATCCAACTTACCTCTTATTTTTGGTATAGGCAAAGCCATAATTAGAGCAGCTCAAGGTCAGTCACGTAAGCGTCGCTACC
>LVCQ01000062.1 GCA_001644975.1 Piscirickettsiaceae bacterium NZ-RLO1
CGGAGGGTGTGACCCAAGAAAGCTTAGATCTGTTAAGGTCTAAGCTCCTAAGCGTTTATTATCTGTTTCTTATTTTTTCTATGATTTTTTGTGCTTCTTCAGACTCTATATCTGATTTTTCCATGATAATTTGAGCAATGCGTAAACTTGACTCGAGTGTTTCTGCAACCACATAATTAGCACCTTCATCATAGAGACGATTAAAGTCCTGTGTGTCTTCGGATCTAACGATAACGGACAATAAAGGGAACTGAGCCCTTAGTGATTTTAAAATATTTTGTGATGCTAAGTGGTCATCAATTGCGATAACTGCTGCATTAATATGTTCACCAATCAATTGGCGCCACAGTTCTTTTTTGCGAGCATCCCCATAAATAATAGGGAAATTTTGCTTCTTGAGTTTTTGTACACGTTTAGCATCATAGTCAAATGCAATATAAGGAATCTGCCGCTCTTCTAGAACTTTGCCAATTAGTTGGCCAACTCTACCAAAGCCTGCGATCACAATAGTACTTTTGTGTGTTATTGCTGCAATTGGGTTGTTTGGCTCATCTTTGCCTCTTTTGAATAAAGAGTGACTATATTCTCCAATAGTTGGCGCAAATTTAAAAAGAAGTGGAGTTAATATCATAGCAATAACGATGACAAGTAAGAAAAACTGAGCATCGCTAACTGAAACTAGGTGCGCACTTACTGCTACCCCTATGATCATTAAAGCAAATTCTCCTGGCTGAGCAAGATAAATGGCGGACTCACCTGCTTGACGGCTCGGAATACGAAACAGCAGAGCTAGTAAAAACATCACTAGCGCTTTAAGTAAATAAATTCCAATGATTGAGAGCAATATTAAGATAGGGTGATGATAAATTTCTGCAAGATTAACCATCATTCCGATTGATAAAAAGAATATTCCTAATAATATCTCTTTTAGTGGATTAATAATTACTTCAATTTCATGTCTAAACTCTGTTTCTGCTATCAGTAAACCCGCGATAAAAGCACCAAGGGCAAGTGAGAGACCAGCAAGATAAGTCATTGTAGAACATGCAATGACAATAAAAACAACAAAGGATGCTAACCACTCAGGAGACGTCGATGCACTAACAGAACGTAGCAGGGGAGCTAGCGCCTTTTTTCCTAACAAAAAAATGATACAGACTGTACATGCTCCTAATAATAATGATGAACTTAATGCAATAAAAATATTCCCAGTACCATTGCCACTAAATGATGAAGCAAGTACCAAAATAGGTATAACAGCAAGGTCTTGCATTAATAAAATCGAAAAGCATAATATACCTATCGCTTGGTTAGATAGCTTTCTCTCTTGTAGTAACTTCATAACTATCGCTGTTGAAGAAAGAGCTAGCGAAGCTCCTAGCAAGATGGAACTCGGTATCGAATTACCAAATAATAATGCAACAATAAAAATTAATGCAGCCGTTAGAATAATCTGTGTTGTCCCTAAGCCAAAGATATAATGTCGCAGCTCTTTTAAACGATCAAATGATAGTTCAAGACCGATCATGAACATCAATGTGACGATACCAAGCTCGCCGAGCAAATGCACTGTGCCAGACTTTTCAATCGTAATATAGGATATCCAGTGATATGAGTCAGCAAAAATAGCAAGACCAAAAGGCCCAATTGCAATTCCACAGAGCAGATATCCAAGGACAGGAGAGATTTTTATGCGTTGAAGCAAAGGAATTACCAGGCCTGCAATACCAAAAAAAGCAAGATATTAAAAATGATACTGATCATTTGATGATTGTCAGCTGCTGTATGCCCCATATACTCAAACGCCTGTGCTAAATGTTAAAAAATATTTCACCAATTTAATCTATGCTGTAAGTATAAATCAAGCATTTTTCTTGTCTTAATTAAATATAAAATGAATTACTTTTAAAAGCCTCAGATTATAGAAGGTTGGCTATATGAATAGCAGGGGTAATTTATGGGTGTTTTTATCGTATTCATAGAATATCTGTCAGAGTAATAGTTGCTATCTGACTTAGGTTGATGGCTAAATAATAACGTGTTGCTTTACGTGTTCCTTCGCGGGTAAGAACACCTTTTTCTACTAATCCTTGCAAATCACGCGTTGTTGTTGCGGTTGCCGCTCCTGTAATCGCGATATAGTTTGCGGCACTTAATCCCCCTTGAAACCCTTCTGGGCCTTCCTTAAACATTCGAAGTAATGCTTTCTCTTGGCGTGGGTTTAGTTGCCCTCGCACCTGATCCATTAACTTGCTCTTATTAATAATAAACTCAACATAGGCTAAAGTATTTTTTTGTGCTTCGATAACAGCAGTTGCAAACCATAATAGCCAGGGAGTAATTTCCATACTCTGGCTTGCTAAATTTAGTTGTTGATAATAGTCTTTTCTACGTTTTAGCAAAACTTTGGCTAACATGGTCATAATAGGTGCTGAAACTCCTTGTGCTAGTGCTTTTTCGGCAATTGCGCGACCAATTCTACCATTGCCATCTTCAAAAGGATGGATACTTTCAAACCAAAGATGAGCAATTGCTGCACGAGTAATTGCAGAAAGGTTTTTTTCAGGAGTAATAAACCAAGTTAAAAAATTAGACATTTCGCTTGCTACATTTTGAGATGGCGGTGCTTCATAATGAACTTTGCGATTATAGTCAGGCCCTGATACGATTTGCATCGCTTCAGCATGGAAGCGATATGAACCAATACACTCAAGGTCCCGGCGTCCATTCATTAACATTTTATGCCAATCAAATAACATAGTTTCAGTCAAAGGTTCAGCAATGCTTTGATAAAGCTTGACCATCATTTCAGCTACCCCGGCTTCTGCTGGGCTTGCTTTATAGTGATTGACGGCTAAGCCTAGCTCTTTACGCACAGACGATTGAACGCTATCACGATTTAAATATTCTCCTTCAATCTCAGAGGTATTTAGTGCTTCTGCACCAACAAGCTCTACAGTAAGAAGTTGTTGATCTTCAACAGCAATATGTTTAGATGCACCAGTAATCACGCCAGCGCCTTCAAGAAACAAACTTTCTGCGCGTTGGAGTTTACTCTGATCCCACTGAAAGTGAGGCCACTCTTGTAGTTGCCAGTTCCACATTTTGATCGATACCTTTGAATTTATTAATCATAATGTAGCACTAATTTGATTAATATCTATAGTGTTTTTAACTCAAGAATTTAGTTTCACTCTATTGGTTCTAAGATGATGTAACTATTTAGGTTTAATCGCTTAAAACCACGTTTATAGCAATTGATAATGTACTCGGCGATTTCATCTGCAACTTCATGATTATCTCTATTTAATTGGATAACTTTGTTGCCATCTTCTGCCTGAAAAATTATTTTCCCTTTTTCAATGGATAAACTTTGTATTTTCTCAAAATCAACTTGGGTATTGTTGTATGTAATGAGCATAGATCCCTCCTAGCATCAACACATCTTTGGTTTGTATTTTCAAATTCTTTTAAACCGGATGAATTTGTAAATTGATTATAGTTCAGGCCTCTTAGACTGCAAGAATAACTACCCTTATGTAATTACGTAATACGTAATACGTCATACGTAATATTTATTAAATATTCGGATTATCTACTTCCGATAATGACGGTTATCGGAAGTAGTGGATTTAAAAAAAAGGGGGAGGGATAAGAAACTTGATGTTTCATAATACATACATCAGAAAGTACGCATCAGCGTATAGATGTAGATAAGTAAGAAAAGATAATAAATAGTAGCCAGATAGCAAACCCACTAATAAAGGAATATAATTTGGTCAAAACAGCAGGAAAGTTATGAACAGTAAACAAATCAAGAAAGCAATGACACCAGAATCTAGGACAGAGATATCAACGACGCTCAGTTCATCATCAAGGCAATTCCTTGAAAATACATTAGCACAGGCGACTAAACGTGGTTATGCGGCAGATTTAAAAATTTTTTTTGCTTGGGCTGAAGCTCACCAAACGACTGCAATACCTGCTACAGCTGAGACAATTGCCAATTTTTTAGCGGATCAGGCTTCGGGTGTGCTTTCTGTTTGGTTACGACAAGAGAGCCAATTGATCAATGGTCGCCCGGTGAGTGTTGCTACATTGAGACGTCGATTAGCTGCAATTAAATACGCACATAAGCTAAATAAAATAGAACCTTCACCAACAGATACTGCAGAAGTTAGAGAAACGCTTAAAGGAATTCGTCGTACCTTAGGCGCCAAACCCAATGCAAAGTCAGCACTCATGAGCCAAGATATACAGCTCCTAATAAAATATACCCCTGAAACAATTACAGGACAGCGTGATCGAGCAATTCTTTTGCTTGGCTTTGCAGGCGCACTCCGCCGCTCTGAATTAACCGCTCTTGAGCTGTCTGATATCGAAATACAAGAAAACGGCATGCTTGTTTATATTCGCACAAGTAAAACTGATCAAGAGCAAAAAGGCCAGGTGATTGGCATTGCTCGTAGTGAAAATAAAACGAACTGCCCTGTTTGCGCTCTAGAGTGCTGGCTAAAATCATCAATAATCTTATCTGGCCCTCTTTTTAGAAGAATATTTGCAAATGATAAAATTGCAACAACAGCGCTATCTGATCGAGCAATTTATAATATCGTCAAAAATTATTGCCAGTTAGCTGGCTTAGATGCTAGTCGGTTCGGTGCTCATAGTTTAAGGCGCGGTTTTGTCACCAGTGCTGCTAAAGCTAAAATTGACCCTTTTAGGATTATGGCAGTTACCCGCCATAAACGCCTAGAAACTGTTAAACGTTACGTTGATGAAGCAAACCTTATTAGTGATTACCCAGGTGCAGATTTATTAAAGTAGATAATACAAATCAAAGACTAGGCTTTATTTCCTTGGAGTCCTTGAAAATAGAGTCATCCCTATCGTATTTGTACTGTAGTTTTTGGCTTTAAGAATCGCTCGAAAATGCTCAATTGTAAATGGAAGCCTATATTAGGGGCAACACAACTTCTATTAGCTCGCACTAAACTAGTTGCGACTTCTGCGGAGTATTTGGCTTCTTCAATCACAAAAGCAGAAAGAGCAACAGCGGCTCGACTTATTCCTTTTTGACTATGAATAGAAACATTTCCACCTCTGTTGATAGCTTCACGAATAAATTGATTGATTTTTGGAAAAAATTGTCTTAAATCTTTGTCTACTCCATCATCAACTGGACAAAATAAAAACTTAATTCCATCAATTTCCTGCTCTTCTGCATTTTCTCGATTTATAAACTTAAAATCATCTCTAATCTCATTAGTATAGGGAACATTACCAACGTTAATAACACACTTAACCCCTTTATCAAAAATAGCGTTTTTGAGTTGATATTCAGGACCTAAATATAAATTAGACTCACCGAATAAAGGTAATTTTATATGGATTAAATCATGTTTGTTCATATTTTAACTCTGTAGAGGAAATTCCAGATTGTAAATTTTCATAATTTGGTTGAGCAGGAAAGTTTGTTATTTTATAAATAGAACACTTATGAAACTTCCTCTTTCAATTTTAATATTATTTTTTAATTTGTATAAATTTTACTTGTTAATTGATAGTTATCAGTCAGGTAGTACTTATACATCAAAAATAAAACTTATTATCATAATAATTAAACTTAACTTGGTTGTGTGATGCCACTTAGCTTTAAAATTTAAGTCGTCTTGCCATAGAGTTACAGGATAGCAATTTACACAATAGCAAGTATCCAGCCATTGCAGTATCAATAACTTTATGCTTCGTAGTTACCCTTAATTTTTGTGAAGATCATGATTTAAATTTAAAAAATAAATTTACAAATCACCTAGAGTTCTTTATATTGTCTGCCTTAAATCAAATAATCATAAAATGGATGGATCTATTATAGTGAATAAAAACCTTTTAAATAAATTAGTTTGTGCGGTTATCCTATCTAGTGCTTCTGCAATTAGTATATCCAGTAATACAAACTTTTTGACAAGCACCTCAATTATTATTGAACCAGGTAGAGGTTATTCAACAGATGCTCAAGCTCTTGCTAGCCAAGTTTGTTATGCAACTAAGCCTGTAACTATGTCACCTGGAAATGCTAAGGTTTCGCTTGCAAGTGCTATGTCCTATTCAGACCTTGTTAAGACTTTAAGCTACCAAGTCTCAGGTGAGGGATCTGCTTATGTCTTTAATTTTTCTGGAGAAGCTAGTTATATGCACTCCGTCGAAGATACTGACTACTCACTATCAATGAATTATTCATCTTATGCAACAAACAAAGTAAGCGTAAATCTTGATGGAACAGCCGATAATGGATTAACTGAAGTTGGTCAGGCTATTTATAATAATGGTCAAAATCCATATTTCGGAATTGCGTGTGGTGATCAGATTATTTCTGCTTACCAAGAGGGTGCTATGTTACTTATGGCTTTAAATATTCACTTTCACAGTACTGATGACAAACAACGTTTTGAGTTCCATTCTGACTTTGGTGCTTTAGATATGTTTAGTGCGTCAGTAGAAATAGAAAAAATTGCAAATAAATATGGTATTAATGGCACAATATCAATTACAGCATTCCAAATGGGAGGAGACCCTAGCAACTTAGGAAAAATTTTAGGAAAAGATAGTAATGGAGATTACTATGCATTGACTTGTAGTTTAAAAAATATGAGCAGTTGTGTTAAAACAGCAGGTGCTATGCTAGATTACGCTTCTTCACAAGGAGTACACTCTAAAGATGGCTTTACGACACAATACTCTATCGTCGACAATAAGAACTTACAGCCTTTTGATTTAGGTTTTGCTGATTTATCCCCTGTGAAATATATACTATATTCATTGAATATACCCCCAACGCTAGTTACTCCGGCTGTTCAAGCTGCTCGTATAAAATTGGCTGGTGACATGAAGAAGTATGACTATTACAGCGAAAGGTTTAACCGTTTATATTCAAACTATCCGACTCCACTAACTTCATCATCACTAAATGCAGCTAAAGCTTTGCTTGACAGAGCTAACAATAATATTGCAATTATGTCTAATCAAACATCAGGTGGTATGAAGTGCTTCACACAGCCAGATACATGTCCAGATACGGTCAATCAAATTGAAGGCAGTATGACACCAATTACTAATAACGATCTCTCTGCCTGGAGTCAGTTTAAATACATTTATAGTGCTCCTAAATCTGTAGACTCAGTCCCATATGCGATGGCTGTAGCTTTTTATCCAACTGGAAATAAAAATACTGATTGGGGTGCAGCAAATACATCACCAGACTATAAATACTCTGTTTCAAAGATAGATAGTGTTTTAATTACACCAGAGGTGTTTAAAGCTCATTATGTGCTAAATGGAGGAAGTACTCCCCTTTGGTATACATTTGATGGTAAATCAAATGATCAGGGAAAAACGTATACAGGTGAATTCACCAGCCAGCGTCATAGTAGCTATATAGCTGCTTCTAAAAGGTCTGAAAATCCCTATTATATTCAGGCTTACACACTACAGTAAATATATCTGTTTAGATAGGCCCGCTTTGCAGGCCTATGCTTATTGATTACTTTTTAGAGGCGCATAAAAAGTAACATATTTTTTACTTGCCATAGATTAGATTGACAACCCTTTTTATTTATTGTTAGAATGGCCTCAGCCAAGGGATTGATATTCAATATGCGATGAGTAGTCTTAATCATGAATAATATTACAGATATTAATGATTATCTCAGTGAAGATGATTTATTCTCGAGCTTCTTACATCAGCGCCGCTGTTTTTATAAAAAAAAATTAAATATACAGCAAAATCATAACATCGAAATTATTGATCAAACTAGTAATGACTTGTTATTTACACGCAGTCAAGATATCACAGTCTTAGAGAAAAGTTCATCTGGAAAATTGCTTGCTAAATATCTTATAGAAAAGCGTGACCATTGGTTTGGCTATGATAAATATGATGACTTTGGGCGCTATCTTAAGAGCGAGATCATTGTTTCATCTAAAAGTCAGTAATAACTTTTTTTAATCGAAACAATTTTATCTATATCAATCATTTTTACAGAGGTAGGCATAAAGCTCTTTAGCTTCACCTCTTCTTTATTTAAGCTTAAAATCCAACCTTTAATTGACTCTATTGACTCACAATAACGTTGTTGCTTATCTTTAGCTAATATATCGCAGTCGATTTCAACAGCCACTCCCTTTCTCTGTGCAGACTTTAGCTGCTTAAAAATGTTTATTGCACTCAATTTTTATCTCCTTTAAATATCAAGTTTTAACTAAAAAACTACTGGTCCTATCATAACAATGGTGTGATAGCATTTTCTCTAAAGGCTGTGCAAAGGTTTCTTAATTTTTTATTAACTTTATTATTATGTAATTTACCTTATTAATAATATTAAAACTAAAAAACAAGATGAAATGTTTTAATGTTTGTAAAGTTCAATGCTATAAATGATAATGATCATGTTAAATTTATGAAATTTTGTATTGCAGTTAAGGAGATATTAATATTAGAGTTATTTTGTAACTCTCCTTTTGCTTTGCTCTTATTTTTAACAAGGAGAGTTACGTGCTTCAGCGCGACTTGTATAGTTTATTACCAACTCATAATATCAAATTGTTCTTTTGGTAGATTCGCAACAAGAACATCTAATTGTTTATCATCAAGCAACCCTGTTTTAGCATCTGGGTATTGAATAACATTTGCACTATTACAAAGCCCATAACGAATCGCATCAAGAATCCCTTTCCCTTGTGCTAATGCGCCAACAAAGCTAGAGCCGAATGCATCCCCCGCCCCCAATGTGTTAATAACATTATTAACTTTTAGGCTCGCATGAAAGTAAAGCTGCTCTTTTGTTGCAACATAAACCCCTTTCTCACCATCAGTAACGACAACAACTTGCGGGCCGAGCTTTAAAACTTCTTTAAAGAATTGGCGTAGGCTAAATGTGACATCTTGGTAAAAAATAGGCGTATCCAGTAATAACTCGCCACCATCACGTAATTGGTTAGCGATCTTGCCGCGAATATCATCATCTAGTTGAATCAACGAAGACATCAACTGTTTTGCTTCATCGCTATTGAGGATTAACGTATCAATATATTGTAGCGAGTCTTTTAAAACATCTGCACCATTAGTCAGCTGACTACTTCCTGGGTTTGCTGCAACTTGAATATCTTTAGATTTAGCAAAGGAAATAAGTGAAGGTAACATCAGCGCCGTATCAGAACTTAATGACGTAATATATAACTGATTAAAGCCAACTAACTTATTAACTTCAATATCCCCCTGATGCCAATTGGCATTGGCGCCACGATATGCCATTACCGTTCGATCTCCACTTGGCGAAGGAACAACAACAGAAGACCCCGTCGCCGTTTCCATATCGACCATGACATTAGAAATATCGATACCATAGCTTTCTAACTCAGATTGAATTGTGCGTCCTGCAATATCATTGCCGACTTTGCATAATACAGAGACATCAAAGCCTTGGCGTTTTAGCGAAACCGCGGAATTGGTCGCACCTCCCCCAGAAAATTGACTTAAACCATCCAGCTCGATCTTTTTGCCTTCTTCTAATAGGATATAAGCCATTCCACCACGCTGATTACGTAAAAAAAGTGTTTCTGCATCATGGTAAGAGATAATTATATCTTGTGTTGCGCCACCGATGGTGAGTACTTTCTTCACCCTGGGTTCTCCTTATATCATGCCTGATCGCTATATCATTATTTGCCTGATATGATACACGAAAATACCCAAATACCTAGAGAACTCAACCTAGAGTATTAACTAAGGTATTAACATCTCATGTTATAGTAATCATTGTTTAACGATTAAGAGAAACATATTAATGAACGTTATTCTAACAACGGAAAGCCCAAAACTGCCTTGGCAATCTAACACTTTGGTCTCTATCGAAAATAATCAAGCACGTATTCATATCAAGCAAATTGTAATGAATGATTATACTTTACGTGATATTCAAAAAGCAGGGCGCAAACTAGCTTCATGGCAATTGGCTGAATTACAATGCTCAGGTAATCAATGGAATATAGAGTCGCAATGGGCATTTTATCAAGGAGTCAGCTCGCCTAAAGGTAAAACGACACTTTATTTCACAGGACTAGAACAAGATAAAACAACATTAAATCAACTTGTAAAGGTTAGTCATTGGATTAGAACAACGACAAATCGAACACCCTCCGACTTACCTCCAGTTGCACTTGCCGAAGAAGCATTACGCTTTATTACTGAATGTGCCCCGAAAGGTACAGTTAATAGTGAAATTATTCAAGGAGACGCTCTAATCGAAGCGGGTTTAAACGGTACATATTCCGTGGGTAAAGGCAGTAATCAGTTACCTGCGATATTAAAGCTTCACTATCGCCCAACGCTAAAAAAAGAAGAAACTCAAGCAACACCTCCTACAGCAGCCCTTGTTGGTAAAGGCATCACCTTTGATAGTGGTGGTTACAGTTTAAAACAATCTACCTCTATGTTAGGCATGAAATCTGATATGGGGGGCGCGGCGTTGATTACTGGTGGACTTGCTTTAGCAATATTGCAAGGACTTAATCAGCCAGTTGATTTGTATTTATGCTGCGCAGAAAATATGGTCAGTGATCGCTCTTACCGTTTAGGTGATATTATTAATTACCGTAATGGCTTAAACGTTGAGGTGGTTAATACTGATGCTGAAGGCCGTTTAGTCCTTGCTGATGGTTTGATCCTTGCAGCTGAATCTGGTGCACCTTTAATCATAGATGCAGCAACACTCACCGGCGGTGCAGCACGTGCAGTTGGCCCAGATTATAATGCAGTAATGGCATTGGATAAGGCACTTTCTCAAAAGCTATTAGCAGTTGCTGGATCTGTTAATGAAGCATATTGGCCATTGCCACTTGAACCATTTCATAAAGAAAACACCCCGTCAGCTTATACTGATACAGCCAATTCAAAACCGATTCCAGGGGGTGGTAATTCTGCCGCTAGCAATGCTGCTGGTTTTTTAAGTCGCTTTGTTCCTAATGAAGGTCAAGGCTGGTTACATCTAGATATTGCTGGCCGTGCTTTTATGGACAGTGCAAATAGCCTTTATGCTGCAGGAGCAACCGCGCATGGTTTTAGAACCATCGCAAAGATGCTACTGAGCTGAGTATCCTGAGTAATATAGTAAGTATCATGCGTTTTATAGCTGGATAAATATCAATTTAGTAATTCAAACTCAGCTATAAAACGCTATTTTAAATTAATATTCTAGGCAAGTTCTACTGAGGAGTCATACTCATCATCTGTCTTCATGCCAATAATCCCAGCATAAATAAGTGTTTCATTGTTATAGGGGTAATGTTTACAGTCCTCATTGTGAAGATATAAATCTGGCTCCATAATTTGATTGTCTTTAAAAGAGTCAACTTTTTTAAAGATGGAGCTTGGTCCTTCCACTTCCATTACACTTGATCCAGCACGCGGATTAGAGATAAAATCACTCATGCCGCCTTCAAAAAACTCTTTAATTGTGTCACCTCTATGGTGTTTACTTTTCATATCTGAACTGCATTGCGATAAGAGTTTTTTAATTTTTTTGTCATCATTCGGATTACTTAAGAGATCAATTTTGACCTTTAAATCTTCTAACATCTCGAGTCTATTACTCTTCTTTGATGAAGAAAAATAAAACTCACTCTGTACTTTATGCATTAGTTCGTCAATTTTACTGATAACTTGTCCTGCAACTGTTTTTCCTATTGTATTTTGTCTTCTTTTTGGCATTGTTGTACCCCTTTATAAACTCATTACTACGTATTTAAGGAGGTATGCTATCTGCCAAACATTTAAAATGTTATTGAAGATATATGCGTGTTTTTCAGTCCAATATTAGCTTATTAGGTTTAAATCTAGATTTTATGAGTTATTGAGCGTGGGTTATTTAATATTTTTTTACGTAATTTTACATAACTTGGTTCAAGCTGAGTGCTTAAAACATGAAAAGGGTTATCTGTTTTCAGCTCATCGATCATATGAATAGCAAATTGTGCCTCTTCATAGCCTTGCTTTGCCGCACGTTGATACCAGGCTAAAGCAATATTTTTGTTTTTATTCACTAAAATACCGGCTTCAAACATTTTACCTAATTGATATTGAGCCGCAGGATTACCCTGATGGGCTTTTTTTGTAGCAAGATAATAACGTTTAATTGCCCGTTTAAGTTTGTCTAAGTAAAAAGCCGCATCTTTATGGCCTTTTTCCGCAGCAATACGATACCAACGTACTGCCATCTCGATGTTTTGGCGGATACCAATTCCCACTTCATAGCATAAGGCGACTTTCATCGCATTAATAAAACCATCACCTTCACTACGTGCTGCACGCAAATACCAATGAAAGGCTTGAACTTCATCTTGACGTACACCTTGACCACTGACATATAAGTCACCTAAACGGCTTTGTGCGGCAACATAACCACGTTTAGCTGCAATCGAATACCAATGGGCCGCTTCTTCTTTATCTTCTTTTTGACCACAACCATAATCAAAAATTTGTGCAACACGCATCATTGCAGCAAGATGGCCTTGCTGAGCTGCTTTAAGATACCAAAAAATTGATCGCTCTTGATCAGTTTCAATGCCTCGGCCATAAAACAATGAATTGCCGATATAAAATCGTGCTTCACGATGACCATACTTCGCTGCGGCTAAAGCCACTTCAAATGCTTTATCCAGCTGCTCTTGTTCAATGTACTTTAAAGCAAGCATATATTGGGCATTAGCATCACCTTGTTTGGCCTGCTGTTCAAGATGACATATCTGGCTCATGCACGCACCCAAAAATTTTTTTCTTTGGTGTTATTGTCGGCAAAATTAAGTTTAAGCTTTAGTGATTAGTTTATGTTTATGACTTGAGCTAAACTAGACGCCAACATTTTTTTATAAACAATATTTATTTCTTTTAACTTAAATTCCTGATCTATCGTCTGATATATTTCTTGAGAAAAGTTAATATTATTACGAATTTGAGTTTGTATTTGTTTTATTAAATTCGTTATCTTTTGATCAGTTGCAGTAATGATATTGCGTATTTGCTGTAGATTGTGCTGAGCAATGGGTTTAATGGTTAGGTGCATTTTCCAAAAGTTAATCCAATAGGCTTCAATTTGCTTTGAAATATCCATTAAAATCTGTCTATTGATTAAAATAGCAACACTTTTTTGATGATTATCAAGTTGTTTTTCAATATGAGTTAATACTACCCGTTCACGTTTAGCATCATAAGGACTTAAATTGTGATTATACTTAAAAGCAGCAACATCCTTCATTACTGCTTCACGTTGTTGAATAAGTTGAATTAATTGGGTAATAAGTTGCTGAGATTGTGTTGTCGTTGATAATGTTGATGAAGGCTTCGCGTAAATACAAAAAGATGATGAATAAAGAGCGAATAACAATGCAAATAGTACTTTTTTCATAACAGCTATATCCTATATACGTAACGTATTGTACTTAAGACTGGCAGGCTAAAAAACCATCGGCAATACTGTGGCACAGCTAATAAAAACAAAATAAAAAACGACTAGAGCTTTAAACTTCCCTGAAACTAAAAACGCTCGCATTGATTTTGAATCGCTTCCATACATACCAAAAAATATCCGTAAGCCAACCATTAAAACAAGATGCCCAAGCAATAATGTAAATACTGTAATCATTTAACCCATCCTTTACTTTTTTATAGAGTTTTAAACAATTGCGATTGTACGCCTGTCCGTTTACTTGGCAAGTGTTTTTATAGAAAAACTATACTTCACGTAACATCTGAGAACACTTTGAGTTTTTGTTCTTCCGACAAGACCTTTCAACACTCCATGATGAGTGGAAAGTACTAAGCGCTGATGATTTTTGCTGGCTTGATATACCAGAATCTAATAAACAGACATCTCACTACTTTACTTTCGTCAGTTATCGCGTGCATTGTTGGTGCGATATAAATTTTTATCAAGTTGCTTATTGTTATAGGCCACAATTTGCACATAAACTTATTTTGTACATAAACTTATATTGTTAGGTATCTATATCAAATTATTTTAAATATGATTGCACGGTAGCAAGATATGTCAACGGACTTACTCTCTCAAGATGAAATTGATGCGCTGTTACATGGAGTTGATGGCAGTGAGTCTGCAGAAGAGGCCGAAGTAGATCCAGATGCTCCTGTCTCCATTGATTTTAACTCTCAAGAACGTATCGTTCGTGGGCGTATGCCCACCCTGGAAATGGTCAATGAACGCTTTGCCAGAACATTTAGAACAACACTTTTTAATCTATTACGCTCTATTCCTGATCTTAGTGTCGATGGTATACAGATGCATAAGTTTTCTGATTATATGCATACTCTATTTGTGCCAACCAGCCTTAATATGGTTAAAATGCGGCCACTGAGAGGAAATTGCTTATTTGTCTTTGACGCTAGGCTTATTTTTATTTTAGTTGACAATTTCTTTGGTAGCGACGGCCGCTTCCACGCTAAAATTGAAGGACGAGAATTTACTCCTACAGAGCTACGTATTGTTATGCTGCTACTTGAAACAATTTTTATTGATTATAAGGAAGCCTGGGCGCCAGTTTTAGATGTGACTTTCGAGTACCAGAGTTCAGAAGTGAACCCTGCTATGGCTAATATCGTCGGTCCAACTGAGGCTATTTTTGTCAGTACATTTCAAATTGAGTTAAACGGTGGGGGAGGTAAACTGCAAATTGGCTTCCCTTACCCGATGATAGAGCCCATTCGTGACATCTTAGATGCAGGGATTCAAAGTGATAGTACGGATATTGATACTCGCTGGATTCAATCATTACACCATGAAATTGTCGGTTCACCACTTCGAGTGACTGCTGATTTGGCAAAAGTAGAATTAAGTGCTCGTGAAATCATGCAACTGGAGGTGGGTCAAATTATTCCATTTGAAATGCCAGAAGAAGTTCAAGTCTTTGTGCAAGACACACCTGCTTATATGGCCAAATTAGGACAAGCAAATGGCAACCTTGCCATAGAACTCGTCAAAGAAATTGATAAAAAAACGGGGGCGGCTATCCCCTTCCAAATAAAGTCTGATGAGGAAAAAGATAGTAATAACAACGAGAATGACAGCCATAAATCTAAAACAAATAAAAAAAACAAAAAATAAAACCTTTCTTATAGATCATATAAAATCTTAACATATAGCTAAATCTATAG
>LVCQ01000063.1 GCA_001644975.1 Piscirickettsiaceae bacterium NZ-RLO1
ATTATGTCAATTTATAAGGTTTTAGCTATATAAATCCTTAACTGGTCCACTTGCGCAAAGAGGGGCATAATAACGCTTCTTCTTCCTCCTTTTCTTCTCTTTCTCGTTCCATTTTTTTCTCATTTTCTCTTTGACACAGACAGGCTAAATCATGAGAAAAAAATAAACAACAATCATCCAAGCCTGCTGCGATTGAATTATGGCACGCTTCACAAACGTAAGATTGTAGGCCATAGGACATTTCATGTTCTGTACACGCCCCACAAAAAGGGCAAGTAATAATATGATTCATTAGACATATACCTTCTTTTATCTCAACATACCATCAAGGCTTAAGCTTTCTTCACAACTAGCAACAGCTTGAGCTTGCACTTTAATATTAGCTCTGATTTCTAACATATCACTTCAATCCTATAGCGAGTTCACCTTAATGCTCTTTAGGCGCTCAAGTATATCACCCATTTCTTTTACACTAAAACATAAATAAAAAAAACAATAAATTGAATAACTTTGAGCACATCAAATAGATTTAAAAGAAAATACAGCATTTAAATACAGTAAACATAAAACTACTATGTGGGGGATACAAGAGCATTTATTTTATTAACTCTATGTTGATATAAATATAAGAATTATCATTATTTTTGTAATTAAAAGTTATATTATTTTATCACACAATAGCAACATAAATTTTTTGTAAATAATTTTTCAAAGTTCTTGGATGAAAAATAATGAAAAACTCATTTTGCTATATTAGCAATATATATCAATACAGGATATTCAAATCACAATTAAAAATCACTCTATATAGTGATAATAAATATTATTAATTGTGAAGGAAAATACAAATAAAAATATAACCATTAACAGACAAATATAAAAATAAATTTTAAATATATTCACAGCATATTACTGCTGGCAATATTGGAGATTTTCTATGCCTAAATATAAATCCACACCACTATTAGAAACTGAAACTCCCATGTTTTATCAGTTCAGTCAACCAAAAAGCTCTCCTTACTACAGACCCAGACGAACAACCAAAGAAGCAGGTAGCACCACGCCCAATCTAGTGTTTAAACAATTACAAAGTAACCGTCCTTATTTTCAAAAAGAACAAGCTTATCTCTCAATTTCTAAAGCGAAAAAATTTAATGGGCCGGGAAATAGTGCTCAGCGTATCATCATTCCCTTGTGTGATGACACACCTGGAGTGCTAAAATCTCATTTAACTATCGCCTCCTTATTTGATCATCGCCCTCAAAGTAAGGATAAGCCATTTAAACCATTAAGATGCCACCTTCACTACACAGCAACAGTTAAATGCAAAGTCAGTGGCACCAATAAGACGGTCAGGGTCTATTGTACCTACCATCAAGAAGATAAGCCTGAATTTTATTTACATGATAAAAGTGATCATCAACTCGACCCTATAACTAAAAAAGCACTAAAAGTAAGCGCACATGTTTTTATGCAACCAATTATTGAAAAAACCAATCAACATATAATAAAATTTGAAGAAAAAAAACAATACACAGAAAAAGAAATAACAAAAATAAACAGCAAATTAGCATCTGCAACAACACTAGAAATAAAATTAGAATTATCTTTAGAACTTTGTGGCTTATATGAAAATTGGCTGGGGCATATCAATAGTAAAGATTATAGGGATGTAACTCACTTTTGGAATAATTTTTTAAAAAAACAAGATGACAATGGCTTTACTATTCAAGCATCTCGTGGCACTTTTACTAAAAATAAGCGAGATAGAATACTTGAGCATGCTTTTCGAAAAAATAGAACGGACCTTCTCCGCAGTATAAATATACTGAAAAATTTAATTTCTAGACAAAGCCCATCGCTAACACATCATCAAGCGACAGCAAGTAAGCCAGTAAAACCTCAAATAAAAAAAGCAAAAAAAAGACAACAAGACCTAGAGACACTAGAAGACAACAACAAATGCAAACTAAATCTCCAGCACTCTCTGCAGAAGATGAACTAGAGATTGTCCTCAATAGAGCGCTTAATCGACGCCATATTATTGATAAACTACAAGACAGATTAAAAGCAGGAGATATTCCTGGCTTTAATCAATATTTGCAAACAGAATTTTTTGCAAATGAAAGCATATTATTTGATTTAGATACAGAATCATTAACAATTCTCTGTCGACCAGAAAATAGTGAAACCCTTCAAGATATCTTAATATCACAAAAAAATGCATTAATTTCAGGTGCAAAGCAGCATAAAAATATCCTTGTTCTCCTGATTAAAACAGCAATTGAACTTGGCAATGTTAGGTTATTAGTAACGCTAGATAGGCTTGGCTTAAACCCTGACATCATTCTCTTTGAAAATACAAGAAAAAACTTTATGCAACATCTTATCAATCATGCATATGAATATGATAATGAAGAATTTTCTGTCTGGTTATTTACTGAACTATATAAACAAAAAATGCACTTTCCACACGCTAAAGAAACATTTAAAATTGACTTCCTTGACACATCCCTACGGGTTAATGCTTTACAATGTTTGGTGTATAGTGGGTTTTTTAAGTTGGCACTGTGCCTTAGCCAGGCAGGGATTATTGATAAAGCTTCAAGCACGCGCTATAAAGGAGCGCGTCGCCAGGTCGCTGCCTGTGGTTTTTTAATTACAGCAATCGTTAAAAAAGGAATTTCTCAAGAAAAACTTGATTTACTTGTTGCCTTAGCCAGTGGTCACGATATCGCCACATCGCAGCACCTTATTTCTATTTATCGCGGACTGTATGCTAGCGCTATACAAAATCAAGGAGGCAATGAATTAGAAAAGTTAATTCGGCTAATTGACACTTTAGCCAAGCTCTCTGTGATTAAAATATACAAGCAAGATAGTACCGCAATACTGCCATTCTATATGCATCCTGCGCTTGCCTACCAAGGTGTAATTCAAGAGTACCAACATCAACTTAGTCATACCCGTACCATGCGAAATCCACGCGCTATTTCTCAATATAAAGTAGGCGAAGCATCAGGTTGGTTAGCAATGTTAAAGCTAGCTATACATTGCACGATCTGTCACAAGAGCGTGCAAGCAAATGATAAGGCAAAACAAACACGTCAACTATTGCAAGCGCTGAGCAATCTTAAAAAACGTAACTTATCCCTTGAACCACTAAGAACTAGCTTAATGTTCGTTGATGATGTAGACCTGTGTTTTCAACCATTAAAAGTATTCCATCCAGCGCATATCATGGAAATTTTCGCTCATAAACTGTTACGGTTACCTGAAAAAAGCAACTGTGACAACTTCGCTCAAATCATGGCCTTGATACAGCAACAAGTATTAACCGCACTAGCAGGCACAGAGTTTGAGGCATTACAAAATGCCAAAAAGCACGTTACAACAGTATGCAGCTTAATGCCCTCCAGCCAACCTATCCATACGAGTAACCTACCTCAAGCGCGGGAAACATCCGCTGCTCAACCTACTACAGATGAAATTAAACCTGCAGAGAAAGTCTGCAATGAGGCGACAATGCTATTTTTCAAAAACCAACACACCACACAAAAAAGCGCTCCAGCCGCCATAATGGCAAGCGAATGCAGTTAAGTGTGCCATGCTTATATCATTGTTGATAATCGCCTAAACTAACCAAGCAAGACATCGGGTGAACCAGAAGTTACCTTCCCTGATAAACTCATACTCGATGTTTTTTTTGCCGCCGGTTTGCCATTAATTAAGACCGTCTGCGCACCCTCTGTCACTTGATTAATTACAGCAATGCAATATTGGCCAGCGTCTTGCACTCGTGCTGCTGGCTTCTTATTAATAAAGACATCAGGTGAACCACCAATCAAGTGACCACCAATCACACCAATATTTGCAACATTCGCAGTCGTCGAATCGCCTTTACGCGCAGCAGGTCGTACCTGTCCCATAATCACTATCCTGTTTGATTTTTTTACTAAATTTTCTTGTTAAAGATAAAGTGCACTATAACCTGGTGATATTCACTTGACAAGCTTTAGCGCGCGTAGCACTCTCACTATTTCATTTTCATTTTTTCCTTTAAATTTCATCAAACTAAATCGAACAAAACAATAGAGCACATCTTGATCCAAGCAAAGCAACAACTTATCGCCATTTTATTAATCACCTTACTTGGCTTCATCGGTTTGGCAATTCCTTATCCAATTCTCGCACCGATGCTGCTAAAAAGTGAGGCTTTTTCCTTACATAATCATGCAACACGTATGGTTTGGTACGGCGCATTACTCGCTGCCTACCCCATCGGCCAATTTTTAGGTTCTGCTATTTTAGGTGACCTTTCAGACCATTGGGGACGACGCAAAATTTTAATTCTTTCTTTACTATTAACAACCATCGGTTATGCAATAAGTGCAATCGCTGTTTACCAGCATTATCTTGGGCTTTTTCTTTTTGCTCGATTATTCACCGGACTTGCGGAAGGCAATGTTGCTATTTGTCGTGCTGCAGCAGCTGATCTTAGTCCTAAAATTAGTAAATATACAAGCTTTGGCCTTATCAATGCCGCTGGCACCTGTGGTTTTATCATCGGTCCCCTTCTCGCGGGTATTTTTTCAGATCAAACGATTTACCCAAGCTTTAGCTACGCTACGCCATTTTTCATCGCCTTATTACTCAGTGTCTTCACATTAATCACCACTTATTTTTTCTTTGCTGAGACCTTTAGTCCAATCAAAAATAAAACTCATCAAGCATTTTCTTTATTTAGTTTACTTATTACTGCCATAAACAATATCATTTTCACTATACGGCTTCAGCATATTAAATGGCTATTATTCAGTGCTCTGCTACTTATGTTCAGTGTAGATTTAGTCTATCAATTCGCACCACTGTTTCTTACAGCCCATTGGCAAATGACGAGCCTTGCAATTGCTAAAACATTATTTGTACTGTGGATCAGTATTATTATTGGCGAAGTTTGGTTAGTACCACTGCTTGCTAAACGCTTCAATAAGTATAAACTTATTTTTAATAGCACCATTGCTTTATCAATATTTCTTATTCTAATGATCATCTCTGCCTATTTGGCGTTACTATATGCAGCCTTATTTTTACTTGGTTTATTTATTGCTTTATCGACTACACTTGCAACCATTCTTATTTCCGATGCCGTTAACCCTCATATTCAAGGCCGTATTTTAGGTACATTTAGCTCATTGCGTGTCCTTGGTGATGCAATCGGTGCAATTACTGGTGGTTTATGTGCCATTTTTTATCCAGAAGCGCCATTATGGCTAGCCGTAAGTATGCTTATTATTTCATTAATATTACTACTCGTGACTAAAAATAAACGTAAACCATAAAAATGACTAATCCTTGACAAAGCGCAATATTTTAGTGATAGTGACGCGTTATTAATGAAAAAACGATTAACTTTTAGGTCACGGATGATGAAAAACCTGTTAACACAATTACTATCAATTAGCTACCACAAGGCAAAGTACTTTTTTCACTACCATCAAAGTACCTACCCTCTATCTATAGCAAATATTTCAAAAAATAAAAAAATGATACAGTAATCACTCTTACCCTGAGATATAAAAGAGTCATATATAAAATATTACTAAAAGAATTAATAAAAAATAAAAAAACAATAAATAATATATCTCCTCTTGAATGCTTCATATTAGGCTATATAAACCGTTTACAAGCTATGCCAAAAGCACTTAATCTTTCTATCATAAAAAATGATAAAGTATCTCCAGCACTTATTGAGTTAAGTGGAATATCCTTCGAAACTGGGAACCCAAACCTAATTTTCTCACTAAAACAAAATTCAGCAAAAAAAAATTACCATTAAACCAACTACATGACAACTTTAACTTACTCCAACATATTCCACAGGCAGCAGCATTACACATTGGTTCTATTTATTATGACACTAACCCATGCCTATTAGGATGATGCTAACTAAGTCAAACTGCCAATATATAACGACAATGACTGAAACTACTCACATGAGATATTTTCATATTTTATGTGCTTTTCAAGTTATGCTTTTTATTACGACTAACTTCTTAAACATTAGGCTGGTACCTATCAATCTAGGTAATACAACATTTGCTGTTGGCGGAGGCGTATTCATTTTTCCACTCTCATTTATTATCCAAGATATATGTACCGAAGTATATGGGTATGCCAGAAGTAGGCAATTACTATGGTTAAGTATTATAGGCATGATACTTTCTGTCTTGTACAGTAACTTTATTATTAATCAACCACACTTTTCGAATAAAATTAAAAATTTTAATAACTTTATATTTATATTTTCAGAAATTCCACGCCATACGCTAGCAGACATCACAGGGTTAATTATAGGTAGCCTCCTAAATGATTTTCTCGTCGCAAAATCTAAAATTAAATATAAAGGAAATCTCATATATTTTAGGTATATTTCAAGCGCATTTACTGGTGAGTTTATCTACCAATGTATTTCATATAGTATGGCATGGGTAGGAGAGCTAGGTGAGTTATGGCAAATTTTACCATTTTTCACCTTTGCCTATATATATAAAATAACATTTATAATTTCCTTTTCCCCTGCCACTGTATTAATTTCAAATAAACTTAAATCTATTGAGGAATTAGATATATACGATATAGCGACAAATTTCAACCCTTTAAAGTTCAAGGTTAATTAAAATGATACAAATAAAAGGAAAAAATTATATTAGAGTAATGACAGATAAAACCCCAATGAAATTCTTTCACATTATTTGTATGATCTATATTAGTTCTATGCTGTCTGTTAATTTTTTAACTTTAAGGCTAATGCCAATAGCAATTCCATTCACAGATCTGGTTTTTCCTATTGGTGGAGGAGTTTTATTGTTTCCTATTGGTTTCCTGCTACAAGATATTACAACAGAAGTATATGGTTATGCCCGATCAAGACAGCTGATGTGGCTAGGTATTATTGCTATGGCACTTTCAGTAACTTACAGTTCTATAATTATTCATCAACCTTATTTGCCAGAGTGGACACAAAACCACAATGCATTTATTGGTGCTTTTGGTAACCTTCCTACTCACACTTTTGGAAATATTATGGGTTTAATTACAGGAAGTATTGTCAATGACTACATCCTTTCAAAGTCCAAAATAAAACTAGATGGAAATTTATTTGCCTTAAGATGCATATCTGCAACTTTGATAGGTGACCTTTCATATCAGCTTGTTTCATATCTAATAGCATGGACAGGAGAAATGAGTATGACTAAAAGTATCCTTCCATTTTTTATTTTTGCTTTATTATATAAAATCACCTTCAATATTGTAACCTTGCCTATATCTTATATTACAGTAGAATACTTAAAGAAAAAGGAAAATATTGACATATATGACACAAAAACAAATTTCAATCCGTTCAAATTTACCATAACATAGATAAAAATTATGAATAAAAATAAAGTCTCTTTAACTGTATGCGCTGGAAACATATTAGAATGGTATGATTATAATCTATATGCACAGCTAGCTCCTATAATTGCAATTCTATTCTTCCCAAGTAAAAGCCATACCACATCATTGATTTTTGCATACAGTACATATATTTTAAGCTTTGCTATAAGACCTGTCGCAAGCATTTTTTTAGGAAAGGTTGCTGATAACTGTGGCAGAAAGAGAGTATTACTAATTTCGTCTACCATAATGGCAGTTTGCACTTTATTAATAGGACTACTACCGACCTATAACCAAATTGGTATCACCGCTCCTCTTATTTTGATTGCCTTAAGGCTATTTCAAGGTGTAGCAGTTAGTGTTGAGTTTACAGGTTCAACATCTTACCAGTTTGAAAGAAACTCTTCCAAGAAAAAGCTACTAGGCTCTCTAGTTCAAGCCACTACATTCTTAGGCACTTTTTTTGCTGCTATATCAATTGCGATCATCGGTTTTTTACTTCCCTATAATGAGCTAGCATCCTGGGGTTGGAGAGTACCTTTTATACTTGCTGGTTTTTTTGGTTTCGTTTTGATCAAGGCAAGACTAGCATTGCCAGAAAGTCATGAATTTTTAAAGGAAAAAAAACTAATATCGCAAACTAAAAATGATATTAATATTTATATGGTAATACTATCATTCTTTATTCCTGCAGCAGCTACAGCAGGACTATATTTCTTCATCTATCAAGTAAGCTATATCACATCATTTATACATATCCAACTTTCTCATGCCACTTTAATAAACTCATGTGCAATTTTAATAGTCGTCTTATTAATTCCTATAATTGCAAAAGCTGGCGACCGTTATGATATTCAGAAAGTGCTTTATGTTGGTCTTGGTTTACTCATTATCACAGCTTTACCACTATTTTGGCTAATGTCACAACAGTCCTTAATCATGATTATTTTAGGCCAATTATTATTTGCTGTCATTTTATCGCCTTATTTAGGACTCAATGCTGTTTTCATGGCAAGCTTATACCCAACCCATATTCGAATTACAGTCTTTTCCTTTGTTTATAATTTAGCTGTGGCAATTTTTGGTTCTTCCATTCCCCTGGTTGCGATTTACTTACATGAAAAAGTACATTTTAAATTTGCATCAGGTATTTATTTTATGGCAATGTGTTTAATTTCGTTAATCGCTTTAATTTTATTAGGTAAATATAAATCAACTACGAATAAACACCTTAGTTCACAATCAACCCATCCGGCAATCCAGTCTCAATTGGCTTAAATTAACTGGAATATAAAATTAATAAATAAAAAGCTGACTGTATGAGAGTCAGCTTTAACAAGGTAACTGCCAATAAAAAATTAATTAAACTGAGATAATCGGCGCTAACTCTTCAAAAAAAGTATCTATCTCTTCATAATTATTGTAGTGGGTTAAGCCTATGCGTAAGACTCCTCCTTGCTGATCAAGCCCTGTAGCTTTAGCCAATAAATCTGCATAAAATAATCCATGCCAAACACAAATTCCAGCTTGCCCTAATGCTTCAGCAATAACCGCAGGTTTTATATGGTCAAAGGTTAAAGAAAATGTTGGTGTACGCTCGTTAACCTCTGTTAATTCACTAAGGCCATACAAACGATAACCACTAAAATCACTCAATTTATTTAAAAAATATTCAGCAAGCTGCTGCTCATAGGCACATAACACTTCAAAGCCACTAACTAAACACTGACGACGTGATGAACCTGTTCCTAAACTTGCCAAATAATCAATAGCGGCAACCATTCCCGCTAAGCCTTCAAAGCTTTGTGTCCCAGTTTCAAACTTGGCTGGCACAACCTCAGTAGCAGGATAAACTTTGTAAGGTGTTAAAGATGATAAATGCTGATGTTTTCCATAGCAAATTCCAACATGGGTACCAAAAAATTTATAGGCAGAACACGCCAAAAAATCGCAATCAATTTTTTTTACATCAATACCACAATGCGGCGCAAAATGTACAGCATCCACATAAACCAATGCACCTAGTGCATGGGCAAGTGCGGTTATTTTCTCAACATCAACTAAAGTCCCAGCCAAATGTGAAGCGTGCGTCACGGCAACAAGCCGTGTTTTTTCATTTAACAAAGATTTAAAATATTCCATATCTAATCGACACTCTGGAAAAATTGCCTTGGCAACCCGCACCTTCACTCCTGCATCACGAGCCGCTTGCTGCCATGTCGATGTATTCGCAGCATGATCAAGCTCAGTAATAATAATTTCATCACCTCTTTGCCAAGTCTGTGCTAATGCACGACTCATTGAGAACGTTAAACTCGTCATATTCGCACCAAAGAACACTTCATCACTTTGAGCATTAAATAAATCAGCTGCCGCGCCTCGCGCCTTAGCTAACACATTAACAGTTTCCTGACTAGTGATATAAGCCCCACCTAAATTACTATTAGAATGTGTTAAGTAACTAGACATTGCTGCTATAACCGTTTGTGGTACCTGTGTGCCACCCGGCCCGTCAAAAAAGATAATTTCCCGGCCATTGTGCTGGCGAGATAGTGCTGGAAATTTTTTACGTAATGATTGTACATCCAAAGTATGTTGCATTATTTCCTCCTTAAATTGAAAATACACTTGCCTTATCTACCTATGCATAAGAGCATATCACCTTTATAGATGCAAGCGCTTTATATTATCTCTATCATCGCCTATTATAGTTTAAGTTTATTCAACTATTTTAAGCCAATAATCTTGCAGTTTTAACGCAACCCCCATAAAATACCCAGAATAATAAGATGATTTATAGCAATAGCTGCCAATTAAAATTAAGGAAGATAGTATGGTTATTTACCAAGTAAATTTAAATATTGATGCTAATATTTTTAATGAATATAAAGCCTGGTTAATTCCTCATATGCAAGAAATGCTCTCCTTTCCAGGCTTTTTACAGGCTGATTTGTGTGATGATATTGAAACTGATATAAACATAAATAATGAAATACCAACTCAAAATCTAACTGCACTTTATCTACTTGACTCTGAACAAAGCTTACAATATTACTTTGACCATTATGCCAAACCAATGCGTGATGACGGTACTAAAAAATTTGGCAATCACTTTCGTGCTACCCGCAACATTTTAAAAATTTCTCAATCTTTTACACGTAAATAATTAAATATTAGGCAATCAGCCTTGCCTCAAACACACTTCTACCATTAACTGTAAGCGGCGTTCGCCACGAAACTCATTAGCTGCTAAACGATATAAACAATGCACACGATCACCCGCATGTATCGGTACTGCCTCACCTTCAGTACTTAAGGCGCGAAACCAAACCGCTTGACGGTAAAAACCATCTTGCTCGAACTCTAAGCTTAAATGAATTTTTTCTTTACCAATTAAACGTACGCTATGAACATTAAAGTAGCCTTCAAACTGCGGCCCCTCAAACTCCCGACCAAACGGTTGCAAACGCTCAAGTTGATCAAAGGCAGCTAAGTCAAGCTTCGCCAAAGACAATGGGCCATCACTTAAGCGTACAGGGTATAACTCCTCAACATCAAGCTGTCGCCGTACCGCATGATCAAAGTAAGCTTGAAACTCATCTAAGCGGTTACGAGTAATTTTTAACCCAGCCGCCCCCTTATGACCACCGAATGCAAGAATAACTCCCTCAGTATGATCCGCAACGTACTGTAAGGCATCACGAATGTGCACATCAGTAATCGTTCGTGCCGAACCGCTTAATTTTTCAGGGTCATTGGTTGGTGAAAATACCACACAAGGATGCCCATAACGATCGACTAAGCGTGAGGCCACAATCCCTTGAACCCCAGCATGAAAACTCTCGGCATAAACAGTAATTGAAAGTAACTTTTGCTGCAGGCAAGCTTGGGCTTGACAAATTGCCTCCTCCAACATCTGACGCTCTGTTAATTTTCTATCTTCATTATCAGCATTTAATAATAAGAGCTGATCCATTGCCTCACTATCTGTTTCTGCCAGTAAAAAGCGCAAAGCGGCATATGGGTCAGCCATCCGTGAGCGTGCGTTAATGCGAGGCCCTAACTGAAAACCTAAGTCTTCCGAGCCAAAGGCGTGCTGACGATTTAACAACTGCTTCATCGCTCGCCAACAAGGACGCTCTAAGCGATTCATCACATGAAGCCCTGTATTTACCACAGCTCGATTAGTCGCATTAAATAGCGATACAGCATCAGCGACCGTTCCTAAAGCGACATAGTCCAATAAGCCACTTAACTTAGGAATAACAAATTGAGTATTTGTACCACCTTCATCACATAGTAATTCTAACCGCACCTGACACATCAATAACCATGCCACCATACAACCGGCGATCACTCGATCCGGGTAGTCACAATCATCGCGTGTCGGGTTAATAACCGCATATGCGGCCTGCGGTATGCCTTCTGCTGGAATCGCATGATGGTCAGTAACAATCACATCAATACCCGCTGCCGCCAGTCGGGCAATTCTGACCTGATCAGAAGAACCGCAATCTGCAGTAATAATCAGCTCAGGCAATCTCTCCTTAGATAGAATCTTATTCGTTAAGCCATCACTCACGCCATAACCATCTTCCATCCGATGACCGATCAAGTGCTGAAGCTGTGAGGCTTTCACTTGGAAATAATCGGTGAATGCTCGTGAGATAATTGCATGTGAAGTAATACCATCAACATCATAATCTGTTAATACGCCAATCACCTCACTGTTATTAATCGCCTGAACAATACGCTGTGCTGCCCTTTGGGCGTCTTGCAACTGCTTAGGCGCGGTTAAATCAGCTAAGCGTGGATCAACGATCCGGTCAAAGGCTAAACCTTGCCCTTGCACACGGTTGGCAATAATATGAGCAAGCAACGGCGTTAAGCCACAACCTTGCGCATGGTTAAAGGTCTGTTCACAGCGCGCCCGCGCTTGAATTTTAATTTCCATTACGATAACTCTGTACTGATTTAGGACGGCACCAAAACTTTTTCACACCCCAATGTGTGACTGAAAAAGCGATATTCTGATCAATAAATAACTCTAACTGTTTTAATTGGCCACGCTTAAGTTGCTGTAATAACGGCTTAAATACCTGGCTTTCTAACTGCACCAAGGTCCTTTGCCATAATCTATCATCCCCAGCAAGCACGGCCTGCTGGCAACAGTCATTATAATAAATCACCTCCTGACCAAGAGCGTTACTCGCTACCTGCTTTGCCCCACAAAACTGACCCAACCCTTGAGCTAATTTCGACTCAGAGCATAACATTCGTGTATGATTCAATGGATAATCTGCTGATAATAATTGCCCGCAGCCCCATAACCATAACGTATCTACTGTCGCGAGGCCTTGATCACGACGCCGCTGATTAACGGTACTTTGCTGCAATAACATACCGAGCTCTGCCTGTAGAGACCGCCAATATTTCGCATCTGCTCCTGTAATCTCATCAATTTGCACCGGCTGACCCTGAGCGAGGGTTAAATCACGGGTGAGTAATTCAACAGGCTGAGCAGTAGCTAACAACCAATGCTGATCACAGTCATACAGTATTAAGCCATCCTCAGCTAAAAACTGATTCAACTCATCAAGCAATAGACTCTTGTCCTGATCAGTTAACTGAGAAACAAGATTTCCTTGGCAATACAGGCCATTTTGATCCGCGCTGATACCCACCAAATCAGCATACAACCAACCAGCAGCCACGGGCAATGAGTAACCCTTAGCCATCGCAGCGGCTAAAGGTAAATCACGCTCTAATGACAGCGGTAAACAACTAAAGCTTGCAAATAACTCAGTAAGCGGTTCTTGTGCAGACGGTACTTGGCGTGCATAGCTAAGTAGGGTCAATAAAGCAGGGCAATATTGATCCACCTCCTGCTGTTGTCTATGATCACCAGCAAGCAACATGGGAGTGATGACTTTCACAATGCCTCAAACTCTTTTTATTTAAAAATAAAACCAGATAATTTAAAACTCACGCATATATTAACATATTCTATCAAAGCTCAGTCTAACCAAATCAACCAACTTGAACTTAATGTTCTCTTAATATAACATAAAATAAAACGCACCTCCCTCAAAAACATAGCAGCAGGATAACTCAAACAATGCGCCCCAGCTCGAGCGAACAGTACAAAATATGTTTTTCTAGATTTTTAATCTATTTTTCTTCAAGTTTAATTATATTTTTGCTATCTGTTGTTATATTTTCTATTATTTTTAAGCTGCACCTACCTACTTTTTATATTTATTTACTGCTGTCTATTTTTCTTTACCGTAAGCTGCCAAAGCAAATTAAAACCCGCTTACTCGATAAGTGGTACATAAGCATAACTCATTTATTAGTCTGGCCTTTTTCATATTCTATTTTACTGATAAAACTGCGCCACCATCTAATCATTAAAAAATAGCCGTCAGAATATTTTATTCATTAATTCAATTATTTTATTTTTTATACAAATCCTCCTCTTGCAATCAGCATTATAATTCACTTATCATGCTAAAGCCCCGTGATGATAAAATAAGGATGCTTTCATGAAAAACCAACTATCCTGCTTATTGCTTGCTACAACACTAATCACTCCAGCTCTTGCTGCACCTGTCTCCAACCCAGGCAAGAATAATGATGAAATCATTAAATTTTCAATTAAAGAAGAAAATCATGTGCAAGTTCATAGCGCAAAAGTATCTGTATTAGCAAATATCACCTCAACAGATAATAAGCACTCGTTTGATGAAATTTTAGCACCAATATTAAAAGCAGAAAAAAAAGCCCGTATCGAACAAGTCATGCAGACTAAATCTGATTCAGGGCTGCCACAATATAAAGTACTTATTGTTCAACGAACAGCTATGAAAAATATTAACAAACTCACCTCACGCTATCAATCTTATGAAAAGCCAGGCATGAGCTTTAAAGTTGTTGATATTAGCTACAGCCCAACTTCAAATCAATTCGAAAAAAAATGGGCAAAAATGCGCCTAAAGCTCTATAAAGAAATTCAACAAGAAATAAAATCATATAATAAATTAACAAACAAACAATTCAAGATAAAATCTGTACAGTATTGGCATAACAATAATATTCCACGTATGCAGCCTATTATGCTCAAAAGTTTTGTAATGAGCAGTGCCAATAACGAGCAAAGAGATATTAGCAACAACAGCAATAATGTTACAACAAAAGTTGAAATGACGGCAAATGTCGAACTTATGAGCAAAATATAAGCAAGCATAAAATTACTAATTAATATAAGCGAGGGTATCAATATACAACCCTGGCTTATATTTTTATACAAAATTTAGGTCAAACAATCTTGCCTCTAGCCATTAATTGAGCTTCTTTGATAAAAATTATCATCACCAATCAGAGATACCAACAACTGCCAGACCAAGTCTAATTTCCTGTATATAGCATAGCTAAAGCCACCATCGAAGTTAATTATGACGCAAGTTGTGCTGGAGCATCACACTCTTCTATCAACAAGAGGCTATTAGACTCCAGCTCTCATACACCAATGACATCAAAAGCTCCTACCTATAACTATTTCTACGCGTTCTGGTCCACATATCGAAATATAGCTAAAACCTTATAAATTGACATAATGTAGATGTTCTAAAAAAAGATCTTCGATACTACAGTGATACTTTCTTCGAATGGCTTTCGCCC
>LVCQ01000064.1 GCA_001644975.1 Piscirickettsiaceae bacterium NZ-RLO1
TACTTCATGGCCTGTATATTCTTGATCTGAAGGATTAGACGCTATAGTCATTATTTGGTTTTTAGTATTACAAAAATCTAGTAATTCAGTTTTTCCACTACGAGTTTCACCGTTTGGAAAACCAAAAGGCGTAAGCGTCGCTACCTCGGTAGGTATTTTGCACATCCAATGATGCAAAATCGCCGAGCAAAACGCGACGACTATAAACCCTCGGCTGCCCTCGTCACAGGGCATTACGTGCCTTGAATCGGCCACTACATACCCTGCTCTCAAATGGCGCTACGGCTCGTAAAGATTTTTAGACACTCGTTACGCTTGCTACAGACCTTACGGTCTTCCGCAACTCCGCTCTGCTAAAAATCCTCACCTACCTCGGCCTACTCACCCCGTGCTTTGCACTCCTTGGCTCGCAGCGAATGTGTTCGCTTGTTATACCAAGATTTTCCGTATGTAGTGGAATATTTAGTTTGTTTGCGTACATAGAACCTTGAGTATGAAATATTAATTCATAGGCACATATACTGTGACAATTACGTTGATTCCACTGAACTTTCAATCTTGCATTATTTCTTGGCATCTTTTATCCCTAGCTGCTAAATTTTTCTTAAAGTGCACAAAGGCTGGAGTTTAATTTAGTAATATTGCAAATATAGTTAAAAGTAGAATTTAAACAACATGATAAGTTACTGTATTTTTATGTGGTTTTATGAAAAAGTAGTTATATTATGTAGGCAATAAAATTTTTCGATTTTTTCACAATTTGATCTGATGATATGATACTCGTTTTTGTTTAAGTTACACTATGATCAATTTCAACGGCCGTCATTTTAAGAAAGATCTGATTATGCTGGAAATTCGTTGGTATATTGCTTATATCCTTAGTTATCGTGATATCGAAGAAGTGATGGTAGAGCATGACATCTCAGTTGATCATTCAACCATTCACCGCTGGGTTGCCGAATATGTGCCTCAATTAGGAACATTTCAAGAAATATTATAAGCACCCGTTGGCGCCTGAATGAAACCTACATTAAACTCAAAGGGTCATGTTTGATGCGGCTTTGTATCTACTAAGAACAAGGTGTTCCTGGAGACATCCACCAAAAGACTTTCCTCCCTGGAAGTCAGTGTATACACAGTATCGTAGCTGAATTAACAGTAATGTTTTTGAAAGAATACATGCTATCTGTCAAAATAACCGATCGTCGTGGCTTACATGGATATGATAGGGCAAGAAGATTAATGGTAAGAAAAGGCATATAATCACAGATACAAGTGGTCTTCTCATCAAAGCAAGCATTCAACCACCTGAGTAATAAGCGAGCGTCACTCGATCCTGTCCTGAAAGGTCCTGAATGGTTTGAACCTCAACAAAATCTGCTTGCTTAAATAAATCTCGCACAACCGCTCCTTGCTGACAGCCATGCTCTAAAGCCAACAAGCCCTGCGACTTTAAAAAAGCCGAGGCTTGACTAATAATTGACTTAATATCATCTAGGCCCTGCTGGCCTGATACAAGTGCGGTGCGTGGCTCAAAGCGCACATCACCTTGCACAAGGTGCTGATCTTGATCTTCGATATACGGTGGATTGGCAACAATCGCGTCATAAAAACCCTGTAAAGGCTCACACCAAGAGCCATAATAAAAGTTAATGTTGTTTAAGCCCAAATGCCCAGCATTCTCTTTAGCCACCATTAAAGCCTCACGCGAAAAATCAACTGCATCCAACTGCCAGCGTGGCCGACTATGTGCTAATGCACATGCAATTGCCCCAGAACCGGTGCCCAAATCAGCAATACGCAGAGGATTTTCTTTAAAACTTTTTTTAGATAAATAACTAGAGTTTAATACATAATCAACTAACACTTCCGTCTCTGGCCGTGGAATCAGTGTCGCTGGTGTCACTTTAAACGACAATGACCAAAATTCACGCTCACCTAAAATATAGGCAATAGGCTCGCCATAGCAACGACGCTGAATACAGTTTATAAACCGCTGATATTGCTCTGAACTCAGCACCTTCTCAGCAAAGGCACGCAAAAATGCACGATTTTTAGCCAAGACAAAGCCAAGTAATAACTCAGCTTCAAACCGCTCATCAATCTTATCTAAATCAGCTGATTTTCCTAATCTTAAAATAGCTTCATCTAAAGCCGTCTGTATAATAACAAGATCAGGCACCTTCCATGCTCGCAAGCAAATCTGCCTGATGCTCTTGAATTAAGCTACCAATAATCTCAGTTAAATTCCCTTCCATCACTTCATCCAGTTTATATAACGTCAAATTAATACGATGGTCAGTAATGCGACCTTGCGGATAGTTATACGTACGAATCCGTTCAGAGCGATCTCCAGAACCCACGAGGTTTCTGCGCTCTTCGGCTTGCTCAGCTTGCTGACGTGACTGCTCTGCTGTTAATAAACGCGATTGTAATAATGCAAGGGCTTTAGCCTTGTTTTTATGCTGAGACCGTTCATCCTGGCACTCAACCACCACTCCAGTCGGTAAATGGGTAATCCGAATGGCTGAATCCGTTTTGTTAACGTGCTGACCACCCGCTCCTGAGGCACGGAACGTATCAATACGCAAGTCATTCGTATTAATCTCAACCTCATTCACCGCATCCACTTCAGGCATAATCGCTACCGTACACGCAGAGGTATGAACACGCCCTTGCGATTCAGTCGCCGGAACACGCTGGACCCGATGCGCACCAGACTCAAATTTCAATTTAGAATAGACGCCAGTGCCAATAATACGCACAATAATTTCTTTATAACCGCCATGATCACCTTCGCGCTCGGAGATTAATTCCACTTGCCAGCGATTATTTTCCGCATAGCGGCTATACATACGAAATAAATCACCGGCAAAAATCGCCGCTTCATCACCGCCAGTGCCAGCACGAACCTCTAAAAAAACATTACTATTATCATGTGGATCTTGCGGTAGCATCAATTTTTGCAACTCAAGTGCCAACAACCCACAACGTTCACTGGATGCTTTCACTTCTTCTTGGGCCATCTCACGCATGTCTGGATCATCATCCAGTAACATTTGCTCGGCAGTCTCTAGACTATCTTGTGCTTGTAAATAATCCTCAAAACACTTAACAATCGGCTCTAATTGCGCGTACTCTTTAGAATAATCACGGAAGATCTCTTGTTGGCTAATCACACCTGGATCACCCAATAAAACTTCTAATTCTTGATAACGCTCTTGAACTGTTAATAATTTTTCTTGTATTGATGTTTTCATAATATCCGATCTTTTTTATCCACACCTAAAAGCTCAGAGGCATACGACACAAGCTCATGACGCCCGTCACGAGCAGCCTCACGCAAGCGCACACTCGGCGTGTGCATCACCTTATTGACTAGGCGATGTCCCAGGGTTTCAACCACATGTTCGGCAAGCTGACCATTTTTTAATGCACTGAGTGCTTCTGCAACCAACACATCACGTACTTCAAGCACCTGACCACGATAATCACTAATCACATCACTAACATGTAAAGAACGGTACCAGGCATTAAATTTATCTTTTTCTTCATGAATCAGCGCCTGAGCTGCTAATGCCGCTTGTTTGCGGCTTTTTTTACTCTCTTGAATCACTTGCTGTAAGTCATCTACCGTATATAAGTAAACACTTTTACAATCTGCCACCGCTGCACTAATATCACGTGGTACAGCAAGGTCAACCATTAACGTCGGATCATCATGATCACGCAGCGCATGTGCCTGTTCAACCATGGCCCGACTGATAATCGGCTCCCGGCTACCTGTGGCGGTGACAATAATATTTGCCGCAGGCAAGCATACAGGTAACTCAGCCAAACTTATGGCCTCACCCGCTACTTTTTCAGCCAGCATTTCGGCACGCGCCAAGGTTCGATTGGCAATGATCAAACGCCCAACACCATATTGTTTTAAGTGACGCGCCACCAATTGTGCGGTATCTCCAGCACCGATTACCAAGACAGTCGTTGCCTCTAAGTTGCTGAACATCTTTTGACTCAAACGCACTGCGGTAAAGGCCACCGACACAGGACAAGCTCCCACGGCAGTTTCAGTACGCACACGCTTCGCGGCAGAAAACGAGTGTTGAAATAAACGCTCTAGCACCGGCGTCGTGACTTCAGCCTGCTGAGCTACAGAAAACGCCGTTTTGAGTTGGCCTAAGATCTGTGGCTCTCCCAGTACTAACGAATCTAAACCACAAGCCACTTGCATCAAATGCTCGACTGCCTGCTCGCCACAGTGGCAATATAAATAGTCACTTAAATTTTCCAAGCCACTGCCATGCACCCACCAACGCTCCACTGCACTAATGTCCTCAGCTTGGCAGTACAACTCAGTACGATTACAGGTGGATACGACGATCACACCTTTTAGTTGACCGCTCGCCATCGCCGACTGCAAAAACCCAGTCAACTCACTCTCCACGATCCCCACTTGCTCACGCACAGCCAGTGGTGCAGTCGTATAATTCACCCCTAAAACAAATAATTGCATTGTTCAACGTTCAACTTAATCAAATATTTATATGTAATATCTTTACTTTAGCAGTCAAAACTTAACCCGTTCAAATACCACCCCAGCATCATTCTTAAAGTTAAGTTTCTACTATCTATGGTCGATACAGAGCAGAGTCCTCTTTAAAATACAGACAAAGGTAACTGTGTGCTTAAGCGCTACGCCTTAATCAGTCTCACTACTACGCTATGCTACGCATGTAGCACTGGTGCGGAGCAATACACAGCGCAACCATCTTCTTCTGTCCAACCTAATTTTGCAACCGAGGACTTGCATGAACTTCTTATTGCTGAAGTTGCTTATCAGCGCGGCCATTATGATCTCGCGTTGCGACATTATCATAACACGACTTTAAGCAGCCGTAACAAAAAATTAGCCGCTCACACCACTCGACTGGCCTTGGAAATGAACCAGCCCAATATGGCACTGGAACCGGCCATGCTCTGGGCTAATCAGGCACCCAGCAATCCCAAACCACAAGCTTTAGTCGTCTTGATGCTTATTTCCAGTAACCACTACACCAAAGCCCTCCCTTATTTAAGTCGCATCACTATCAATCAAAAAGCCAAGCCTTACTTAAAGCTCGTCACAGAAGAGTCAACCCCCATTGAACGGGCTCACCTAAGTGCGCTTTTCAGCACACTTCACCAACAGCAGACCTTTCATCCAGAAGCCGCTTTAATCATCGCCAAATTTATCCACACAGAACGCCCTCTGTTAGCTCGCGCGATATTAACAGATATTCTAATGAAGCGCCCAAACTGGACAGAAGCCATCAGTTTTAAAAATCAAATCCACGCAAATTAAACTCACATCAGGCCCAATACTCAGGCTCAACACGTTAGATATATATTTTACAATGAAGATATATTAAGATTACATAATTCAGTCTAAAATCTAACCGGCAATAAGCCTAAATCAAAAGTCCCAACCAAAAAACAAAAAAACAATGAAAAAGATAAAGATAAAAACAAAGACGCTGATAACCCAACTTCAGCTTGCATACACTAAGACCATAAAGCCATTATATTTATTAGCTTGCATCATATTACTGAACGCTTGCGCAACCACCACAGCTGATCATTCAACGCCTCCGCTGCCTAAAGATAACAATGCAGCCTGGCAGCACTATCAACAACAATTAGTGACAAAAACGCACTGGCAATTGCAAGGTATCATCGCCGTGCGCTATGCCAAGCAAGTACAACAAGCAAATTTAAACTGGTCTCAACAAGGTCTCGACGACTATCAAGTCAATTTATCAGGGCCTTTAGGCATTGGTGAAATTCAACTTATCCACCAACAGGGCCAATACCGCTTTACTGACAGCCATGGCCAAACCACTGAAGCTAATTCAGCTCAACTACTTATGCAAAGCCTTTTAGGTTGGAGTCTGCCTGTCAATGGCCTCTATTATTGGATACGAGGCTTGGCCTCTCCTAAGATGCCGTATCAAAAAACACTCGATGAGTATGGTCGCTTAACGACTCTCAACCAAGCGGGTTGGAATATTAGTTACCAACGCTACCAATGGCAAAACGGCTTACCCTTACCCACATTAATCCGCTTAAAAAACCAACAACTTTGGCTAAAAATTGCCATTAGTGATTGGCAGCAACTGGCTTAATTAAAGTGCTTATGGCTGACAAATATCAGCATTTTTTAATTTAAAAATAAAAACTAGAATAAAAATCAGAAAAATTAATAAATTACATGAATATATCCATGTAATTACTTGATTATGACAAAAATGTGACAAAGGTTTGACAGAGCGCTAACACACACAGTAGAATACCCCCAACTTGCGCAAAGGAGCCTAAACTTGCGCATTTTAGGTGGGGTATCGCCAAGCGGTAAGGCACCGGCTTTTGATGCCGGCATCCCCTGGTTCGAATCCAGGTACCCCAGCCAACTCTATATTATAACATACTGACTAAACCCGATCCCCTTACACTCTCAAGAGGAAGCTCAGCGTGTCCAAATTAATGCTCTTTACCGGCAATGCTCATCCTGAACTTGCTAACAAGATTGCAAAACACTTACACATACCCCTAGGCAATGCGCAAATTAATTGCTTTAGCGATGGTGAAATCTCGACTGAAATATTAGAAAACGTCCGCGGTAACGATGTTTTTATATTACAGCCGACCTGCTCCCCAGCCAATGACCACCTAATGGAAGTAATGATTTTAGCCGATGCCCTGCGCCGCTCATCTGCAGGACGCATCACCGCCGTTATTCCCTATTATGGCTATGCACGCCAAGATCGCCGCACACGCTCTTCACGTGTTCCCATTACTGCAAAAGTAGTGGCTGATATGCTAGCCGGCGTTGGTATTAATCGCGTCATGACTGTGGACATTCATGCTGAGCAAATTCAAGGTTTCTTCCATATCCCGCATGACAATGTCTATGGTTCTCCTGTTTTACTTGAGCATGTACTCGATAAAAAACTAATCGACCCTGTTGTTGTTTCACCTGATGTCGGTGGTGTTGCTCGCGCCCGTGGTTTCGCTAAACGCTTAAATAATGCAGACCTTGCCATTATTGATAAACGCCGTCCACGTGCCAATGAAGCACGCATTATGCACATTATCGGCGATGTAAAAGGCCGCGACTGCATCTTAGTCGATGATATCGTCGATACCGCAGGTACGCTTTGTAAAGCTGCTGAAGCCCTACGTGAACACGGCGCAACCAATGTATCAGCCTATTGTGTGCACCCTGTGCTCTCAGGCAATGCCATTGCGAATATTGAAAATTCCAGCCTAACTGAGCTTGTTGTCACAGATACGATTCCATTAAGTGAAGCGGCCAAAAAATGCGCTAGAATTAAACAACTCTCTTTAGCACCAATGCTCTCAGAAGCTATTCGGCGTGTTTGTCATGAAGAGTCGATCAGCTCAATGTTTATTGAATAAGTAATTATTTTTCACTATAATAATGCGCTGTTGCTTTGGTCGCGAAGTAACAGTTTTTTTAATTTAAGTTAAATTCTCAACTCGTTGGAGACAATTATGTCACAAACTATCGAATTACCTGCTGCTTTACGTCAGGATAAGGGGAAAGGTGCGAGCCGCCGCCTCCGTCGTATTGCCGATCAAGTCCCTGCTATCGTGTATGGCGGCAACAAAGACCCAATGTCACTTGCCATCCCTCACAACCTAGTATTACAAGTTGAAGAGCACGAGCACTTTTACACGCAAATTTTAACCTTAAATATTGATGGCCAGAAAGAACAAGTCATCTTAAAAGATATGCAACGTCACCCATACAAGCCTAAAGTCACTCACTTGGACTTTCAACGTGTCGATGCTAACTCTAAGCTCAGCGTTTCAATTCCATTGCACTTTACTAACGAAGAAGTTGCAGTAAAACTCGGTGGCCATGTTGAGCATTATGCCTCAGAAGTAGAAATCAGCTGCCTACCTGCTGACCTTCCTGAGTTTATTGAAGTCGATATGGGCAAAGCAGAACTCGGTCAAACCTTGCACCTATCTGATATTAAAGTCCCACAAGGTGTGACTCTAAGCGCACTTGTTCAAGGTGATAATCACGATCACGCTATCGTTGCTATCAAAGCTAATAAAGGCTCTAGTGACGATGACACTGCATCCGGTGATGAGGGAACTGCTGAGGAATAAACAACATGGACGCTCCTGTAAAACTCATTGTTGGCCTCGGCAACCCCGGCGCCGAATATGAACAAACGCGACATAATGCAGGAGTGTGGTTTGTTGAACAGCTAGCAAAACAATACCAAACTGTTTTGCGCCCTGAGGCTAAATTTCATGGTTTAGCCTCTCGCCTTAACGCTCTAGGCTTAGGAAGCAGTGTACACTTACTTATTCCAACGACCTTTATGAATCGATCCGGCCTTGCCGTTAAAGCCTTCAGCCACTTTTATAAAATACCTCCCGAACATATTCTAATTGTTCACGATGAACTTGACCTACCTCCAGGCACTGCACGCTTAAAAAAAGGTGGCGGTCATGGCGGTCACAATGGCTTAAGAGATATTACCGCACAACTAGGCACCAACGACTTTCAGCGTTTACGTATCGGCATCGGCCATCCTGGCAATAAATCACAAGTGATCAACTTTGTTCTTAAAGCGCCATCCAAGCCAGAACATGCATTGATTTTACAAAGCATCGATGCGAGTTTTGAGGTTTTAGCCGAGCTCCTCGCTGGACACACCGCAAAAGCCATGAACGCTCTACACAGTCGCTAGTAAATTCGTTACAATACACAGCGAATTGCAATTACGTTTTATTATTTAATTTATTTTAGTAGAGACTGATCATGGGTTTTAAATGCGGTATCGTTGGCCTTCCTAATGTCGGCAAATCAACACTTTTTAATGCACTTACACAAGCTGAAATCGACGCAGCAAACTATCCTTTTTGTACTATAGAACCCAACACAGGCATCGTCCCTGTACCTGACCTGCGCCTAGAGCAACTTGCCAACATCGTCAAACCACAAAAAGTCATTCCAACCACGATGGAATTTGTTGATATTGCCGGTTTAGTCAAAGGCGCTTCTAAAGGCGAAGGCCTTGGCAATAAATTCTTAGCTAATATTCGCGAAACCGATGCCATCGCCCATGTTGTCCGTTGTTTTGAGAATGAAGATATTGTCCATGTTGAAGGTAAAATCAATCCGATTGATGATATTGATGTCATTAATACGGAACTACTGCTCGCTGATATGGAAATGCTCGAACGTGCTTGCTTGCGCTTACAAAAGCTCGCCAAAAGTGCAAACAAAGAGGCCAAACAAGATTTAGAACTCATGCATGCCCTTAAAGCTCATGTTGAAGAGGGCCATCCAGTGCGTACCTTTAGTGGCAATAGTGACCTCTCACCCACCTATGCAACATTGCAGTTTTTAACATCAAAGCCCACCATGTATATTGCCAATGTCAATGAAGATGGCTTTGATAATAACCCTCACTTAGACGCCGTTAGAGAGTTAGCAGAGAAAGAAGGTGCAGTTGTTGTGCCGATTTGCGCGGCAATTGAAGCGGAAATTGCCGTGCTAGATGACGAAGAAAAAGCCGAGTTTATTCAAGATTTAGGCCTAGAAGAACCCGGGCTGAATCGAGTTATTCGTGCCGGCTATGATCTATTGGCCTTGCAAACTTTTTTTACCGCGGGTGTGAAAGAAGTCCGCGCCTGGACAGTGCATATCGGTGCGACCTGCCCACAATCTGCCGGACGTATTCATACTGACTTTGAAAAGGGCTTTATTCGCGCTGAAGTGATGAGCTATGCTGACTTTATTCAATATAACGGCGAAGCAGGCTGTAAAGAAGCGGGTAAATGGCGCCTAGAAGGTAAAGACTATATCGTTCAAGATGGTGATGTGATGCACTTTCGCTTTAATGTCTAAAGTACTTGAAGTTATTTTTAAGAGCGCTGTGCGCTCTTATTTATTGATAAATACCGATTTATAAAGACAAAGAGGACACGCTATGACAATTGCAATTCTTGTCGCCATGGACGAAGAAGTACAACTATTAAAAGAACACACCACAGGGATAACTCATGAAATTAATAACATTCTCTTTCATGAGGCTAAAATTTATGACCAAGATGCACTGATTGTCCAAACTAAAATTGGCAAAGTCAATGCAGCAATGGCAACCACCTTACTCATCGAACGCTTTAAACCAAGCTTAGTGATTAATACAGGAACAGCAGGCGGCTTTCATCAAGATTTAAAAATCGGTGATATTATCATTGCTGACAAAGTATTGCATAACGATGTCGACGTCACCGGCTTTGGTTATGCCTATGGCCAAATTCCGGGTTTACCCACACATTTTGAGCCCAATGAACAAGCAAAAATCCATGCAGAAATAGCCTGCCAACAAACAAACCTTACCTACTATATCGGCACTATCGCAACAGGTGATTCATTTTTAAGTACAGCATTTTTAATCGACCGGGCAAAAACCAATATTAACAACCTCTATGCCGGTGAAATGGAAGCCGCTGCTGTCGCTCAAGTGTGTTTTCATGCCAATGTTCCAGCGCTATTTATTCGGGCAATCTCAGATATTACAGGTACTGACGATCAAGAAAAAGATTTCAGCGCAAATATTCAAACTGCCTCTAAAAAATATACGCATTTTATCAGCGAATTTTTCAAACAGTACACCAATTCTCTAAAAAATAAAATTTTAAAATAAATAATAGTTAATAAGCTGTTTATTAATTTCAATAAGCAGCTTTATTTTATATAAAATTACACTGTAGACCGAAACCAACGAATTAATAACTCATTATCTATGATCGAATCAGCTATCATTTGATAAGAGTCAATTGTCTCTTGTAATGCGTTTTCACCAAAACGCTGGTCAAACCCTGGTTTATCTTCTAACCGACTTAAAGAATCAACAATTTTCTGATTATATCGCGCATAATTTTTATTTTCATCACGCATTTGTATTTCAGAAAACCCAGCAGTGGCAAATAAATCATGATAACTATCTTCTGTTTCGGCAAATAACGTTAAGTTTTCCATATCACACATTTGCTGTAAACCTGCTCCCCATTGACCTTTTACGGGACTTAACCAATCATCAATCACCAGCTCACCACCAGGCTTTAATACTCGATGAATTTCTTTAAATAAAGGTAATTTATCATCTAAATGTGTCAATACTCCCTTGCTATATACAACATCAAAAAAATCATCTTCACATGGTAAGAGCGCAGGCTGTTGATACGCAGTAAAATGTACTAAACCTTTTAAAGATTGCGGACAACGCCGTGCTGCCTCTTCTACCAGCCAAGGATTTACCTCGACCCCAGTAACTTGAGTTTGATAACGCTCTGCCAAATACAGTGCAACACCTCCAAGGCCAAAACCAATATCTAAGGCTTTTTTTCCTGGTAAATCAGTATGCTGAAACATAGCCTCAACAGCTTCGTGGCCGCCTTCAGACATCATCCCTGCACCATAAGCTTCTTCTAATAATAAACAGTACTCTTCAGGATATTCAGCGATAACTTTTTTTAAATCGGCCATAGCATCTAACTCTCATACTCACTAGTGATTAATTTTACCTATAATCTGCTTATACTAGCATTATCAGCAAAATCAATACAAAATCACTTAAAACAGGATTAATAAAGTGTGTGATTAAATTTTAGACGTCATTCTACTGCTGTGAACACAGTAGTTTAAGTTTAACCTCAAAAAGAAAAAATGAAAGCCATAGCAATCATTTTAAAGTGAGAGCAATTATTATTAATAATGATAAATTATCTGCTATTTCTAATCGTAACCAGGTTCAAAGCGTACAATATTTTCTGCAACATGAACACTGGCGCTTTTCATCGATTCAGCCAAAAATACCCCTGTAGTTGCATAAGAGCCAATACACCCACTACCATTATTAGTAAAATTCGGCGGTTCTTTAATGTCCACATCAGCACAAGACCTTTCTCTAGCACTAATAACTCCTGATAAGCCTCCGACACTATCAGCTCTTGCACTCGCTCTTCCTCTCACTCCAGAAGCCTCTGATAGCCCTCCTGCAATATCAGCTTTTGCACTTGCTCTCTTTCTAGGCTCAGAAGCTCCTGAGAGTCCTCCTATCACATCAGCACTCGCACCTGACCTTTCTCTACCTCTCACCTCAAGCGGCGGCATATTACTTTCATCTGTTTTATTATCATTATTATTTGCGAAAAATGCATCTACTTCTTCAGGATTATAACTACTTAAGTCTATACTCGCCCCATTATCAAGAATAAAATTATCATCAATAATCTCAAGTGCAGGCCCTGGCTCAAAATCATCCTCAACATCACCTGAGTCAAACTCAACTACCGCTTCTCCTTCAAACATCTGTATAGCAGATGTCCTTACATCATCAATCTCAGGAATCTCAAACCCACTTCCATCCTGAACTTTATTATCTTCCTTTGCCATACCTAAACCTCCAGATACTATTAAAGAAATTCAACTGGAAAAAATTTAGCCAAAGCATAGTTAGAAATAATATTAGCGGTCATTTTTAGCGTTACACATTTACAGTAAACTTGACTGAAAATGCTCAACGTCAATAGAACTCGCAATAATCACCATAAAGCATAAAATATCATCCAGAACTCTTACCAACTATAGGTGAAAAACAAAATTTTCAATATATAGTAAACCACTGGCAAATTAATTTTCATGTTAAGAACAATTAACATTTATTTCATAATTCAAAGAAGAGGTTAAGAGCAATCCCCAAAATAAATAATTAAACAGACTAGAGATAGCTTTAAATCTATTTCCCTTACTGCCTACTTTTCAGCACCCTCTTCATTCAATAAAGACCTCTATCTAGGTTGCCTAAGTTATTTATTCCTAATGCAAGGAAAAAACAATGAATAAATACCAGTATATCAACTAATAATATAATTCCATTTTATTTTCCTAATTAATTTAAAAAATTATTTTAATATCCAGTTTAATCATAGACAATAAATTAATAGTTCAGATCACAAATTATAATTATTTTAATAATAAAAATATTATATATTACAATACATCATTTATCTCTCTTATGATTACTAACAACATCTCTCTTCGCTAAGTGCAGATATTCTAAGTACAACGTTGAAACTTCTAATTTAACCTGTCTACGAATATCAACTGGAACGACTAACAGCAAATGTTCTATTTTTTTCATACACTCATCAGCTTTATTCATTGATTTACTATAAGACCTATCTACCCTTAACTTTTCTAGTATTACTGACAACTCTAGCTGAGCAGATTGATAGTCAATCGATTCAGTTTTCATATATTGCACCCATTTTTAAATCTTCTAATTTCATAAATTTTATTCAATTAACTACATTCATATATCATTATCACTCAATCAACCTTTTTCCTTATACTAGCCTACATAAAGATAAATCAGTTATTTTTAGGTATATTTATAAGTACTTTCATGATAGCTATTTCCCTTATTACATCCATTATGTAAATCACTAATACAATCTAAATGAATTTATATTTTCATGTCAACGCCACTTTTGAATTTATACTTTATTAAGCTACATGTTAATGATAATTTACCTTCAAAAATGGCAGCATTATTTGACATATATATCCGAAAAACTCATAATGGCCGCTAAATATTAAGCTCTAAAAGCACTAACAAGAAAGTGAAAGTGCAAATTAACAGGTTAACAAATGAATCAAGAATCTACAGTTAAAGATCATAAAAACTGTATCCCTCTTAAAATACTAATGGATAAAAACTCTGTTTCCGTTCAAGAATTAAGCAATAATACAGGTTTAACTCGTCCAACTATAAATTCAATTTTAAAAGGCACATCAAATCCAACCCTAACATCACTAACCGCTATCTCTCAATATTTTGGTATCACAATAGGACAACTCTTAGGTGAAGAAACTATCTCAGAGGGTCTTAATAGTTTAGAACAAAATGAAAGTTTCTGGATTAGTTACCCAGTTTACCAGTGGCAGGAAGTTTATACAGTAATTAAAAGCAATCAAGAAATACAAGTCTCTAATATTATTAAGTCTGATATTGACATTAGTAAAAGCTCATTTGCTGTTGTCATGAACGATTCATCCATGGAACCTTTCATTTCAAAAGGCTCCACATTAATATTCGACCCTAAAAGAAAACCCTATGATTCAGCTTTTATTATTGCTTATATACACAAAGAAAATGATATTGTTTTCAAGCAACTCCATATAAATAAGCCCCATCAGTTCTTAACATCAACAAACAACAAAATACCATCTGAAAATATCAAACTAAGTGATAGTGATGAAATCATTGCTGTGCTCGCTGAGATGAAAAAAATAATATAAAGAATTTATCACTCATCCTTGCATTTTTCATAGAGGAAATAATTAAAAATTATAACAGCCATGTAAAATAACCATAACAATATCAAGTAAATACCGCATATATCGATATAAGATAATAATAATAAAATTTTATCTATTAATCTATTAAGGAGTGAATAGACTCAGCTAAAATTCAAATTTTAAAAACACACTATTACCATGGCACTAATAATTTTTCTTTATCACTAATCAACCAGGAAATGCAAACATGAAAGGAATGACAGGCCGTTTTAATCTCATAAAGAAAGTTATAAAGCAAAAGTACGATCCTGATATTTTATTAAACCAATTTGAACATCACGAGAGCAAAGGTTTAATTCAATCAAACTGGCTAATGCTAATAGCAATGATGTATATGATGTATATAGCTAAATCCTAAATGTATGGCATAATAACTTATTGAATAATTGTAGAATTAAACAAGGAATGTGCCATGGGGTATCCAGTTGAATTCAGACGGAAGGTCTTTAAGTTAAAAGAAAAGAAAGGGCTAACTTATGAGGAAGTTTCAGAGCTCTTTGGCGTTTCAATGAGGACGCTGTTTCGATGGAATACAAGAATAGAAATAAAAAAGAAGGCACCAAAACCTCGAGCGATTAACTTAGAAGAACTAAA
>LVCQ01000065.1 GCA_001644975.1 Piscirickettsiaceae bacterium NZ-RLO1
CTATACTCATTTGGCAGTACAGTGTTCTTTTTTTAACGTAGTTTAATTTAGTAAGGCTGATTATTATAATGTTTAATTGGGCCACAATAGGAAGATCAAACTTTAATTTACACAAGGTAGTGTGTCAATGAGTCATAAGATTAAAGGTCTTGCATTTGTAATTGCTACATTAAGCGTTACTGCTACGTTTATGGTTGTTTATGCTGCTGGCTTTCAAGTTAATGAGATGAGCCCTAAACTACAAGGATCTGCTCTTGCAGGAGCCGCCTCAAGTTGGGGTGATGTTGATGCTATGTACCTAAACCCTGCATCTTTAGGTGGGGTTGCTGCCAATGAAGTTTACTTAGGAGGGTCTTATATAGATCCTAAAGTCACATTAAGAGGTGCCAGAGCAACTCAATCTGGTGCAGCGTTAGCTGGTGCTTCCCAGGATGGCAATGTAGCTAACAGTGCTTTAGTTCCAAACATGTATGCGGCTTGGAAGGTCAACGATAAGGTCATTGCAGGTTTATCGGTCACAGTGCCTTGGGGGTTGGAAACTCAATATGGAAATGATTGGGTTGGGCGCTATGAAGCGATGGACTCAAAAATTGAATCTGTTGCAATTACGCCAACGATCGCCTTTAAGCTGGATGATAAGTGGTCTTTAGGTATTGGTGTCTCTGCGGTGCGAACGAAAGTGACTTTGTCTCAATACAGTGGCTCTGCGAGTGTTTTACCTGCGACGCAGCCCTCTACAGTTTCAGGAGATGATTGGGGGTATGGCTATTTACTTGGGATTCAGTACAGGCCGATGCACTCGACAGTGTTCGGTTTAAGTTATCGCTCGGCCGTTAAAAATGTCATTGAAGGAGATGCTTCTTTATCAACAGTGGGGGTGCCTGCTGCGACAGGGTTGCCAGGTAGCGCAAGTGCAGATTTAGAGTTACCTGCTGTTTGGAATTTCGGTATTACGCAAAAAATTACACCTAAATGGAAAGTCATGGCTAATGCCCAATATATAGAGTGGAGCAGCATTCAAAGTATTAATGTTAATATTAATGTGCCAGGCGTAGGCTTCGTGACTATGGATTCAGATTTAAACTATAAGAATGCATGGTTATTTTCTTTAGGTAGTGCATATGACTTGACACCCAAGTGGCAACTGCGCTTTGGTGCAGCATTTGATCAAACACCAACAAATAATATCGACCGAGATGCGCGAATTCCAGACTCTAATCGTATTTGGGCGACAATTGGTGTGGGTTATCATATTGATAAAAACTTTAGTGTAGATGCTGTGTATCAGCGCATTTTTATGCAAGATTCTGCTATTAATAAAACAAGTACTGATGCTCTTAATAATGTACAAGCTAATTACAGTGGTTATGCCAATGTCTTTGGTTTGGGGGTGAGTTGGAAGTTTTAGATGGTTTTTTTTATTAGCTTAAAATTGGTCTAACGTTATTATTTTTAATAATAAAGAAAGCAAAAGTAAAGCTTTCTTTATTGGGTTCTGGATGAAGCTAAATGATTGATTTAGCTAGCCTTGAGTTAATTGTGGCAACGCTTTAAGTAAGTATTCAGGCAGAACCTGGCTTGATTCATGAATGTTGGCATTATAGTATTTGGTCGCAAATGACTTTTGTTTTGCGTCTTGTTTACGGAAAGTAAACTCACCATTTTTGTTAGCGAGTAATGTGCTCCACCAGCCGCTTGGATAAATTGGTTGTGGGTAATGATGTAAGCGTGTGGATTTAAAACCAACTTTTTTAAAACGGTGGCACAGTGTGCTTAATAAATCAACATGGTAGAAGGGCGATTCACTTTGAATAGCAAGGATGCCATCTTCTTTTAGGGCATTGAAACAGTAGCGGTAAAACTCATCGGTAAATAAAACCTCACCTGGTCCTTCAGGCTCTGTACTATCAACAATGATAATATCCAGCGAATTTTTTTGAGCCTTGCGAACCCAGTCAATACCATCTTCGAATAAAATGGTTGCGCGGGGATCGTTGTTATCAGTACAAAGCTCTGGAAAGTGAATGTTAGCAAGTGCAGTGACTCGCTCGTCAATATCGATTTGTGTTGCTGATTGTGTTGTCGGATGCTTGAGTACTTGTTGTAAAGTGCCACAGTCACCACCACCGATGATGAGGATATGTTCAGGATTATTGTGGCTATAAAGTAATGGGTGAGTCATCATTTCATGATAGAAAAAATTATCACGTGTGGTGACCATAGTGCAGCCATCGATGACCATAAGCTTGCCAAAGGTTTCAGTTTGGTAAATATCAATGGCTTGAAACTTCGATTGTTCGGAGTGAATTTTGTCGGTAATCTTTAAAGAGAAGGCGGAGCCTGAAGGTGTGTAGCTTTCTGAGAACCAAGTGCGATCAAGACTCATGATCATCCCCTAATATATAGTAATTGACTAAAAAAGTGTTAGGAGCGTTATCTTAACGATAAATGTGTGTAGGTGCTAGCACTTTGCTAGCGTTTTGGTGAGTAAGCGTTTAAAATTTTCTCAAGCGTACCATCGATTTGCATATCTACTAAGACCGCATTGACTTGCTTTACAAGGCTACGTGAGACGGTCTTTTTACTAAAAGCAATATAAAGTGCTGTAGGGTCACTCTCAATGCGTGTTTCAGTGCTGGTGATTTGGCTAAGTAGCCGAACTTTTTTTAGGAGATAATAGCCACGCTGAGTCTCCATAAGGTAACCATTGAGTTTTTTAGTGATTAATAAGCGTGGTAGTTCATAATCATTATCAGCTGAGCGGATATTTAAAGAGCCACCGCGTTGGACAAATTGTTGGTAGAGTGGGCCATAATGGCCACCTAAGCTAGTACCAAGTTTAAATGTCGTATTGAGCAAGTCTAATAAAGAAGGGAAGTTAAAGCGTAGGGCATTTTTTTTAAGGACAAAGAGAGAAAGCTGTCTCTGGCGTATGGTATTGGAAAAATATAGCCCACTTTTATTTTGCAAGGTGCGTGGTAGAGATAATGCGACATCAGCCCAGCCTAATTTTAAATCATTGGCAACGCGATTATGGGCGACGCGTTTGTAAATTACATTACAGCCGATGCGCTCCATAATGTGGTTGATCAGAACAAGGTCAATGCCCTTCGGCTTATTGTTTATGGCGTATTGATAAGGAGGCCAGTGCCCATCGTAAGCGATATTGAGTGTTTGTGTGCAGGCTGCAAAAGTACTTGAAAACAGTTGATAAAGTAAAATGCCTGCAGGAAAAAAGAAATAGTAGGTGCTTTTTTTCATGGGTTCATGATACCTCCATTAGCAGTATAGTCAGCATCTCAGTAGTCTTCTAATAAAAATTAATTAACAATTTTGCCAAAGTTTTTTCAGAAACTGTCTTAGGTAATCACTAGATCTATAGTTTAGGTTGAGCTTTGATGCGCTGGCTTGCGGTGATTTAGGCTCTGCCGTATCATGTCGGCTTGAGTCCGTACTCGCTTGCTTTTTTATTTATAAAATTTAATTGAATGGTCAGTTGATTATGAGAAAATTAATAGTTGCATTAATTATCATTGCAGTGGTGATTGTTGCTGGAGGGTATTGGTATTATAACCGCTTGCATCCTTCGACAGATGATGCGTATGTAAAAGCACATATTGTTAATATTGCGCCTCAGGTTTCAGGTCGTGCTGATCAGGTGTTGATTAAGAATCATCAACAGGTCAGTCAAGGCGAGTTATTGTTTACGCTTGAGCCGCAGCAATTTAAGATTGCGTTGCAACAGGCTGAAGCGAAGCTCGCGGTAGAGAGGCAGTCGGTGCAATCAGCGCGTGATAATATTGCTGCAGATCAGGCTATTGTTGCCCAAAAGCGCGCTGAGCTTATGTTAGCTGAGCAAAATGCTAAGCGCACACTGGCCTTAGTCACAAAAGGACAAGCCTCGATTGCAGAAGGTGATCAGGTGCGTTCACAGCTGACTGTAGCCAAAGCAGCATTACAAGCCGCTCAGGAAAGCTTAAAACAGGTACGTGACCAGCTTGGCCTATTCGGTGATATGAATGCACAAATTCGTCAGGCGCAAGCAGATGTTGATCAAGCGAAGTTGAATCTTGCACATACCAAGGTTTATGCACCTGCTGCTGGAATTTTAGACCAAGTGAGTTTGCGTCCTGGAGATACCGTGACAGCCTTACAGTCGCAGTTTGCTTTAATTGAAAATAACGAGTGGTGGGTGGATGCGAACTTTAAAGAAACTGATATAGGTCGGATTAACGTTGGCCAGAGTGCAAATGTAGAGATTGATATGTACCCAGGCATTCGTTTTAAAGGCAAGGTTGCGAGTATGAGTTATGGCAGTGGTGCGAGCTTTTCTTTATTACCACCTGAAAATGCGACAGGCAATTGGGTGAAAGTAACACAGCGTTTCCCTGTTAAAATTTCTTTCACCGGCCAGTTACCCGTGTCTTACCCGCTGCGTGTTGGTAGCAGTGCGACGGTGACTGTGAGTGTTAAGAGTCAATCGAGTTAATTGGCGTGAATACACTGAAGCTAGATGAGGGTGCTTGGTTGCGCTGGGTTATCACTTTAATTTTGGTATTAGTGACTGCGCTTGAAATTTTAGATATGACGATTGTGACGGTATCCTTGCAAGATATGCGTGGCTCATTAGGAGTAACTTCTGAGCAAATTAGCTGGACAGTGACCTCTTATATGGTGATGTCGGCTATTGTTATGCCTTTAAGTGGTTTTTTAACCGCTCGTCTTGGTCGTAAACGTTTATTATTTATTGTTGTTATTGGCTTTGGGGTGTTCTCTGCGTTGTGTGGTTTTGCAACGAATTTGGCAGAAATTGTGCTGTTTCGTGCTTTACAAGGAGGCTTTGGCGCTTTGCTTGCACCGATTTCTCAGGCGACTATTAATGACTTATTTGCTAATCGTCCAGACTCAGAGCGTAATAAGTCAATGGCTTTGTATGGGATGGGGATTATGACCGCCCCAGTGTTTGGTCCTATTATTGGTGGCTATTTAACGCAGAATATTAATTGGCGCTGGGACTTTTTTGTTAATATTCCAATTTGTCTTATTGTTTTGCCTTTAATTGCCATTTTTATTACAGAAACCAAGCGTAAATCAAGTAAAGTTGACTGGCTAGGTATGAGCGTGATGGCTTTAGCGGTCGGCAGTTTTCAAGTGGTTTTAGATCAAGGAAGCAGTAAGGAATGGTTTGCATCTGATCAAATTATAATTTTAAGCATGATTGCTGTTAGCAGCTTTGCTTATTTTCTGTATCGTGGCATTCGTATGGGCCGCAAAAATATTATTAATTTAAGATTATTTAAAGATCGTTTATTTGCCGGATCGATTTTCTTGATTTTGGCTTATTGTATGGTGCTCATGGGGCTACTCTCTTGGTTGCCATTGTTTTTAGAAACATTACTTCAGTATCCGGCTTTAACTACAGGTGAAGTCTTGGCACCCCGGGGGATTGTTGCGGCTGTAGCGATGATAATGTTGCCATTATTGATGCGTTTTATTGCGGCCCACTGGTTAGTGATGCTGGGCTTTTTACTTACAGCGAGCGGGGGTTATTTGATGATGAGTACGTTTAATCTCTACATTGACCCACAAGCAGTTTTGATTCCCAATCTTATTCAAGGGGCTGCATCAGGCTTAGTCTTTGTTCCTTTAGCACGAACATTTTATGGGAACTTGCCACCTGAAGATCATGCGGAGGCAGCAGGAATATTTAGTTTTGCTCGTAGTATCGGCGGTTCGATTGGCGTGTCGATTATGGGGACTATATTTGTGCGTTTATCACAGGTAAACTGGAATGAATTGAGCGGCTATGTTAACGTTTTTAACCATAATTTGACGCGTTGGCTGGAAGTGAACCATCAAAGTATTCAAGATTCGCAAACGATTGCACGTTTGGGCAATATCGTCAATGAGCAGGCAACCATGCTGGCGTTTAATGATGTGTTTTATTTTGCAACAGTGTCGTCAATAATTTTACTGCCTTGTGCGTTAGTATTAAGAAAAAAAGGTAAATAAGGTCAATTAGGTTAAATTAAAATGATAAAAAGAAAAATGCTGTGCAGGGCACTATGTAGTGCTGGGATACTTATTTACAGCGCATCTGCATTGAGTGAGAACTTGATTCAGATTTATCAAAAAGCAACAGTTGAAGATCCAACCTATCAAGCCGCACTGGCAACACATCAGGCAACGCATGAAAGTGTGGCGATTGCTAAAGGACCTTTGTTTCCACAGCTATCGTTAATAGGCAGTATTAATCGGGCTAAATTAAACAGTGGCGTAGTTGAAAATGGTCGTGGCTACAGTTTGACGCTTACGCAAAGTTTAGTCGATTATGCTCAGTGGCAGACAGTGGATCAGGCTGAGCAACAGGCCGCTCAAGCTGATGTGGTGTTACAAGGGGCGAAGCAAACGCTGATGTTGGATGTGGCAACGGCTTATTTTAATGTGCTTAAGGCAAAAGATAATTTAGTGTCAGCACAATCTCAGGTTAATAGCTTAAAAAATAACTTAGATAAGGTCGAACAGCAGCATAAAGTCGGCGTTAAGCCCATGAGTGATGTGCTTGATGCACGTTCTAGCTATGATCAGGCACGTGCTGATTTGATTCAAAAAGAAAATACAGTAGCAACGAGTTGGGAATCTTTGCGAGCGATTACAGGGGTTCGCTATAAAACACTTTCTCCTTTGAGAGCAAAGATCAATTTTGCAGGGCCGCTGCCAAATGATATTCATTATTGGGAAACGGCAGCTAGTAATAATAACTTAGACATGAAAACAGCGCGTTTTGATGCGGAAATTGCTAAAACTTCGATTAATATTAATCATGCCGGTCATTATCCAACCTTAGACTTAGAACTAAGCTATAGCTACAACCGAGATCCAAGTGGTGTGATTAGTGGTGTTGCTGGCAATAACCATAATGCGGCGATTAATTTGGTGCTGAATGTGCCTATTTTCAGTGGTGGATTAATTACGGCACAAACACAACAGGCGATCAATCAATACGATGCGGCGCACTATAGCTTAGTTAAAGCGCAGCGTGCCGCTGTTAGTAATGCCCGGCAAAGTTTTTTAGGGATGACAGCACAATTAAGTTCTATTCGAGCCTTTGAGGCCGCGGTTAAGGCGGATGAGACCAGCCTTAAAACGTATGAAGCGAGTTATGCGGTAGGTGTTGCAACCATGTTGGATATTTTGCGAGTGATTCAGAACTTAAATAGTGATCAGCAGTTGTTGGCGAAAGCCCGTTATGATTATATTTTGGATTATTTACAATTAAAAAGTAATGCTGGTAGTTTAACATTCGCTGATCTAGAGAAAGTCAATAGCTGGTTAACTGCTCAATCGAAAATCAAGAAATAAGTTAAATAATAATGAAAGTAAGTAAAATCTTTAGGGTGAAAAATGTATAAAAATTCAGTGATTATTTCAGATGCAGAAAAGACGATAGCAATTAACGCCGTGATTAAAGATGATTTTGCTGCATGGCTAGAAGGACAAAGCGTCTTTACTCAAAATTGGCTGAAAAGCTCAGGCTTTAAGGCAGATGTAGGTCAGTTTCAGTTGCTTAGTGATGAAGCTGGCCAGCTTTTTCAAGTGGTTTTAATCATTGCAAATGAGAGTGATTTTTGGTCCTTTGGCAACTTAAGTCGTTTGCCTCAAGGCCAGTATATGTTTAGCGCTTTGCCGGTTAATGAAGAGCAAGCCGCGGTTGCCTTTGCGCTTGGTAGTTATTGTTTTGATCGCTATAAAGAAAGTAAAAAGACAGGCCCAGAACTGGTTATTAGTGATGGGTTGGTTTTTCAGGCGGTTAACCGGCAGGTTAATGCCCTATGTTTAGGTCGGGACCTAATTAATACACCCGCAGAGGATATGGGGCCACAAGATCTGGCGGATACTGTCAAAGGGCTTGCTAAAGAGTTTAATGCTGACTTTAAAGAAATCGTGGGTGATGAGTTAATCACTGAGGATTACCCGGCGATTCATGCAGTAGGCCGGGCCAGCGATCGTGCGCCACGGTTGTTAGAGTTAAGCTGGGGTGATAAAGCCGATAAAAAAGTAACGTTGGTGGGTAAGGGCGTGTGCTTTGATAGTGGTGGTTTAGATATTAAGCCGTCCAGTGGTATGTTATTCATGAAAAAAGATATGGGTGGTGCGGCACATGCTATTGCTTTGGCCCATTGGATTATGGCTGCAAAGTTGAATATTTCCCTGCGCTTATTAATTCCTGCCGTCGATAATGCGATTGCTGGTAATGCTTACCGTCCTGGTGATGTGATCGCAACACGTAAGGGTATTTCAGTGGAAATTAAAAACACTGATGCTGAAGGCCGTGTGGTGCTAGGTGATGCTTTAGCGCTGGCTGCAGAAGCTCAGCCTGAATTGGTGATTGATTTTGCAACGTTGACAGGGGCAGCGCGTGTGGCACTAGGAACGGAATTGCCAGCTTGTTTTACCAATCAGCGCAAGATAGAAACAGAATTACGTAAGCTAGGTGAAGATCTTGTTGATCCGGTATGGCCGATGCCTTTATTTAAAGCGTATAGAAATAAAATTGACAGTCAGATTGCGGATTTAAGCAACTGCGACCTAGGGGGCTATGGTGGGGCGATTACTGCAGCGCTTTATCTTGAAGAATTTGTTGGTGATTGTCCATGGATTCATTTTGATGTGATGGGTTACAATAATCGCAGTTTGCCGGGGCGCCCTGAAGGGGGTGAAATTATGGGAGTCAGAACTGTATTTTCTTACTTAGAACAGCAATACACCAGAGTAGTTGGATAATCGGACTCTCTAGCTTTAAGTTGTCTGTATGTAAAAATTAGTAGTGAATTGATTAATAAATGATGAATAAAATATGGGAGTAAAGCGTGGGTTATTTGGCTGAGGATCAACGTCCGATGAATGTCTCAAAGATTAAAGCCTTGAAAGGGCAGCGTCCGGTGGTGGTGGTGACAGCGTATACAGCACCTGTTGCTAGTATTGCCAGCCGTCATGCAGATATTCTTTTGGTGGGCGATTCTTTAGGAAATGTAATTTATGGCATGGATACAACAGTTGCGGTGACGATGGAAATGATGATTGCTCATGGCCGAGCTGTGGCGCAATATGCGAATTATTCACTTGTGGTGGTTGATATGCCCTTTGGATCTTTTCAAGAGTCTAAAGAGCAGGCCTTTCGCAATGCAGCGCGGTTGATGAAAGAAACGGGTTGTCAGGCGGTAAAAATCGAAGGCGGCATTGAAATGGCTGAGACGGTGGCTTTTTTAACCTCGCGAGGGATTCCAGTTATGGGTCATGTTGGTTTGCTTCCTCAATCGGTGAATGCCTTGGGTGGCTTTAAAGTTCAAGGGCGTGGTGATGCAGGCTTAGAGCAGGTATTGCGTGATGCGCGTGCTATCGCTGAAGCTGGAGCGTTTACAGTGGTATTAGAGTGTGTGGCAAGCCAGGTTGCAGAGCCTGTTACCTCAAGTATTGCCGTGCCAACGATTGGTATTGGTGCTTCAAGTGCTTGTGATGGTCAGGTGCTGGTCATTGATGATCTGATCGGCTTGACTAAAAATACACCTAAGTTTGTGAAGCGTTATGCTGAGGTGGCTAAACAGATTGACCAGGCGGTTCAAGCATATTCTCAGAATGTAATAGCGCGTAGTTTTCCAGAAGATGATACCCATACTTTCTCATAGTCAGTAAGTTAATAAAATAGATCGCGATATAGGCGAGGAATCGGATAGGCATCACAAGAGTGAGACGACTATTAAAAATTTAAGACATTAATTTAGGCTTTTAGATTTTTAGACTTTAGTTAAACATTAATTAAAAATGAATTGAAAGTCGGCATCTGCCGACTTTTTTATAAAGAGTCATCGAGTGAGAAGACCCAGTTTGTATTCTTCTTGAAAATAGTTAGGTAAACCCTTAGCCACACTCAGTGGCGAGGCTTGTTTAATAAGACTTTCTGTTTCCGCTTAGGTGATTATAGTGTTATGATTTGTAAACAGTTACACAGTCGCATTGCGTGTAGGAGCCATTCTTTTGATTAAAGTCCTCATTGTTGATGATCATGAATTGATTCGTGTGGGTATTAAACGTTTACTATCTGATGTACAAGGGATTGAAGTTATCGGTGAGGCAGAAAGTGGTGAAGAAGCATTGCAGTTTATTCGCCAAAGTCGACCAGATGTTGTATTGATGGATGTAAATATGCCGGGCATGGGTGGTTTGGAAGCGACTCGCCGCTTATTGCGTATTGATCAGGATATTCAAGTTTTAGCGGTAACAGTTTATGGTGGAGAACCTTATCCTTCACGTGTTTTGCAAGCAGGTGCTGCAGGTTATATCACCAAGGGAACAAATATTGATGAGATGGTGCGAGCGATTCGTAAAGTGCATGTCGGCCAACGTTATATTAGCCCTGATGTTGCGCAGCAGCTTGCTTTAAAGCATTTAACCGATGATGATACGCCGTTTGATCAACTGTCTGAGCGAGAGATGCAAGTGATGATTATGATTACCAGTGGCCAGAAGGTTCAAGAAATTTCTGATCAGCTCTGCTTAAGTCCAAAAACGGTCAATAGTTATCGTTACCGTTTGTTTGAGAAGTTAAATGTAAACAGTGATGTTGAGTTAACACATTTAGCGATTCGCCATGGTATGCTAGATCCATCTGTTCCAGTTTAACCTCATTATTGATTATTTTGCTACACGTGCATGGAGTTTGATGCAACTGCATTTTTAATGACCGTTCCTGATTTGCCCGGGGTCTATCAGATGATAGATAAGCAGGCGAACGTTGTTTATGTGGGTAAAGCAAAAAGCTTGAAAAAGCGCCTTAGTTCTTATTTTCAAAAAAATCTTGCTTCAGTCAAAACAGAGCGTTTAGTAAGCCAAGTTGCAAGTGTTGAAATCATTGTGACTGATACTGAAAAAGAAGCGTTGTTGCTTGAATGCTCTTTAATTAAAACCTTAAAGCCTCGTTATAATATTTTGTTGCGTGATGATAAAAGTTATCCATATTTGGTGCTAAGTGTGGGTGATTTTCCCAGTTTGACCTATCAGCGCGGAGGTAAACGGCGGGCGGGTGAGTATTTTGGTCCTTATCCTGATGCAGGAGCGGCAAAAGCAGCACTTAACCTTTTGCAAAAAACGTTTAAACTACGCTCTTGTGAGGAGTCTGCTTTTAAAAATCGTTCACGGCCTTGTTTACAACATCAGATTGGTCGTTGTACTGCGCCTTGTGTGGATTGGGTGAGTGTGGAGGATTATCAGCTTAATGTGAGTCATACTCGATTGTTTTTGCAGGGAAAAAGTCAGGCTTTAATCGATCAGTTGGCGAGTGAGATGGGCAGTGCTTCAGAGCAATTAGCTTTTGAAAAGGCTGCGCAATTACGCGATCAAATTACCCATTTGCGTAGAACAATGCAGCAACAGGCGGTGGTTTTTGAACAGGCTAAAAGTGTTGATGTTATTGTTTTATTATTAGATCAGGGTGTGTTGTGTATTCAGTTGATGATGTTGCGTGAGGGCTGTTTACTTGGTCATAAAAGTATATTTTCAAAGTTTGACTTGGACTTTGAACATCACGAATTATTAGAATTATTTTTAGTGCAGTGGTATCTCGAATCTGCTCGAGAGTTGCCTGCGCAAATTTGTGTAGAGCAGCCTTTAGCGAATCAACAACACATTGAGGCAATTTTAACTGAACAGCGTGGGCGTCAGGTAAAAATTCGTGCGCAAGGGCGTGGACTTGTGAAAAAGTGGTTGGCTTTAGCAAGCCATAATGGCCTACAGGCACTTAAAACACATCTAGCAAAAAATACGCATTATCAGCATGGATTTACTGAATGTTTGGCTGAGCTGGAATTGCCTGAAGTAATCAGTCAGATTGAATGTTTCGATGTGAGCCATACCATGGGGCAGGCGACGATGGCATCATGTGTGGTATTTAATTGTGATGGGCCATTGAAGAAAGAGTATCGGCGTTTTAATATAGCAGGAGTAAAGCCAGGTGATGATTATGCTGCACTTGCTGATAGTATACTGAGACGTTATCAAAAAATAACTCAGTATGAGCTTGATACACGCTTATTATTGATTGATGGTGGACGTGGGCAGTTTAATGCGGTTGTGGCAGCACTGAAAGCATTAAGTTTGACTGCGCAGGTGCTCGCTATCAGTAAAGGTCCTGGACGTCGCCCTGGACTTGAAGTATTGCACTTATATGGGGGTGAAACACGTGTTTTATCAGCAGATAATGCAGCATTGCATTTCTTACAAAGGGTGCGCGATGAAGCGCATCGATTTGCAATTGAAGGGCATCGTGCAAAACGTGGTAAGATCACCTCTGTAATAGAAAGTATTGCTGGGGTGGGGCCAAAGCGCCGCAAGACATTACTGCATAGCTTTGGTGGTTTACAAGAGTTAAAACAAGCGCGGGTTGAAGATATTGCGCAAATTGATGGAATAGGCGACGCTTTGGCACAACGTATTGTGCAAGCACTAAAAGATAAGGTTTAGGAGTGAGTAAGAAGGTGAGAATGATGCAGATGCGACTGCCAAATATTTTAACATTATTGCGTATGGTGTTAATCCCTGTTTTCATACTGATTTATTATTTGCCTTTTACCTGGGCACCATTAGCGACGGCGATTATTTTTGCGGTTGCTGCGGTGACAGATTGGTTGGATGGCTTTTTAGCTAGGCGTTGGAATCAAACCTCAGCTTTTGGTGCATTTTTAGATCCAGTGGCAGACAAGTTGATTGTTGCTGTGGCCTTGGTGCTTTTAGTCAGTACGTTTGCGTCAGCATGGTTTGCGCTGCCTGCAGCGGTGATTATGTGTCGAGAGATTTTAGTATCAGCTTTGCGTGAATGGATGGCAGAACTTGGTAAGCGCGCAGCAGTGAAAGTTTCTCATATAGGTAAAGTGAAAACAGTCGCTCAAATGATCGCATTATTGGTATTGCTTGTTCAAAAAGCACCGGCTCAAGGCTGGCAAGTGTGGGATTGGCCGATTTGGTTTGGTGTGACATTAATGTATGTTGCAGCCGCGCTGACGCTATATTCAATGGTTATTTATATAAAATCGGCCTGGTCTGACTTGACTTATTCCATGTAATCTATATAATTCATTCCAGATTTGTTGAGGCATATCAAAGTGGTATGACTTAAGTGTAGGTAAGCAATCCTACATTGATGGCCGGATGGCAGAGTGGCTATGCAGCGGATTGCAAATCCGTGTACCTCGGTTCGACTCCGGGTCCGGCCTCCATAAAACAAATTGCCCGGGTGGCGAAATTGGTAGACGCAAGGGACTTAAAATCCCTCGGTGGAAACACCGTGCCGGTTCGAGTCCGGCCCCGGGCACCATTGCTTGAATTAGTTCGTATTTTGGCCGGATGGCAGAGTGGCTATGCAGCGGATTGCAAATCCGTGTACCTCGGTTCGACTCCGGGTCTGGCCTCCATAATACAGACCATTGCCCGGGTGGCGAAATTGGTAGACGCAAGGGACTTAAAATCCCTCGGTGGAAACACCGTGCCGGTTCGAGTCCGGCCCCGGGCACCATTCTTTTACTTCTTCTTTTTTTTCTGTGTTGCAGATATTTAAAACTAAGTTTAGTTTGGCTTGATTAATTTTAAGCTGTGCTGAGCGCTTTTCCTTATTTATGTAGTCCACTTAATAATAGCTTGCTATTTTGGCAAAGGAATATAGGTTTTACGTTCTGCCACTGCAAAGTCAGGGGTTTCTGCTTGTTCCTGATGCGTAAATAATAGCTGAGAGCTGGCAGATTGATGGCCTTGCCTGTTTATTTTATTTAGCAATCGAGCGCAAGGGCTTTCAAAGTCAGGGTAGTTACTTTTTAAATCAGAAGAAGCTAAAAATTCATCTTCATATTGGGACAGTAAGCTGGCCAGCTGCTCTCTATTTTTTTCTTTCGCTGCGAGCCAAGGAGTGCAAAGCACGGGGTGAGTAGGCCGAGGTAGGTGAGGATTTTTAGCAGAGCGGAGTTGCGGAAGAGCGTAAGGTCTGTAGCAAGCGTAACGAGTGTCTAAAAATCTTTACGAGCCGTAGCGCCATTTGAGAGCAGGGTATGTAGTGGCCGATTCAAGGCACGTAATGCCCTGTGACGAGGGCAGCCGAGGGTTTATAGTCGTCGCGTTTTGCTCGGCGATTTTGCATCATTGGATGTGCAAAATACCTACCGAGGTAGCGACGCTTACGAGCTGTATAGTAATTAAAAAGAGCATGCACCATATTTTTTTGATATTGATTGAAGGTAGCACCTAAATTTATTGCTTGAGGCCTAAGGCAAGTTAGACTAAAGCAGGATAAAGAAAATTGTGTACTTGTGCTGGCACTAGAGTGGCTAGTTAAGCTTTGTGTTGAGAGGTGAGAATTAATCTCAGCGAGTATCTCCTCAAGTTCTTTATAAATTTCTGTCAAAGATGGGCTGCATTGATCAAGGTTATGGTGGTTTTCAAGCATTTCCTGAATGCATAAAGGTCGATGTCCTAGGTTAAGACTATCTAACTGTTTAAATGCTTCTGGGTGATACAAAAGGTTTAATTTTTTAAAAATGTAGCAGCTATTTGTTCTAATTGAGTTTTAAATAACCGAAGTGGATTTTCTGCACTTTGACTGCTTGGATTTTTAGTTTCTGTGGCTGAATCTAGCGCTGCTGTAAGAGATGAATTAAAGTGATAGACTAATTTGGCAACCGTATTAAAGTAGATCGCCTCTAGTAGGACGGCATTATAGAGTGTGTTAATGGGAAGTTGTATTGCTTTAAGGGAGGCGAATATTCTTCTATCAAGGATGCAGCTTGTCTTTTCTAAGAAAAACGCTTCAAATTCACTATGGGCTTTATCTTTCTCTTCATCTGTAGAGCAATGTTGTAACTCGCTTAATACGCCCTCCGTCATCTGAAGTGCAACACTCAGTAGAGAGTTCATACGCTGCGAGCCAAGGAGTGCAAAGCAC
>LVCQ01000066.1 GCA_001644975.1 Piscirickettsiaceae bacterium NZ-RLO1
ATCCCGTGCTTTGCACTCCTTGGCTCGCAGCGATAGACGTGCTCTAAGTTGATAGAGCTTCGATTAATCAAATACAGATCAAGAAAAAAATGTATGGCGTACTGATTAGATGCGCTACCCGCTTTCCCGTGATGTTCCATAATATTAAGTAAACCCGGAGAGAAAAATCACTAATTTGAAACTAGCCGCCTAATCAAACTCAAAATCAAATGCATGCTCATCAGCAATCTCATCTAGCCGATCCCTATTACCTTGATGGCCTGGCTCTTTTTGAATATGACTTCTATCATTATCTACTACTGAGTAATCATCATCAGCTTCTTGCCCTTCAATTGCATTCTCTGTACTTTCTTCCTGCTCTACTTCTTCATCACCAACAATAACTTGTGAAATACGCGAGTAACTTTTATCATTAATCACACCCATGCTCGGTAGTATGGACTGATGCTCACGAATAAAGTCTGAGACTTCATGTGTGTTTTCAAGCTCTTCTGCTTGATAAATTTCTCCACCAGAAACCAGTGCTTCTGGGCTTGATTTATACATTTGCTCGGCAATATGCCACTCTAGGGTATCTTGACTATTCTCAATAAAGCTTTGAATCTTTACATAAGATTTGGATAAGTTTCGGTAAAAAGGAATAAACACCTCAGGAAAATAAGCAATAGGATCAAAATTCGTGAGCTCTTCTTGAATGTCTTTATAAAACAGAGCCGCTTCAAACTGTCGATTCTGATTCGAAAGCTCCATACATAATTCAATTTTTTTAAACAGTTGTAATAATTTAGTTGAACCTTTAAATCCCACAGAAATAGATTCTTTAGGCTCTTCTTCCATCACCTCTTCCGTTTTCTGAGTCTCTTTACTTTCCTTATCTTTTTTAGCACTCACTAAGTAGCTTTTAAGCTTGTTAAGTTGAACATTGATATTAACACTAGCAGGCAAAGCCTCTTTAAATGCCAATAAGCTTGATAACACATGATCAAGCGGCTCACTTAAAGTCAGCTTATTATCATAGATATGCTCATTAATCGTATCAAATAACCAGGCTAATGTTTTAGTATTTTTTTTAACTTTGTTACCATCAAAGTCTTCGCTCTTAACAAATGCAGTAAGAACCTCCAACTGTTCTAAGCAAATACCTTTGACTATATAGGCACAAACACAAGCATACGAGAGGAAATCGAGGCTAACCTCAACCTCCTCCTTCTCAAGCTCCTGCATAATCAGCTCGAGCGCATCTTGATACTTTAAATCATAAATTAGTCTTGGAATATCTTCGTTCATCATGTATCACATAATAGATTAAAGGGTTAAAGTCACACGATGATCATCATCCGCTGTTAATTTTCTAACTTGATAAGCCGTACCCTTCTTCAAGACGTTACTTTTCAATGCAGACAGATCAGTCTCTTCAGACAAGTACAGACTATACAGTGAGCTTAATTTCGCTTCCTCAGCATTAATATTACTAGTGGGAGTCAGTGCTCCATCACCAATAAATTTACACCAATAATTAAAACCACATTTAGATTTTCCACTGTTGGTTTTAAATAGAGTTAAAGCTGCCGACTGAAAATTTTTATTTTCGTCGCTAACCATTTGATGTAGCTGCTCACATATCAAAGAATAAGATTTAAGCGCCTCATGTGCTGCTCTCATTTCATCAACACCATTAAATTTACTAAACCTTGGCCTTCTATCAACTAATTGGTCTGTTGCTAAAACATTAATCTTCCCTTTAACATGATCAGTATTCAGGTAAATTTTAAATAACTTGGACTCTGAAAAAGTCGAAATTTTTGGCTTACTATCAGTCACACCATACTGGATTAAGTCTTCTAGTGTTCGAATTTGATGATTGTCAATCGTACAATTAGGCACATGATTAGTTAACATAGCGCGAAGGAAAATATGTCTAGACTGCTGTGATGCGCCAATCAGTCGCTCTCTATCATCCGATGCTCTCATTTTTTGAATCAGGCTCATCGCATATTTTGCTTTAAAACCATTGGCCTCGTTAAGTGATTGACCACCTACACTAGCAGTCTCATCCTTATCAATAGCATCAATGTCTGGTACACTCGCAATGCTACAAAATTTAACAATATTATCAAAATAGTTTCTAAAGCCTACATAACCAAATAAAGAAGATAAACCAATCAATTGAATAAAAACATCTTTACACCCTGTAATCAAAGAAAGAAAACCAGGAGTTAAGCGCCCTTGCTGATCTCTCACAAAAGTGCGATAACCAGAAAATTTAGAAGCCATATAAAAATAAAGGTAGGAACTTTGTGAATTCGCTATTAGTTTTGACAGAAAACCACAAACATCTTTATCACGTTGAAATAAATTATCGACTTCTTTTGCCCCATTGGCCGCCTCAACAATCACTTTATAGGGCACTAAACCAATAAATGACTTAGGTGATGTAAAGTCCTTTAATAATTGCTTGCCCCACTCACCCGCTTCATCAGCACTCAGTAAAATTAAGAAACATTTTTGCAAACCAACCAGAGATTCATCATAGCCAGCAAATAGTTGCTGAGCGACCTGTGGCTTTAATCGACCATCGGTTACTTTCATATCTTTTTTAGTAACAGTCACACCTTTAAACTCTATTGCTCCATCTTTTTCATAATCTAAAAACATTAATCCAGATGAGACAATAAACTGCATGGCATATTTCAGGCAATAATAAAAATCATTATAGTATTTTTTAGTTATTACCTTAATTTCATGATCTAATCTTGCCCGCTGCTCTGAGCTTAAATTCATTGCCGAAAGCGAATTCCTCTCTTCAACAACAGAGGCAACATCCTTTGGTGCCATGACAATTTGGTTAGGAGAAACAATCTTATTCTGCGCTTTTGCCATATCGCAGGCTTGGTTAAGGGTGGTGAACGCATTTAAATTCCACTCAACCTCCTTTACAATCGCTTTTTGCAAGCCGGCCTCAAGCACTTGATTCGCTGACCTAACAGCATCTTCAGCATAACTTAAATCTTTGCCAAAATTAAGATAGATATTTAATAAATTCATAATTTTGTCGTAAAATGGGCTCATGATATTCATATATCGATTGGAAGCCCCTCTTAAATTACTATACTCAGCAATTTTTTTAAGATCATACAATGAGGATCTGACCTCATCAACTACCTTCTTCATATTACTTAAATACTCTAAAACCTCTTTATGCTTTTGTGCAATCACTAGATCACCCGAGACTTTAATAATATTAAGCAAATAACTACGTGAAGCATGCAGTAATACGAGTTGCTCAAAGCAGCTCATTAAAATAGCAGAGTACATTCTTAACAATGGTACGACCGAGCCTTTATAGCAATCCTCTCGTGCTACTTTAATCGCAGATAATACCATCATCTCGGCTCGATCATTGATATCTTTTTCTACAGTAGCGGAATCAGCCTGAGCAGCAAGTTTTGAAACATCTTTACCCGTAATAAACTCCACTTTATTTTTTATACGCTTACCAAGCTCAGATCGTAATGCTTCGGCGCTTCGCTCCCCTTCTGCACCTTCATCATCACCTTCTGCAGTTAAGATTGACTGATTCTGAGTTGCCATGGTTTTTAAATTACCAAGCATTTTCTTGCCATCAACACCTTGGTTAAATCGATAGGCAAGCTCATCACCTTTTTTACTTTTTAAAGCCCCCACTACAGCAGATGAAGCGGTTAATGCTCCGTTCGAATGATCTCCTTCACCACCCAACTTTTCATAAGGGTTTTTGCCAATTTTATCTTCAACATTAATTTCATCAAACTTATCTGTCCGATGAAATATTCGATCTTTTTTATTAAAATCAAAATCATAGCGTCCATATTTTTTAGTTACCGCACTAACCATTAATAACAATGATGATCTGTGGGTAATTGCTGAATACATATTTTTCTTGGATAAATCTCGCCTTCTCAGCAAAAAGTTTATAAATGCCGCCTCAGCAGGAAAGCGGTCTTCAAAGCGCTCACATTGCTCATTACTTGCACTAACCAAGATATCGGTAACAAAGGTATCTTTAAGCGCTGATAAATGTTGATGCCAAATTTTAGAAAAGCGATGTTGATCTAATTCACCCACTGCACCGTCATCGGCCTCACCATCAAAATTTGCGGTATCAAAAAAATTATTATTTTTCATTTTTAAAATGAAATTATCTAAACCAACATCCAGTGATGACTTAAATTGCTGTAATTTTTCAAGCAAATACGTATCGTAATATTCAGATTTAGAAATATCATCATCCTTAGCAAAAACAATGGATGAAACAAGAGCAAGTGTTCCCGGAAATAATGGCCGTACGTCAATTTTTTTAATGGCATTTGATAGTGCAAATAGCGGCACTTTTTTAAACATACCATCTTTTGCTCGAATTAAATCACGCATTACTGACTCAATCGTTAAGCCAAAGCGTAATTTTTTAGCTGAAGCCCCATCACTTTCGCCTCGAGCATTCGTAGCAAAGTTAATTTGATTAGCCACATTCATAGCATCTTCAAAACTTGTTGCCGCTTCTTTATTGCTTAAGATGGTCTCAACTGTTTCTTTACCTAAGTCTTCAGGAGAGATTCTATTCGTCACAATATCAACAAGGACATCAGAATAGCCGACCTTTGTCATGTGTGAAACGACTTTCCCTAAATTCTGCTCAGTATCAATAGCCACATCTTGCTCTTTTCTACCAAGGATTCTTCGCGCAAAATTATGAAAATAGCTTTTAAATGATTTTCCAGACTCTTTGTTGGTCTTAGATCCTGCCATCATTCCTGAAAGTTTAGTCGTAATTGCCTCATCAAACTCTCGCCGAAACATCGCATTAATTTTCATTAAAAACTTAGTAAAGTCTTCAACCATAAAAAAGATAGACGGCACGTACATGCTATCTTTATAGCTATAAGCGTTGTCTTTACAAATATAGACAGGTTTAGTTAAAATATTATATAAATGCCTAGCAAGCACAGCCATAATAATCATGTCTTGAGAGGAGATCGTAATAAACTCTTCCCAAGAATCTGTCTTCGCTAACTCTTTATCTTGTGCTAAATAGCCTCTTATTTTTATTAAAGCACTGGTAATAGATTCAGCTGATGCTGAGTCTAAAAAGTCTGATGCACTATCTAATTGCAACTCAGTAATAATATTTAAACTATAAAATTCTGGAGGGTAAAGATTAGTATAAGCATAGCGAGTACTTGAAACAACATTTGAAATACGATTACCAAGTTTAGACATCACCCCTCGCTCTGACTCCAAATTTTCTTGCTCCTGAGCACTCACAGAAAATTTAACGCGAGGATCTACAACATCATATTCATTCGGATTTAAACCCGCTTTCTTAGTAATATTTGTTACTGATTCATTAAAGAAGTTTTCATAAAACTTCCAAAATTTAACTCCAGTACTTTTTGTCAGTTTAATTCTAATGACTGGATATCTTTTGCCACCTATTCTAACTTCCTTCAAACGTGCACGCAGCTCTTCCTCACTAATATCCGGGTTAGCATTCAGCAATGCATCAACCGCGCTTTGACTTGCTGCTGCTAAAATCGGATTTAATGGTGCGAGAATATCAATTCCAAATGGCATTTTTAACCCCTCTTATACTTTAATAATGGCTAAATCATTCCCATCCAAGATCGGATAATTCAGTAAGCTCAGCTTTTTATCTTTTTTAATATATTCAAATTCGTAATCTTTTTTTATAAGCAGTGCTTTATAACCACTACGTTCATTAAAGACACCTCGATATTTATCTTGATCTATCAAGCTCGCACCTGAAAGTGATCTGGATATAATCGTATTAATTCTAGATGGCGCACAAATTTTCACCTGTTTAATATATTTTTCTTTTAGTATTAAAATAAGGTCTGAGTCATCTGACATATCTAATGTCTTAGAAAAAATAGAATTATTTTCAACATAATAATCAACATGAATAAACTTATTAAGTTTACGCGCTAATTCTATAAAAATAAGACTGGTTAAATTATTAAAGCTAATTGCAAAATTATCATGACTATAAGAAAGTAGTTCACTGTTTAAGTTATCTATATCTGTGACCAGAGCATAAACTTTTGTTAAAGACTGAAAAAAATAAATTGGATGGCACTGTATAGAATTTTTCGCATTAACAAGAAAAAACATTAGGTCATTAATCAATAGTTTAATAAAACTGCGGTACGAGGGTGATGCATCAAGCGATTTTTTCTTAGCATAAAGCCTTAATTCTTGAATCAGTTTATTGGTAGTTTCCTGTATTTTATTAAAGCATTGTGTCGCAATTGACAATGAAGGAGCAATAAAATTATCACTAATTTTAAACTCACCATCGACCTTTTTATCAAGGTCAAATATTTTCATGGTAAATTTTGAGTTAGGTATTATTCTATCAGAAATTAAAATCTTTTCTTTTAACAGTGCAATCTTGCCATTTTCTGTTTTTTTATAAATTTCCTCACTTTTGGTAAGATTAATATAAACACTAATGCGCTCTTTATCAATTTCGTTTAAGTCCAAAGAGTTCACTGTGGCATTTTTACCAATATCTATATATTCACCTTCATGAATTAACAAGCTTAAGCGGCTGAGCTTTAAAATACCCAGTTGCATTTCGGCCTCACTCCAGCAAATATCTAGCAATCCATAGTTGGGAATGCCATGACTGGCACTCCCAACTTTTTGTTGAGCCATTAAATACTCAGTCAAGCATTCAAAGTGCTCCGGATAAAGATATTGATCATTGTACCACTTAGGTTTTAACATAGATTATATCGTTACATTCTTAACAAAATTACCCTCATTGCCATCGCAGAAGGCAAGGTCAATACTTGCTCCTGGCATAAAAAAACCACCACTTACACTCAAGTACAAATGATGACCTTCCTGATTATAATCAATATGCTCGCGATCACATGGCACTTTAATCTGTAAATTAGACTTAGGCTCGAAGCCTTGATACCACGCATTGGCACCATCAGAAGCAGTCGGTGATATACAGGTTTGATTTTTATTAATGCCTCCCAGACTAAATACAACAGTTGCCATATTTTGTGAATTAAGCAGCTTTGTTAATTGTTTCTCAACATCTCGACTGACATAACCTGAAAATCCAACCGTATGCATTCCTAAGGGGTTAGAGCAAGGCATTGCCAACACTTTTAATGCAAGCGCTGATGCAGTAGACGCTGTATCTCCTCCTTCATAACTTGCCAATGTCCCGGGCAGCGCTTCACCATTCATCGTCACATCAGTAAAAAATACCCGTGACTGCCATCGATTACCACCATATTCTTGACCAGAGGCAAGAGCAGCTTCTGGGGCCGCTGTTACCGTTACGGTTGAACCATTAATTTTCCATACAACATCATTGCTAATTGGCATTGTCATGATAAAGCTCCTTAATTTTAGCTATCTAAACGGGTATCAATTTTTAACTCAACACTCAGCCCTTCAAACTGAATATGAGGAAGCACAGTAATATTGCAGTTATACCAACCAGCCTTGCCATCAACCTTATCGACATTCAACTCAGCTTTTTTGAATGGAAAGTATGAAACCGTCAACTCATCTGGGTTTGCAATTAATGTCACATAACGACTAATCCAGCTTTCTAATTTTTGCTGAATATATTCAACACCTGCAGTTGTTCCTATATCCAATCGCATCATGGTTCTAACATAGTGAGCAATGCGACAAATTGAATAGGTATAAGCTAAATTAGCAATCATTTGCGAGTTTTCAGAATCATAAGGATCTTCAAATTCTTCAACAAACTTCAACGACTGCGTACTAAAAAAGCAAGCATTAGAGGTGCCCTTTTCATAAATCAATGGCATAAAACCAGCATTTGCAAACTCTAATTCACGATAATCTGGAATCATAAACTCAACTGGCGCCTTAATTTCCTCTTTACCACGCACATTAAACGTTGGTGTTGCTAAACCTTCTAATAAACCACCACCTTTAGGGCCGCGGATTTGCTGACACCAGCCATTGAGCTCAAATGCGCGAGTTAAATTCTTAGCAAATAAAATCGCAGAATTACCCCAGACATACTCTTGATCATCAAAATAGTTCATACCTTCTTTAAACGTCTTTAATGATTTTCCTGCAGGGTTAATCAATGGATCATAAGGCACTCGTAATAAATAGCGTGGCAAAGTTAAACCAATATATGTCGCTTGCTCTGTTTTTCTAAATTTATTCCAAGCACCAAATTTAGGGTGTGAAGTCAGGCCATCTAAGTCGGTAATCAAAGAAAGCTCTTCTACTGTATTGCAATCAAATAACTGAGGTGCTGCGCTACTGATAAAAGGTGCGTGAGCAACCGCAGCAATCTTCCCCATGGCAGATAACCAAGCAATATCCTCTGGTGTACGATTAAACTCATATAGGCCAATCATTGAACCATAAGGCTCACCACCAAATTGATCATACTCTTTTAGGTAAACCTTTTTGAATAAGTCTGCACCAGTAATATCAATACTATTACAGTCAAAATCCTCTTCCAGCTCTTCTTTGGTAACATCTAATAAATCAATTTTAATGTTCGCATGAAAATTAGTGTCCTTAACTAAGTCATCTATCGAAAGCCAAGTAGATTCCAATGTTTTAAACTTTGGATGTGATAACACTTCATTGACCTGATCAGAAATTAAATGATCAATTTTGTCGAGAATATTTTGAATAAGCCCTTTATTAAATCCTTCTAAATTTTCTGTATTTGCAAATAACAAACATAAACTTGCAATTAAACGCTCTTCATCGGTATAGCTTTTGCCAATCACCTCAAAGGCCTCACCCTCAGCAAGCGAGCCACTTTTGTAAGATGTTTCATTTAAATTCAAAGTATTAAATAGTGTATTAATATTTGTTGCTTGAGCAATTTGAGCCTCTGCTTCCATAACTTTCTCCTATTTTGTTAAACTTTGAATTTTTCTAATTCTGGTAAGGTCGCCTTAAAACTCTCTAATTGCTCTTTATTTTTCATTAAATCAAGAATTGCCCCACGAAATTTTTTATTATTATCAACATAAGACTCTAGTTCTTTGACCATTCTCTTCATAATAAGCAATGATTGAATCTCTGGAATTTCTTTAGCAATAGATTCTGGTCTTAGCGACTTCATAGAGTTAATTGGCAAATCCACACTAATTTCTGACTGACCAGAAGGGTTTATTTTATTATCAACATCAATTTTTAATGACATCTCCATATCACCCATTAGCGAATCTAATGAAGCATTAGCACCTATTTCTCGAACTTCACGCTCATCTAAATCAACCTGGCGATCCTTAGAACTGCCCAAAGAAAGATCTCCAATTACCAGTAATTTAAATGGCAACTCTTTATCTTTTTTCTTACCATTCACCTCGGTCTGATAATGAATTTTAATTCTCGATTTTGGAATCTGATCAACAATAGCCACAAAAGTACTCCTAGTTTATATAAAATATAAAAAACAAGATAAAACTCAATTAAAATAAAAAAATAAACATAAATTATTAATATCTAAAATAAACAAACAGATAAAAATATTAATAAAGATATACAATGTTATTAATTTTTTAGAACATCTACCTACAATACCTATGATCATCAATAATATATAAAATAAAAATATTAATTAATAAAATATAATTTCATAATTAAAACTTTATTTTCAACTGAAATTAAATTTCCACCAAAATGTTTTTAATACATAAATCAAGGTAATAATCTTATTAATTCTTCACTAACTGTGTTTTTTACTGGCATGGCCTTAAACTAACATTAATCTATATCACGGTCAAATAGATATAGCTGAATATTTCTTAAAAAAAAACCCTCAAAAACAGGTATAAAGATATTGATATAAAATCAATATAATCTATGAAAATAGCAGAACATACCATAACGATATATTAACAAAAAATTAACACCAGCAACCTCAATTTATAACCGTGTAATCCATATTTACATACATAAGATCGTAAAAATCTAAACTTAACTTGCTAACTAGAAGCCACTAACGACTACATTTTACTCAGAAATAAGCTTAGTCGCCTTCCTGAAAATAACAGAAATCAATACAAACGTTATGAGAAAAAACCCCTGTACAACTTGATGTTAAATTTCTATTTTTTAATAGTGAACATGGTAAAAAAATTAAACATTATTAATATAATGCAATTGATAATACAACACATATTAAAGCTTTAAAAATTTACTCCAAGCATACTCTGGCTAACACGATTGATTTTATCAATCATGTAATTGATACACTTCCATTTTGAATTAAGGTAATTTGTACTGATAGATAGCCGCAGCAAATTTCAAGCAATATTTAATACATATACAAGACTTAAGCATGGATCATATTTATAGCAAAGCAAAACACTCACACCATACTGGCAAACAAGCATACTATCAATTAAATCAACGCTTAAGTAAATTTAATCGAAACATCCCCTTGTCTTTAAATGCCATTTTAGCTGTATTAACTAAGTAATACATAAGAGGCAATATCAATAAAGTCATCATTGTCCCTATCATCATCCCTCCCACAATCACCCAACCTAATTGATAGCGCGCCTCAGACCCAGCACCACTAGCAAAAACTAAGGGCACAGCACCTAGTACCATTGCAGCGGTTGTCATTAAAATTGGGCGAAAACGTACCCTCGCAGATTGTTTAATTGCAACTAATAGGCTTTCACCTGATTTCTGGGATTGATTCGCAAATTCAACAATTAAAATGCCATGCTTTGCAATTAAACCGATTAACGTCACTAGACCAATTTCCGTATAAATATTTAAACTACCACCAATTAAAAATAAAGTGCCTAACGCCCCCGCAATAGAAAAGGGCACACTCATTAAAATAATCAGCGGATCAATGAAGCTTTCAAATTGAGCACTTAAGCTTAAATAAATAAAGAGCAGTGCAGCAATAAAAATAAAATAAACGGAACTACTTTCCTCTAAATATTGACGGGTATTTCCAGAGGTTGCATAAGACATTTGCGTAGTTAAATCTTTTTTAGCGATCACCTCTAAAAAGTTTAATGCTTGTTCTGTGCTATATCCATGACTTAACGTTGCTTGAATGGTTACTGAGCGTTGGCTTTGAAAATGATTAAGACTTGATGGGCTGACTGTCATTCTCACCTTAATTAAATCGCGTAAAGGTATTTTAGTGCCATTCTCGGCCGTAACATACAACTGATTTAAACCGGTAATTGATGTCTGGCCTGATGCGATAACTTGTGGAATCACATAATAACTAAGCCCATTATTGACGAACTCACTACTTTGTGGCTCTGCCAATGCATTAGTTAATACACTTGCGATATCACTAACCGATACCCCTAAACGAGTCGCCATATCACGCTGAATTGTCACATTATATTCAGGCTTATTAAACTGCAAATCCGTCATCACACGGCCAAATCCTGCGTTTTGATGAATCGCTTGCAGTATTTTATTGACATGAGTTTCAAGCTCAGAGTAATCACCATTGGTTTTAATTACAAATTCAATATCATAATTATCATGAGACGTTGGCAAGCTAGGCGGCAAAACAAACATCGCCTTCGCCCCTGGAATACGCGCAGCTGCTTTATTTAACTGCCCAGCAATACGCTCCGCACTCAGTCGGCGCTGGCTTTTGCTAGCCAATTGAATCATCAGCATCGCATTACTTTGATCACCACCTGCACCATTAATAACCGTGACATTCTCTACTCCAGAAACTTGACTTGCAAGCTCACGTAACCTAGAGGTATAAGCCTCGGTGTTGACCACACTGGCAGCCATTGAGCCTTGTACAATGCCAATCACTGTATTTTGATCTTCTTTGGGAGCAAGTGTACTATTTTTAACCAAGGGAATAATATATATTCCTCCACAGACAATGACCGTTCCAGCAATAATCAATACATTTACTTTATTATTAAATACGTTGTTTAATAATAAAGTATAATAATCACGTAACTTGGTTAAACACGCTTCTATTTTAAGTTGCCAACCTGCCGGCTGGTGAGCCCTCATCATCCTCGCACACATCATCGGTGATAAAGTTAACGCAACAATACCTGATAAAATAACACTAGCAGCCAAACTAAAAGCAAACTCTCGAAATAATGATCCAGTTATTCCTGTACTAAAGCCAATAGGAGCATAAACTGCAGCTAACGTTAATGTCATTGCAATAATTGCAAAACGAATCTCACGTGCTCCCTTCAATGCTGCTTTAAAGGGTGTGAGATCTTGTTCTATATAACGATGGACATTTTCAAGAACCACGATTGCATCATCAACCACCAGACCAATGGCCAAAACAAATGCTAATAGTGTTAATACATTAATGCTATATCCTAATACATACATTAACGCAAACGTGCCAACCAAAGAAACTGGAATGGTCACCAGCGGAATCATTAACGCCCGAAAAGAACCAAGAAACAGCAAAACAACTGCAATCACAATAACAATAGCAATCATTACTGTATGACTTACTTCACTAAGTGAGTCTTGAATATAAGAAGAACTATCTCGAGCAATACGCACAGAAAGACCCTGCGGTAGCTGTTTTTGAATCTCTGCCACCTCATTCTTTACTGTATTTGCAACCATTAATGGATTCGCATCACTTTTAGTAATAATCCCAACACCAACCGCAGGCTTACCGTTGACATATAAAGAAGATGCCTTAGTTTGTGCACCCAGCTCAGCATAACCAATATCACTTAAGCGAACATAGCGATCTTGCTGACTCTTAATCACCAAATTATTAAACTGAGCCGCTGAATTTAAGCTCGACTCAATATTAATATTAATCACTTGGCTATTTGTACTAATATTGCCTGCCTGAGCAAATAAATCATTAGCAGCCAAAGCCGTACTAACATCCTCTGTTGTCACCGCTAAAGCCGCCATTTTGGCAGGGTTTAACCATAAACGCATGGCATATACCCTAGGCCCTAAAATATTAGCTTGAGCCACCCCAGATAAATTTGCTAATTGTGGCTGCACAACCCGTTGCAAATAATCATTAACCGCCTCAGGCGCTAGCTTATTACTTGAGAAACTAATAATCATCATCGGCGTCGAATTAGAATCTCCCTCTTTGATCACCGGCGTATCTACACCCGACGGTAGTTTTTTTAACACCGGTGTTAAATCATTGTTTATTTCAATTAACGCCTGATACAAATCCGCATTGAGATTTAAACTCACAGTAATCCGGCTATTCCCTGCAGAGCTAACCGAACTCACATAATCAACACCGGAGATTCCCTGCAACGCTTGCTCCAAAGGCGTGGTAACAAACGCTTCAACTAAACTCGCACTCGCTCCTGAATAACTGGTACTAATTGTCACCACATTAGCACTAACTACTGGATATTGACGCACAGCCAGTTTATTATAAGCAATTAATCCTGTTAAAAAAATTACCAAACTCAAGACACAAGCGAGTACGGGACGCTTAATAAAAAGATCCGTAAATTGCATATAATTACCTTACTTTATCCTTGAATGACAGCTACAGTTGCGCCATCATGCAAATTTACGTTATTTAATACAACTTTCTCACCCGCCTTTAAACCTGAATGCACAATCACTTGACCATTTCTATTTTCACCCAATACAATCGAGGCTTGTATCACCTGATGGTGTGAGCCAATGATATAAACATAAGCACCTTTTGCGTTATACTGCACCGCTGTTTCTGGTATCTGCAAACGTTGCTCGGGCTGGTTTGTATATAAGTTCACACTAACAAGCTGACCAGGCAACAGCTGATAATGCGTATTATTGATTTGTGCGCGTAATGTCAGTGTTCCAGTATCTGAGTTAATCTGTGGCTCTATCGCTATAACTTTACCGCTAGCTATCTGCACAGGCTCAGTCTGCGTAGTAATGTCTACTGTTTCACCTATTTTAACTTGCAGTGAGTCTTGTGATGAGACATTAAAATCAACCCACAAGTGATCTAAATTCTGCAAACTAACAATCGCATCACCTGAATCTAAATAACTACCTACTGTAATATCGCTAATACCAATATTGCCATTAAAAGGCGCTTTAACCTGTGTTTTATTATATGCTGACTGCGCCTGTTCTAATAAAGCCCGGTTCGCCTTGACCGTAAATTTTACCTGGTCTAGCTCCTGCTCAGAAAGTACATGATTCTTAAATAAAGATTGATCTCGTTGATAAGTTAATAAACTAAGATGGTAATCCGCCTCCGCTTTGTCCAACTGCCCTTTTGCTGTCGTTGAGTCTAAGCTAACTAATAACTGACCTTGCTTCACTTTATCACCAGGCTGAAAGGCAACCTCTGTCACTGCTCCTGCCACTTGAGCTTTAAGCGTAACACCTTGCTGTGCTTTTAATGTCCCTACTGTCTGGATCTGCGGCTGGTAGTCTACTGCCTTAACAACAACCTCTTGCACAGCAATTGCCATATTTTTTTTCGGCTCCGGTTGTCGTAACCTGTTTGAAACCACAACCAAACTAACAATAAGACTCACTAAACAGACAATAATTAATAGTACTGTCGACTTTTTACGTAACAAAAAATAAATCCTTAAGTTAAATACAACTCAAAAACGCTATGGCTACTCCATAAACTCACTAGAATTGTACCAATTTCAACGCTATAACTCTACAAAATCAACTTTAAGGGGATGTTAAGAAGTGTAAAAACACTGCAGTCAATTAGCTTATACAGCAAGTAACTAACTCATACGCTGCCCAAACCTAGGCTACAACATGCCGTACAATCAAAGCAATCAAAGCAATCAAACTAACGTCATTAGCAGACATCACAAAATGGTATGCATTTATTAGATAAATATAAAATTTATCCTAAAAATTAAGATTCAAATAATCAACTGAACATGATTTTATATCCAACACTTAAATAAATAATCCCACAGGAAAATACGTAAG
>LVCQ01000067.1 GCA_001644975.1 Piscirickettsiaceae bacterium NZ-RLO1
CCTTGGCTCGCAGCGCTTGAATTGCCAATATTTAATCTTAAGCCAATCACAAAATCAGCTGGATTATCCTTCGCCTGGTTAACGCGCTTTCCAGAAGTTAAGCGCTCAACACTTTGAGTCAGTAAGCTCTTGCTTTCATTCAATTGCTGCTGTGATTGCAAGTTAGCTAAGTTATTCATTAGATTAACCATAAGCATCCACCACATTGCATGCATTTATACTGCAAGCAGTTAGACTTCAAAGACCCAAGAAGGTTTACAAATGAAAAAATAATGGGAAACTCCAGATACTTTTTAATATTCACACAATACTACCGATATTACTTTTTGTATTTATTAAAATTAAAATTAAAAGTTAAAATTTATTAAACTCTAATTATCATAAAACCCGGATCATTAACATTAACTCAATTCTAACCTTTCATGGCAAAACATTACTCTCTCCGAAGAAGAAGAGTCTCTCTACTAATAATCTACTAGCAATAAAACTAGTTACAGAATTTAAAGAAAATGATGATGATATAACAAAGGAACTAGACCAAGCCCTATGTTCAATTATTTTAGATTTAGCGATAGATTAACCTGGTAGTAACACGCCATTTTTTCAGAACCTATCAGTATAGAGTTAGATCAATTAAAAATAAAATTAAAAAAACACCCAAATTTATTTCTTATTTACTATGAGTGAATCTTGATAATAACGTATTACTTGATAAGCCTTCATCAGCAAAGCATTTTTTCAAATGCTGTAAACCTTCCATCTGGTATTGGCGCACACGCTCACGAGTAATCTCACAGGCTTTACCTACCTTTTCGAGCGTCATCGACTCCTGACCATTTAAACCAAAACGCAACTCAACAACTTGCTGATGTTTTTCTGAAAGTTCTAATAACCATTGTTTAATACGCTCATTTAGATCGAAATCAGCCAGATCAACCACAGGATCTGCCATATTTTCATCATCACTTAAGGTATCAATTAAGGTACGATCACTATCGCTATTTACAGGTGTATCTGTTGAAATCACCTTCTCATTCAACCGCATGATTTTTTTAACATTACTCACAGGGCGACTAACTTTTTCAGCAATTTCATCATAATTCGGTTTATGATCTAATGATTGAGATAAATCTCGCGAAGCCCGCAAGTACACATTCATCTCTTTAACAATATGAATCGGTAAGCGAATCGTTCTCGTCTGGCTCATCAGTGCTCGTTCAATATTTTGCCGGACCCACCATGTGGCATAAGTCGAAAAACGAAAGCCTTTTTCCGGATCAAATTTTTCAACAGAGTGCATTAATCCCATATTGCCCTCTTCAATTAAATCAAGCAAAGGTAAGCCTCGATTTAAATAACGGCGGGAAATTTTTACAACCAAGCGTAAATTACTCTCTATCATTTTACGACGAGCAAAAATATCACCCTGCTGAGAACGCCTAGAAAAGTAGACTTCTTCTTCTGCTGTTAATAAAGAAGAGTAACCAATTTCACCTAAATAAATTTCGGTCGCATCAAGGTTACTCGGTTCTTGTAGTAAATTTTCTTGCTTTTGCTGAGCCTCACTTGCTACGGCTTTACCTTCTGTTTCGACAACTGCATCAGATTCAGAAAATTTACCTAACGCCACAGCAGGAATATTTGCTGCCTCTTCTTGACACTGTTCTGATTCATTCCATTGTTTTGCTGAAATAAAACGGGATTCATAAGAATACGCCATCTGCCCAAGCCTTAATACTATTATTTTACGTTTTATGACATCTTTTTAGGATATCGGCGCAAAATAAAAATGCTTTAAATATAGACCAAGACAAAGCAAAATGTATGCCCGAAAAAATACCTCCGTAAGCGTCGCTACCTCTGTAGGTATTTTGCACCTCCAATGATGCAAAATCGCCGAGCAAAACGCGACGACTATAAACCCTCGGCTGCCCTCGTCACAGGGCATTACGTGCCTTGAATCGGCCACTACATACCCTGCTCTCAAATGGCGCTACGGCTCGTAAAGATTTTTAGACACTCGTTACGCTTGCTACAGACCTTACGGTCTTCCGCAACTCCGCTCTGCTAAAAATCCTCACCTACCTCGGCCTACTCACCTCGTGCTTTGCACTCCTTGGCTCGCAGCGATTGTTATTTAAAATACTAAACCTGCAGTTAATTAACTAGTGCTTAATCAGTCATCACTAGCTTTTAACTTAGGGCATTCCAATGCGCGACGGTCTCCATCGCTTCAAACTGAGTTAAATCAGTTTTTAAAGGCGTAATTGAAATTTGGTTTTCTCGCAGTGCAAAAAAATCAGTCCCCACTCCAGCATCCTGTTCAGGACCAACCGGGCCGATCCAAAACATCGGATAACCACGGGGGTTTTCGGCAGGAATCACCGCTTGGGCACGGTGGCGCTGCCCTAAACGCGTTACCTGGACACCTTTAATTTGTTCTTGTGGCAAATCAGGTACATTCACATTTAATATCGTATCCGCCGGCAAAGGATCTTTAATCATTTTCTCAACTAAGCCAGCTACAAAACTCGCTGCAGTAGAATAATTATCTAAGCGACCCTCTCCTTTCAAGGACACGGCAATCGCAGGCACACCATGGCGCCGCCCTTCCATCGCTGCGGCAACCGTTCCAGAGTAAATCGTATCATCGGCCATATTACCACCCGCATTAATGCCTGAAATCACAAGATCAATCTCTTCTCCCTTATAGACTTCATTTAAAGCTAAATGCACACAATCTACCGGTGTACCATTGACTTTCAAAAAACCATTATCAGCTTTTTGTATGGATAATGGCCGGTCTAAAGTAATACAATTGCTTTTGCCACTACAATCACGATCGGGGGCAACAACATATACTGTTGCAATATTTGCTAGGGCCTGATACATCTCTATTAGGCCACGTGCATATACACCATCATCGTTGCTCAGTAATATTTTTAGCATATTTATCCCCTACAACCATCTTAATATATTAACTACTTTTCATCTCAGCAAGCCTGTAAATTAACTTACCAACTCTTTACGAATCGCCTGAAATAATGTTTTTGCTTGTTCATCAGTACGTCGAAATCTAACGGCTAAATACAAAATCAGCGCCGTCAACACAGCAAGTACCAGTGCATCTGGACCAAAGCCCAGTTTACCATGACCACCTCCAAACGTCCCCAAATAAGACACCAAGCTCACACCAATAAAATACACCCACATCCACAGCGATGAGCGTATTTCCAATGTTAATGAACGCGCACGCTCTGAAACCGCTCGATATAAAAAGTATAATACAAAGCAAAAGACTAAGAATAAGAAAAGCTTAGAAATTGTCTGCCAACCTGTCCAATAAGACATCAACACACAGATATACAGCCCCACATAACTCCAACCCCAAACAAAGGGCAAGCGCACAACACGTCGCTCTTCTGGTAATTGATAACGCAAAACCAATACACACACGGGCCCTAAAGAATAAGAAAAAGCAACCAGGGACGTAATAAACTCAACCATAGCTTTCCAGCCAGGTAATGGAAAGAAAAAGATAACCCCTAACACGGTATTTACAACAATGGCCTTAACGGGCATACCACGCGCACTTAGCTCACCAAAAACCTTTGGCATTTGCCGATTACCGCTCATCGCATGCAAGGTTCTAGAGGCACTGGCCACATACATTAGTGCCGAACCTGCTGGTGCGACAACCGCGTTACTATATAACAGCACAAGAGCAAGCACCCCCACAGGAGCAACAACAACTGCTAAAGGACCGGCCGCGCTTGCTAAACTTAAATGTGACCAACCTGCCATTAATTCAGTTGGGCTCAACGCACCAATAAATGCAACCTGTAATAACAAATAAATCGCCAAACAAATAAAAATACTGCCAACCAAAGCAAAAGGAATCGTCCGTTTTGGATTATGCGCTTCTCCAGCAAGTTCAACCACTTGTTTAAAGCCATTAAAAGCAAAAACAATCCCGCCCATCGACATCGCGGCAAATACACCATGCCAACCACCACTTAAAAACTGCCCCTGATAATGAAAATTTGTTGCAGAAAAATGAGTAAACATTAACGCCACAGCGATCATCACCGGCACTAAAATTTTCCAATAAGTCAAAATATTATTTAACCGAATCACCCAACGCAATGAATAAATATTTAATGAACTAAATAGCAACATTAAGGCCATTGCCACACCCATGCCGGTTGTCGAGAGTGACGTTGTCTCAGGTTGTAATAACGCTGGCCATAAATTTGCCAAGTACTGTAAAGTTGCTTGAACCTCAACAGATTGTAATGTTGCGAAAGTTAACCAAGTAATCCAGCCTAAAACCAGACTCACCATATTACCATGCGTTAAAAACGGTAAATAAGCACTGCCTCCTCCGACTGGCAATAAGGTGGATGTCTCAGCAAAACTAAACGCCACACATAAGATAAGTACCCCACCAAGCATCCAAGCAATAATCGCACCTGCTCCTGCAAGCTGTGCACTATAAAAACTACTAAATAACCAACCCGAACCTAAAATCGCACTGACAGAACACAACATCATTCCCCAAGGGGAAATATGACGCTGACCTTGTTTAACCACTGGCACCTAAACACTCCTCTTAATTAGTTAAGGTCTATTAAGTTAGAAATACGGACTATTAAATTAAACTAGGCTAGGCTAGGCTAGGCTAGATTTAGATTAAATCTGAATTGAAAGTGCTGTCTGCTTATATTGCAATCAAACGTTTAAGCACTCAGCACATAGATCATATGAAGATATGATAGAGATATTTTTTCTTGCTCAAATTATTTAGCTTCTTCAGCAACAGCAAGCTCAGCGCGCTCACAATTGGCCAACTCACGCAAGACGGATGTGGCAAAACTCCCTTTTGCTAAAAAGAACTGTAATTCCAGGGTATGATCATCGAGCCAATGCCAGTTAAAATCACGCAGATAAACAAATAAAGCACGGCGATCAGCGTCTAAACCATATTGAATTAAACCTTGCTGCCACGTTTCTAAACCTGCCGCAGCCAGAGCCTCTTGCTCAAAAACAGCTGCTGGGGTCGTATTATTTTTATCCTGTTTTGCTTTACCTGCTAACGGACCTGTTAAAACAATATCACGCTCATGCAGACGTTTTTTTAGCTCATCATGCAGACCATCATTTAGCTCATCGACACTGAAAATACTATTTGAGCCCATTAAATTCATCACATCACCAAGCATAACGGTATTGGCTAAACCTCTTGCCAACCGCACTGAAAGCACCTGATTAAATAAGTAAGCCCGCAAAGCTGATAGATAAATACTTTTTTGTTGGCGCTTCACCCGCCTACCCTCAAACATAGCTAGGGCCGCTTGAATATTATTTCCCTCTCGACCAAAACGCTGAGGACCAAAATAATTGGGTACCCCTTGAGTTTTTAACAACTCTAAACGCTGTTGCCAAAGTGCTTTATCTCCCTGACAATTTCTCAGCACTAAACGAAAGCGGTTGCCCGCAAGCTGCCCTCGCCTTAGTTTTTTTTGATGACGACCTATTGCTAAAACACGGATTTTATCATTGTTTAATAAAGACCAATCAAGCTCACGCTTACCCGGAATTCGCAAGCTAAACCATTGCGTTGTCAGTGCATCACGATCTTTTAAGCCAGCAAAACTCACATCACGCACCGGGATATCGGCAAATCGAGCCAGCTCTTTAGCCAACCATTCAGTATTCGTCGCCTTTTTTTCAATATGTAAAAAAATATGCTCACCCTGGCCTGAAAATTGTTCAGGGTCTAATAAGGGAACTTCATCCACCTGGAAATCATCAGGCTTGCCCTTATAATTGCAAGAAATATGAGGTGCTGTATTGAGGTAATGCCAATTAAACGATAATGGTATATTCACGGAATTCTCTTAATTTAGTTATTGATCTATTTTTGCTTTATCTGCTTTATTATTTTGGTCACCAATAAACTGATAATAAACCTCCCCAGGTTTAATCATCCCCAACTCGCGACGGGCGCGCGCTTCAATCGAGGCATTTCCTTGCTTTAAGGTAAAAATTTCAGCTTCAAGCTGCTCATTACGGTGACTTAAGGTTTTATTTTTATCACTTTGAATAGCTATTTTATGATTTAATTCACCCAAATTTGCCACACTGCCTTGCCCAAACCATAAATTAAATTGCAACAGCAATAACAGTACACCTAAGAAAGTGACAAAACAACGTTCTTTAAACGTCATGCACCCTCCTTAAATAATCATCATTAAAGTAATAAAAAAGGGGGATGAACCACCCCCTTATTTATTTAATCATAGCTCTGTTATTAATGAATATGCTTAAATACAGAGATACCTGGATAGACTGCTTTTTCACCAAGCTCACCTTCAATGCGTAACAATTGGTTATATTTTGCCATGCGATCACTACGACAGAGTGAGCCCGTTTTAATTTGTCCAGCAGCCACTGCAACCGCTAAGTCGGCAATTGTCGTATCTTCTGTTTCTCCCGAACGGTGGGAAATTACGTTAGTATATCCTGCCCCTTTGGCCATCTGAATAGTTTTTAATGTCTCACTTAACGTACCGATTTGATTGAGCTTAATCAAAATAGAGTTTGCAATATCTTTTTTAATACCCTGCTCTAAAATTGCGGCATTAGTCACAAATAAGTCATCGCCGACGAGCTGGACTTGCTTGCCTAAGCGCGCAGTCAATTCTGCCCAGCCTGCCCAATCGCTTTCATCCAAACCATCTTCAATGCTAATAATCGGATAGCGCTTGACCCAATCTTCTAAGTAATCCACCATTTGAGACGACGATAGGACTTTATCCTCCGAGGTTAAATGATATTTACCTTCTTTATAAAATTCAGAACTGGCTAGATCCAAACCAATAAAAATGTCTTTACCAGCCTGATAGCCTGCGGCTGCTATGGCTTCTAAAATCACTTCAATTGCTGCTTGATTCGAAGGTAAATCCGGCGCAAAGCCCCCTTCGTCACCCACCGCTGTATTTAAACCGCGCTTGGCTAAAATTTTCTTTAAGGTGTGGAAGATTTCTGCACCATAACGCAACGCTTCAGCAAAAGTCGGTGCCCCTACCGGCACAATCATAAACTCCTGCATATCAACATTGTTATCGGCATGCTCGCCACCATTGATAATATTCATCATCGGCACCGGCATACTCAACTGGCCGGTTGATAAGTATTGATATAAAGGCACACCTTGCTCTAAAGCGACCGCTTTTGCTGCAGCTAAAGAAACCGCCAACATTGCATTAGCCCCCAAGCTCGACTTATTTTCAGTGCCATCTAACTCAATCATGGCACCATCAATCGCACTTTGGTCAGCCGCATCTTTACCCACGAGCAAATCGCGAATTTTAGTATTAATATTATCAACAGCAGTTAATACACCTTTGCCCATATAGCGTTGAGCATCTTGATCGCGCAATTCTAAAGCTTCACGCGACCCTGTAGAGGCACCAGAGGGAGCGACAGCGCGGCCAACCACGCCCGATTCTAACATCACATCCGCTTCAACCGTTGGATTACCGCGAGAGTCTAAAATTTCACGACCAATAATCTGTTTAATTCTCACTGAACACTCCTTCACTCACTATTATTTCACTGTATCTTCTATCCACCCAGTCGACTTAACCACTTGATCCACAGCGACTAATTGACTAAGTAATTCTTCCATCTGCTGCATTGGCCAACTATTTGGCCCATCGCTTAAAGCCTTTTCAGGCGTTGGGTGGGTTTCCATAAATAAACCTGCGATGCCCACAGCGACTGCAGCCCGTGCCAACACAGGCACAAATTCACGCTGCCCACCTGAAGAAGAGCCTTGCCCACCAGGTAACTGCACTGAATGAGTTGCATCAAATACCACCGGGCAGTCAGTTTCACGCATTACCGCCAACGAACGCATATCTGAAACTAGATTATTATAGCCAAATGATGCCCCGCGTTCACACACCATAATCTGCTGATTACCTACTGCACGCGCTTTTTCTACTACATGCTTCATGTCCCAAGGTGCTAAAAACTGACCTTTTTTAATATTTACCGGTTTATTACAACGCGCAACATTTTGAATGAAATTTGTCTGCCGACATAAAAACGCCGGAGTTTGTAAAATATCAACAACACTGCTGACTTCATCCAAAGGTGTATCTTCATGCACATCGGTTAACACACTCACACCGATCTGCTCTTTGACTTTTTGCAAAATCGCTAGACCTTGCTCAACACCCATGCCACGAAAACTGCTATGAGACGAGCGATTCGCCTTGTCAAATGATGACTTATACACAAAGGCAATATTTAAACGCTCAGTCATTTCTTTTAAATAACCTGCGGTATCTAATGCCAACCCTTCACTTTCAATCACACAAGGGCCTGCGATTAGGAAAAATGGCTGATCCAAACCGACCTTCATACCTGCAATGTGCATACTGTCCTATCCTCTACTTTTTACTCTGTGCGCAATCGCAGCATTAATATACCCAAAGAACAACGGATGTCCTCTACGCGGTGTCGATGTAAACTCAGGATGAAACTGACAAGCCACAAACCAAGGATGCCCTTCAACCTCAATCATTTCAACGAGCTTGCCATCTTCAGAACGACCAGAAATTTTTAAGCCCGCTTTTTCAAGCTCTGCCACATAACGCTCATTCACTTCATAACGATGACGATGGCGCTCGACGATCTGACTTTGGCCATACGCCTGCTCTGCCATTGAGCCTTGTTTTAGCACACAAACTTGTCCACCTAAGCGCATGCTACCACCTAAATCAACATCCGCATCACGCGTTTGCAAAGCGCCATCCTCAGTCAACCACTCTTTCACTAATGCGATCACAGGATAACTACAATCTGGATCAAATTCAGAGCTATTCGCGCCTTCCAGCCCAGCACAATGACGTGCGTAATCAATCACTGCCACCTGCATCCCTAAACAAATACCAAGATAAGGAATCTGATTTTCACGGGCAAATTGAGATGCCAATATCTTACCTTCAACACCACGATCGCCAAAGCCCCCAGGCACTAAAATAGCATCATAGTCTGTTAATATCGCTTGCGCACCTTTTTTCTCAATCTCCTCAGCATCAATATATTCAATATTGACCTCAGTTTTACTTTGAATGCCCGCATGATCTAAGGCTTCATTAATTGATTTATACGCATCCGTCAGATCATATTTACCCACCATAGCGACGGTCACAGCTTGCTCTGGATTAAGCTTGGCGTGCACGACCCGATCCCAATCAGCTAAGTCAGCGACCGGAGCATCTATTTTTAGGTGATCAACAATAATTTCATCGAGCTTTTGCTCATACAATGCCCGCGGCAGTGAGTATATCGTTTTCACATCGACACAAGAAATCACTGCTCGCTCTTCAACATTAGTAAATAAAGCAATTTTACGGCGTTCAGACTCTGGTAAGTCATGCTCAGAACGACAAATCAAAACATCCGGCTGAATCCCGATCGAACGTAGCTCTTTCACCGAGTGCTGTGTCGGCTTCGTTTTAAGCTCGCCAGCGGCCCCTAAATAAGGCACTAAGGTTAAGTGAATAAATAAACTACGATGATGCCCCAGCTCAGCACCTAACTGGCGAATCGCCTCTAAAAATGGTAATGATTCAATATCGCCGACCGTGCCGCCAATTTCGATCATCACGACATCAGCATCACCATTACCCTCAACAACACGGCGTTTAATCTCATCAGTAATATGAGGAATCACCTGAACAGTACCGCCTAAATAATCTCCACGGCGCTCTTTCATGATGACTTCTTGATACACGCGACCAGAGGTCACATTATTAAAGCGTGTCATCGTCGTTGTGACAAAACGCTCATAATGCCCAAGGTCTAAATCCGTTTCTGCGCCATCTTCCGTCACAAACACTTCACCATGTTGAAATGGACTCATCGTCCCTGGATCAACATTAATATATGGATCAAATTTCTTAAGATTAACTTTTAAGCCGCGCGCTTCAAGTATGGCGGCAAGAGAGGCTGCTGTGAGTCCTTTACCTAAAGAGGAAACCACACCACCAGTAACAAATATATATCGTGTCATTCACTTTAACTTCATGTATTTAACATGGAACACGATCTTATCACACAATTTATGCTGAAGCGACTATAGTCAACTGACCTAAGGGTTTTTTCACCTGAATTGGAAATTACCAGAATCAAAAGAAACTAAATTAACAAGACTAAAATTATTGCTATTGCAAAAATTTGCAAGATTAATTTGCAAGATTAAAGATAAAAATTTAGGTATAGCCAAAAATACAGTAATTAAGTCTGGCAACCCAATCTACGATCCTGATGTAACCGTTAAAACCTCAAATCTATAGAAATATAAACACTCGGTTTGCATTTAAACTAATTTATCAGTAAAATTCAGATCGCTTTGCTCTTTAGTCAAAGCTAAAAATACAGGCCGCAGGCCAAATTAATCATAATTTTAGAGTTAAAAAGCTAGTTTAGAAAGCAAAAGCCATTCTAGATTGGATCTACTTTAAGTCAATACCAAGGGGATGATCACGTGCAACTGAATATGTTAAAGGCAAAAATTCATCGTGCAACAGTCACTGATGCTGATTTAAACTACGAAGGCTCTGTTTCAATCGACCCCGCCCTGTATGATGCGGCAGGAATCATCCCATATGAGCAAGTGGATATTTATAACTGCAACAACGGCGCACGCTTAACGACCTATGTCATTCCGGGTGGTCCTGGGGAAATTTGCCTCAACGGCGCTGCAGCACGTCATGTGCAAAAAGGTGATCTGGTCATCATCTGTAGCTATTGCATTATTGATGAAAAAGAAGCAATCAACCACAAACCGGTGGCAATCTTTGTCGATGAGAAAAATACCATTTCCCGCATCAGCAATCATGGCTAGAAAACAATTGTAAATCATCATCAAGGAAGAAAACTAGCCTTTCTTATCCCCAATTTTTTTCTCAGCCGTATGAAAATAGTGAAAGACCACAGTAAAAAACAACGTTACAACCATTGCCGAAATCACTCCCCACCAATTAAAAACCAAATATGACAACCCATACCACACGGCTAATAATAATGCTCCACCCAACCAAAACTTTCCCATCCATCTGCCCCTTTATTTTTATGGCTAACTTATTTAAAGTATAGCGGTTATCCCAAAGAACTAGCTGAAATCCCATGCGTGATTTATTTGATGATACCCTGACAACAGCCCCGCTTGCTCACCGCATACGTCCAAAAAATTTAAGTGAAATTATTGGACAAGAACACCTTACCTCGGGGCCACTAAGCTCAGTGCACCTACAACAAGGCTGCCCCTCCCTAATACTCTGGGGGCCAAGTGGCACCGGTAAAACCACACTAGCACGCTTATTAGCTGAGCATATTCACGCTGAATTTATCGAGTGCTCTGCCATTATGGCCGGTCTTAAAGAGATTCGTAGCGCTGCCGAGCAAGCACGAAAAAATCAACGAGATAACAGACAAACTCTGCTATTTATTGATGAAATTCACCGTTTTTCCAAGTCTCAACAAGATGCTTTTTTGCCTTTTGTCGAAGAGGGCTTATTTACGCTTGTTGGCGCAACCACCGAAAACCCCTCATTTGAAATCAACCGGGCGCTAATCTCACGCCTACACGTCTATAAACTACACACCTTAAACCCTAGCCATTTAGCACAAATACTTGAACGTGCAATACACCATCCCGCAGGATTTGGCCATTATACGATTCAATTTCCAGAAAATTTGCAGAATAAGCTCATTAACTATGCTGCAGGGGATGCCAGACGGTTACTCAATGGTTTAGAGCAGCTCGTCCAGATTAACTCCCCTAATAATAAAGAGACCACCACACACCCGGTGATACAAATCACAGCGGCCCATTTTAACGATTTCCTTGGTGAGAATATCGGACACTTTGATAAAGGTGGCGATCAGTTTTATGATTTAATTTCTGCCCTCCATAAATCAATTCGTGGCTCACATCCCAATGCGGCTCTTTTTTGGCTCGCCAGAATGTTACATGGTGGTTGTGATCTGCTGTATATTGCTCGCCGTCTCGTGCGCACCGCTTCTGAAGATATAGGTAATGCCGACCCACGTGCTTTGCAACTGACGTTAAATGCCTGGGATGTTATCGAACGTTTAGGCTCACCTGAAGCCGAGCTTGCCCTCGCGCATGCAGTCACTTATTTAGCCTGTGCACCTAAAAGTAATGCTGTATATCGTGCATTTAAATCTGCCATGCAAGATGCTAAAAATTACCCTAACGCCCAAGTACCATTACATATTCGTAATGCTCCAACAGCGCTGATGCAAGATTTTAACTATGGCAAAAACTATCGCTATGCTCACGATGAACCATATAGCTATGCAGCAGGGGAAAACTATTTACCAGATAATATACAGGGCCATTGCTATTATTATCAGCCGAAAGAATCCGGGCTTGAGAAAAACATCAAATCTCGTTTAGATTTTCTCAGTCAACTAGACCATCAGCACTTTTCTACCATTAAAAAACAAAATAAAACATAAAGCATTACTTATACACAATATTAAATAAAATGAGGCTTTATACAGATTAATTGCGATCTCACGCCGTAAATTAAAATAATCAGCTTGTTATCAGACTGAGTAGCTTAGGATAATAATAACTCTGCAAGAGGTGGCCCTGAATATTTGCATAGTGTAGATTCACACAAGGTGAGTCGACACTATGCATAACTAACTATAATAGTTCACCATTCCCCGTCATCCCATAATGAAAATCATGACAGTATTTCTAACTAGATTTAGAAGCGCATATTTAAATCACCATAACACTTAAAATTAACAGAAAAAAATAAACTTTAACAAAAAAAACAACAAATAATATATAAATATATTATAAAAAATAAATATTTATTTTAACCCGCTTCGATTTAAATATAATAAGTACACATTCAAATATATCAGGCTCGCGCTGGCTCGGCACTAATACGTACAAACGAAAATTATTGAAATGAAAAAGCCTTACGAACAAGACTAAACCATCGTCAAATTCAGGCTCAGTATTAACTCAAGAAATGAATATTATTTCACCTTCGAGATAAGTTTAAATCATGAGACTCGTGTTATTAATTGATAAAATTTACCAAACTAAAATTTTCTTTAAAAAGGACGCCAGCATCTAAACCTAAAGCCACTTAAAAAATAAAACACCTAAAAAGTGGTCATATTTATTATAAATAAATAAATTTTTTGTAAAATTTCATGTTTTAAAAAACATAGATCATATTGCATGCTCGCGGCCACAAAATCTAAGAAAACCAGCATTAAAAATTCAAGTTTTTCACATTAAATCAAAAACATTTGAACTTTCCTCACTATACTCGTACTATATCTTATAAAAAAGAGTTTATGTTGTGCTGAAAAAATTTCTTCTGTTAGCTATTGCATTCATAATTACCATAATCGTCCATTCAGCTTCAACTCCTACACTAGCAAGCTTCCAATTGTTACAACGGCATATTAAACAGCAGCAACAAGAACTCGCTACAAGCCAACAGCAATTAATGAAGCTCAAAGCAAACTATCAAAAAAGCACAACACTTGCAACATCAGCTCCAAATCCCTGGCAAGGAACCAATATTGGCGCTGGCGCAATTATTAATACAGGGGATAACCCTTCTCAAAAAGGCAGCACAACACTCAATTTAAAATACGCATCAGCACCCTGGACTTTTTCAACAAAAATTGACCAACAATACGAACACTCATCTGATAATGGCCTAAGTACAGATCAATACAATATCGCAACACAAGCAAATTACTTATTTGGAGATAACAGCTTTTTCTATAATGGCCTTACTTATAATTACGATCGATTCAATGGTAATGATTACTTATGGAATTATTCTCTGGGCTATGGCTATACCGTTTATCATAATCAAACTATGATAGTTGATGCACAAATTGGCCCAGGCTATCAGCAATTGAAAGTTCAAGGCGCTGAAGAGCCAAATAGAACATTAAGCATAAACACCCAAATAGATCTAAACTGGCAAATCAATGACAAAACTACGTTTACAGAAACAATCACGCCAACCTACACATCAGACTTAACAACAATTAATACCGTCACGGCTCTGACGACACAATTAAGGGACAATCTTGGCCTGCAAGCACAATTTAATACAACCTATTTTTCCAATAGTACTGAAGGTTCCCACCGGCTATCCACTTCAACAGTCTTTAATGTGCTGTATACATTTGCATAACCGATAACTCACAATTTCATCAAACTCTCTCAGTCTCAGTCTAACTTAGCAATAAATGCCTTTAATTCCCCGATAAACTCACTTGGACAACTTTGCGCAACCCAATGAGATGAAGTCGGTAGCCTCAACGTTGTAATCCCTTTAGCCTGCAAAAAAGGTAAACTCTGCAGCTGATTACCCTCAACCCCCAGACAATATGCTTTTGAAATATCTAACATAGCAAAAGCAGCACCACTACTATTAGTAAATTCTTGCGCCGAAACTTCAGTAGCAGTTTTTCGTGTTGCCAAAGCCAAAGCTAAAAACGCTCCTGGATCCGCTAAACACAAACTAGCGTAATAAATCCGGGCAATTTCATCTTGATGGCCCTGCTGGTATATATTATTTTTAAACTCTGCAAACCATAGATTAAATTTTTCCCCTTGTTTAATTATATTTGAAACTTTTTCACTTAAATAAGAACCATATTGCGTTAAGCTCGTTTCTAATGCAAAAACACCAGAAATAGAGCTTTTTAAGTTCGTTTGACAAAGCGCTGTTGCCAAAATTCCACCAATAGAATGAGGCACTAAAATAACACGTCGATAATTTGGCATGATAAATGCCAATTGAGTATATAAACATTGTGCCAATAAATCATAACGCCC